>NZ_JACGXA010000003.1:0-300000 GCF_014138045.1 Nocardioides ginsengisegetis
CGGTAGTAGGACTCGTCCGGCAGCCCGAGGCCGCCCTGCACGAGGTGGAAGAGGTAGCGGTCGGAGTCCTTGTTGTCGGTGGCGATGTAGCTGCCGAAGAGGCCGTGCCCGCCGATCCGCTCGAACTCGCCGAGGAACGCCGCCAGGTCGCGGGTGTCGCGCAGGGCGGCGACCGCGTCGATCAGCGGCCGCACGGGCCGCAGACCGCGGTGGTTGATGGTCTCGGTGTCCATGAACGACGCGTAGAGGTCGTGGATCTTGCGCGCCTCGTCGTCCAGCGACGCCGGATCGGCGGACGCGATGTCCTCGATGATCCGGCGGACCTGCTCCTCGGCCACGTCGGCCAGCTGGACGAAGGGTCCCCAGCTCGAGCGGTCCGAGGGATCTCGGTCTCGTCGAGCCACCGCCCGTTCCCGTGTCCGAAGAGGTCGTCCTGGGGACGGATGTCGGGGGTTCATGCCCGGTCGGGCGTCATCCAGCATGCTCACGGGACCGACCGTAACCGATCGGTCAGTCGCGCACCCGGACGACCGGACTTGCCGAGGGTGCGGCGTTCGTCCATGTCGACCAGCGCCTGTCCGAAGTCCTCGAGCGCGTACGTCGCCCCGATCGGCGGCTTGATGACGCCCGACTCCATCATCGGCAGGATCTCGGCCCACTGCTCGTGCATGTAGCCCGGCCGCATCATCGCGTAGGCGCCCCAGCCGACGCCGCGGACGTCGATGTTGTTGAGGAGGAGCCGGTTGACCTTGACCTCGGGGATGCCCTGGCCGGACGCGAAGCCGACGACCAGCAGCCGCCCCTGCGCCCCGAGCACCCGCAGCGAGTCGGTGAAGGCGTCGCCGCCGACCACGTCGAGGACGATGTCGACGCCCCGGCCCCCGGTCAGCTCCATGACCTTGTCCTTGAAGTCGTCGGAGCAGCACCGCCTCGTCGGCGCCGGCGTCGAGGGCGACCTTGGCCTTCTCCTCGGTCGAGACGACCGCGATCGTGCGGGCGCCGTAGCCCTTCGCGACCTGGATGGTCGCGGTGCCGACGCCACCGGCCGCGCCGTGCACGAGCACGGTCTCGCCGGCCTTCACGTCGCCGCGCTCGGCCAGCGCGAACTGCGCGGTCAGGTAGTTCATGGGCAGCGCAGCCCCCTCGTCGAGGCTGATCGAGTCCGGCAGTGCGAACGTCGAGACCCGCCGGGTTGCTGACCAGCTCACCGGCAGCGCCGTACGGCGCCACCCCGGCGACCCGCGTCCCCGGAGCGAGCCCGCCGCCGGACACCACGACCCCGCGAAGTCCACGCCGAGGGTGAAGGGCGGCTCGGGCTTGAGCTGGTACTGCCCCTTGCTCAGCAGCAGGTCGGGGAAGGAGATGCCGACGCGGTGCCCTCGACGAGCACGTCGTCGGGGCCGGGCGTCGGCTCGGCGACGTCGCGGATCTCGAGATCGCTGGGACCGGTGGGCGTGATGACCTGGACGGCGCGCATGCCCGGCACGCTACCGACCGGGGCCCGCTCGCCGACCGGCCCATCCGATCCGCGAGCGGCTCCGAACGGGCTACGTGAGGATCGACGACGCCGTCCGGGCCGGGCTCATGCACGCACTCGCCCGCTTCACCCGTCCGCTATGGCGACGAGCTCCGCTTCGCCGGCGAGGACCTGCCGAAGCCGGAGAAGGTCCGCGTGCCCACGCGCTACGGCCACGTGCCGGTCCACCTCTACCGCCCGGTCCGCGCGGCCCGGCGCGCCCTCGGCGCCTACGTGCACTTCCACGGCGGCGCCTTCCTGATGCGCTACCCACAGATGGACGACTTCTGGTGCCGGTACGTCGCCTCCCGGGCGGGCGTCGTGGTCGCCAACGTCGACTTCCGCGCCGGCCCCTACGTGCGGTACCCCGTCGCCCAGCACGAGGCCCACGACGCCGCCGCCCACCTCGCCACCCGCGGCAGTGACCACGGCATCGACGGGACCCGCGTCGCCGTCGGCGGCCTCTCGTCCGGCGGGGCGCTGGCCGCCGCCACCTGTCTGCAGGCGCGCGAACCGCGGCTCCTTCGCCCCGGTCCTCCAGGTGCTCGGCGTCCCGGCCCTCGACATGGCCACCGCCGTCGACACCGGGGCGCCCGGGATGATCTCGCCCGCCCTGCGCAGGCTCGTGCGCCGGGTCTACTTCCCCGACCCCGCGACCCGTGCGGACCCCTACGCCTCGCCGCTGCTGACCGACACCGTGCGGGGGCTGCCGCCCGCGGTCGTCCTCACCGCTGAGCGGGACACCCTGCGTCCCGACGGCGACAAGTACGCCGCCCGGCTGCGCAACGCCGGGATCGAGGTCGTCTCCGACATGACGCCGGGTGCCGACCACTACTTCCTCTCGCACGACCTCGACCGGGCGCGACGGACCATGGAGATGGTCGCCGGACAGATCAGGCGTCGTACGTCGCCCGCCTGAGACTCACGCGTGGATTCAGCGGGGGTCGACCAGCGAGTTCATCTCGAAGTGCATCGGGTCGGTGTAGTGCCACCGGCCGCCCCAGGTGAAGCCCCACTTCTCGAAGATCGCGACGACCTGGCGGTCCATCTCGCCGACGGTGCCGCGCTGGTTGCCGGGCACGTTGAGGTCGAGGGCGAGCCCGAAGGAGTGGTTGGACAGCGTGGTCGTGCCGGCGATGAAGCGCGGGTAGTAGCAGCCGGCGTACTCGTCGGGGTGGATCTTGTCGGCCAGCCCCTGGTCGACGACCTCGTTGAGCGCGGCGGTGAGCTGCGGGAAGAGCAGCCGGTTGCAGGTGACGCTGCCCAGGATCGGGACCTGCTGGGTGGCGATGTGGGAGGCGACCCACGAGGCCTCCGGTGCGATCCGGCCGCCGCCGAGCACGGTGTAGTTGAAGGTGCCGACCGCGTCGGCGACCGAGCCGACGAGGAACGCCGTCTGCTTCGCGTGGATGTCCAGGCCGGCGCGCGCGACGATGTCGAGGCTCTGGACCGACGCGGTCGTGCCGGCGACCTTCTCGACGGGCTTGCGCAGCGAGGACGGCGACGTGCTGCCGGTGTAGATCAGCAGCGCGTTGTCCTTCTTCATGCCCAGCGAGTCGGCCCACTTCTCGTTGACGACGGCGTCGATGGCGTTGGGGATCTGCGGCGCGAACGCCCCGACGTGCAGCTCGGGGGCGTCCTTGCTGGAGCCGAGCTGGAGGTAGCCCTTGCCGGTGATCGGCAGCCGCTTCTTCAGCTCCGGGAGCAGCGCGACCTCGCCGCCCGCGACCCGGTCCCAGACGGCCTGCGTGGTGGCCGAGGCGTACGGCGTCCAGTTGCGGTAGGTGCCCGCGTCGACGGCCGCCACGTTGAGGGCGTGGTTCTCGATGCTGACCTGTGCCATCGAGAGGCTCTCGACGCGGGTGACGCCCTTCAGGTGCTGGATCCGCTTCACGACCGCGGGGCTGAGGGTGTCCTGGCTGTAGACGAGCATGTCGGCGGCGTAGAGCCGGCCGCTCAGCTTGCCGGGCGGGTCGACCGCGTGGTCGGCGTCGGCGACGGGGCTGGTGCTGTTGCTGGGGCTCGTGCCCGGGTCACCCGCGCCGGACGTCGCGGCCGCCGGGCTGGTGGCCGGGTCGTGGGCCGCGGCCTTCCCGTCGCAGCCGGCCGTCGTGAGCAGGGCGAGGGGCAGCAGCAGTGCCGCCAGTGCGCGCGCGTTCCGCATGTGCCCTCCCTCACGGGTCAGACTAGGTCGATGCGGCAAGCCGCACAGCCGGGTCCGCCGATCGTGACGTCACCGCGACCTGCCCCCGGACCTGCCCAGGCCGCCCGGCGTCCGGATCGTCGCCCACGACAGCAGCCCGCCGAGCACGAGCAGGACCGCGCAGGCGACCATCGCGGAGCGGTAGGCGTCGTCGAGCACGGCCGGGTCGGCGTAGTCGTCGCCCCGGAGCCCGACCAGCAGCGGCAGCGCCGCGACGGCCAGCAGCGAGCCGGCCCGCGCCACCGCGTTGTTGACCCCGCTCGCGAGGCCGGCGTGCTCGTCGGGCGCGGCCGCCAGCACCGTGGCCGTCAGCGGCGCGACCAGCAGCGGCAGGCCCAGCCCGAAGACGGTGATGCCGGGCAGCACGTCGAGGACGTACGTCGTCCCCGGACCCACTCGCGTCAGCAGCAGCACCCCCGCCGCCATCACCAGCGGCCCGAGGGTCATCGGGATCCGCGGCCCGATCCGGGACGCCAGCCGGCCACCGCGCCGGGCCAGCAGCAGCATGCAGACCGTGATCGGCAGGCTGGAGATGCCCGCGCGGAGGGCGCCGTACCCGACCACGACCTGGAGCTGCAGGACGAGGAAGAACAGCACGGCGCCGAGGGCGGCGTAGACGAGCAGCGTCATCGCGTTGGCGCTGCTGAACGTGCGGTCGGCGAAGATCCCCAGCGGCAGCATCGGGTGGTCGCTCCGGCGCTCGACGAGCACGAACGCGGCCGCGGCCAGCACGGCGACCCCCAACGCAACGGGCACGAGTGGCCGGCCCCACTCGATGAGCGCGTACGTCGTCCCGCCGAGCGTCAGGCACGCGAGCAGCGCCCCGGTCGCGTCGAACCGCGCGGGGGCGTGCGGGTCGAGCGTCTCGGGCACCGACCGGGTCGCGACGACCACGCTCAGCGCGCCGAGGGGGACGTTGAGGAAGAAGATCCAGCGCCAGTCGGCGTACTCGATGAGGGTGCCGCCGAGGAACGGCCCGAGCGCCGCCGCGATGCCGCCGAGGCCCGACCAGGCGCCGATCGCGGCCGCCCGGTCGTCACGCACGAAGGCGCCCTGGATCATCGCGAGGCTGCCGGGCATCAGCAGCGCCGCGCCGGCGCCCTGCAGGACGCGGGCCGCGATCAGCACCTCCGGTGTGGGCGCGAGCCCGCACAGCACCGAGGCGAGCGTGAAGGCGACGGTCCCGACGTTGAACACCCGCACACGGCCGAACCGGTCGCCCAGCGAGCCCCCGAGCAGGATCAGGCTGGCCAGCGAGAGGAGGTAGCCGTTGGAGACCCACTGGAGCTCGGCGAGCGTCGCGTCGAGGTCCGCGCCGATCGTGCGCAGCGCGACGTTGACGACGGTGCCGTCCAGCATGGTCATGCCCGAGCCGAGCAGGGCGGCGGCCACGACGGCCCGTCCGGCATGCGTGCCCATCCGGACCGCGCCCGGCGCCGAATGCTCCACGTGCCCCACACTATGCGCCACGCCGCGGCCCCTGCCCGTACGACGGAGCAGCGACTCGTCGACCACGTCGAGCGCCTGGGGGCCGAGCACCCGCCGATCGAGCTGTCGTCCGTCGACTTCACCGTGCACCGGCCCGCCGTCCTCGCCGAGCGCTACGGCCACGTGCTGGACTACATGGCCCGGGTCGAGCTCGAGGTGGACCGCAACGTCCTCGAGCTCGTCACGCTGCTCCCGGACCCGCCCGAGGTCGACCGCCGCTTCTTCGCGGACGTCTGGCAGCCGCAGGAGGTCCAGCACGGGCTGATCCTCGACCGCCTGCAGGTGCAGGTCGGCCGGCCGCCGGCCACCCCCGACCTCGACACGGTGGGGGCGAAGATCAAGGTGCTGGGGATGCTCGCCCACGTCGCCGCGATCCAGGACGTCGTGCGGATGCTCTACTACCTGACCGGCGCGGCCACCGAGCGCTCCGCGGTGCTGGCCTACAACCTGCTGCACCGGGGGGTCACGGAGATGGGCGAGACGGCGGTGGCCGACACCGTGATCGCCCCGATCCGTCGCCAGGAGCCCGGCCACTTCGCCTTCTACCAGCTCTCCGCGCGCGGTCTGTGGAGCGAGCTCACCGGCTGGCAGCGCTGGCTGGTGCGCCGGTTACGGCGATTCTCGTTCGCCCCAGTGGGCGCCAACCACGACGGCCAGCGGGCCGATTTCGGCGAGGTGATGGCCACCCTGGGCATCGCCGACGAGCCGAGCCGCTTCGCTGGCGAGATCTCCCGGGTCGAGCGCGAGCTGCTGTGGGCCCGCGAGCAGGGCCTCAAGGTCCCGGCGTACGTCGCCCGCGGGTTCCACGAGGCCGTCGAGCTCGCTCATGCCCGGGCCCGCCGCGCGACGGGCTGAGGGCTAGGGGCGCAGCACCCGCGCGGCGATCCAGGCGATGTCGGCGGACGTGTCGGCCGGGGAGGCCGAGGGCTGCATGACATGGCTGAGCACCACCCGGACGACCATGTCGATGGCGGCCTCGAGGTGCTCGTCGTCGAGGGCGAGCGCGTAGGGCTCGATCCGGTCCTTGATGACGATCTTGGCCGCGGCGAGCAGGGACTCGGCGTGGGTCGTCAGCAGCGGCAGCAGCTCGGTGTCGGCGCCGTGCGTCGCGGAGACGACGGCGTGCAGGAGCGGGTTGTCCTGGGCCAGCTCGAGGACCCCGCGGGTCGCCCCCCGGATCGCCTCGACCAGGTCGGTCGGGGCGTCGTCGAAGGCGAGGTTGACCACGCCGAGGAAGCGGTCGAGCTCGTGCAGGATCATCGCCTCGGCCAGGCCCGGCTTGGTGCCGACCTCGTTGTAGACGGTCTGCCGGGAGACCCCCACCCGGTCGGCGATCCGGGCCATCGTCACCTGGGCCCAGCCGACCTCGGTGGTCAGCGCCACGGCGGCCTCGACGACCCGCTCCCGCATCGTCGCCGTCAGGGGGGCTCGGTCGGGGGCGGTCGTCACGGCACCAGTCTAGGGAGCCGGTCGTGCTCAGTCGGTCAGGGACAGTGCGAGCACCGGGCAGGACGCAACGGCCGCGGCCACCTGCCCACGGTGCTCCTCGGCCGGCGTCTCGTCGCGCAGGTGCATGACGTCGTCACCTCCCTCATCCTCACGGAGCTCGAAGAACTCGTGCGCCATCGCCTCGCACATGCCGAGCCCCTCGCACCGGTCGCGGTCCACGTGGATGCGCATCAGAGGGCCTCGCTCCGGCTCAGGGGGATGAAGTCGACCTTCTCGCGCACGCCGCAGTCCGGGCAGCACCAGTCGGCGGGGATGTCGGCCCAGGCCGTCCCGGCGGCGAAGCCCTCATGCTCGTCGCCGGCGTTGACGTCGTAGGTGTAGGAGCAGCCGGGGCAGCGGGCCGCGAGAACCTCCTCGATCGGCTGGTTTCGAGACGGTTGCAGAGCAACCTCCTCAACCACCGATGGCGGGGGCGGGTACGCCGCGAGGATGCGCTCGCGCTTGCGGGGCTGGAGGTTGGCGCGGGTCAGGTCGCCATCGAAGTGGGCGAGGACGCGGGGGTCCATCACCCGGCGCCAGACCGGCGGGAGGATCGCGAGCACGATCATGCCGGCGTACCCCGTGGGCAGCACCGGGCTCTCCTCGAAGTCGCGCAGGGTCTGGTAGCGACGCGTCGGGTTGGCGTGGTGGTCGCTGTGCCGCTGCAGGTGGTAGAGCAGCACGTTGGTCGCGATGTTGTTGGAGTTCCACGAGTGCGAGGGGTCGACCCGCTCGTAGCGCTGGCGCTCGCCGACGCCGACCTTCTGCCGCAGCATCCCGTAGTGCTCCATGTAGTTGACGACCTCGAGCAGCGAGAAACCGACGACCGCCTGCACGACGAGGAACGGCAGGATCCCCACGCCCAGCCAGGCGACCAGGCCGCCCCACAGCACCGCGGACATCAGCCAGGCGTTGAGCACGTCGTTGCCGAGCCGGAAGGGGTGCTGTTGCTTGCGGGCGTAGCGCCGCTTCTCCAGCCGCCAGGCCGAGCGCAGCGACCCGATCACCGTGCGCGGCCAGAACTGGTAGAAGTTCTCGCCGAACCGGCTGCTGGCGGGGTCCTCCGGGGTGGCGACCCGGACGTGGTGGCCGCGGTTGTGCTCGATGTAGAAGTGGCCGTAGAAGCTCTGCGCCAGCGCGATCTTGGACAGCCAGCGCTCGTTGGCCTCCTTCTTGTGGCCGAGCTCGTGGGCGGTGTTGATGCCGATCCCGCCGATGC
The DNA here is from genome assembly GCF_014138045.1 of Nocardioides ginsengisegetis. Lineage (NCBI taxonomy): Bacteria > Bacillati > Actinomycetota > Actinomycetes > Propionibacteriales > Nocardioidaceae > Nocardioides > Nocardioides ginsengisegetis. The sequence goes on from NZ_JACGXA010000003.1 coordinate 7,915, forward strand.
AGCCGATCGAGATCGCCAGGCCGAGCTTGTCGAGCGTGGTCAGGTCGCCGAAGCCGCCGGCACCGTGGGCGATGACGTAGAAGGCGCCGACGAAGCCGACGTACTGGATCGGCAGGAAGAGATAGGTGATCCAGCGGTAGTAGCGGTCCTTCTCCAGCGCCTCGATCGCGTCGTCGGGCGGGTTGGAGCGGTCCAGCCCCGCGAGCAGGTCGATCGCCGGGACGACGCCGAGGATCACGATCGGACCGATCCAGAACCACACGCCCCACCCGGTCAGCGCCCACATCCCGCCGGCGATGAACGCCAGGCTCGGGACGACGAGGCCGATCAGCCACAGGTAGCGCTTCTTGTCCTTCCACGCCTCGGTCGAGCCGAGGGGGACCGTCGCGTTGGCGGTGCTCATGCGGGAACCTTCCTGCCGGGGTTTACATGACCATAGGGTTTGTAAACCACTTTGACAAGAGGTTCTGGTTTGTAAAGTCAGGCCCAGCGGACCGCCGACAGGTCGCGCCAGTCGTCCAGCACGCCCCGCGTGTCGACGCAGTCCTCCTCGGCGTCCGAGCGGTTCCACAGCGTCAGGTAGAGCCCGACCGACGGGCCGGTGAGCGTCACGTCGGCCTCCGCCACCGGGCCCGTACGCCGCGTGGTCACCGGCGGGTGCGCGCCGATCTGCACGCGCCACCAGTCGGGTCCGTCCGTGGGAGCCACCACCAGCGTCGTCTCCTCCGGGCGCCGCAGCCGCGACCGGGGCCGGGGCAGGAACCCGCCGAGCAGCTCGTCGATGCCGTCGCGGGCGAGCACGGGGTCGATCCAGGTCTCCGACCCGCGGGGGTAGCGACCCAGTGAGGCCGCGAGCGCGTCGACGGCGTGGATCGTGGTCTCGTGGCACTGCCGCCGCGCCCAGAAGGCCCGGGCCGGCGGGGCGTCGAGCAGGAACACCGGCGCGGCCACCCGCTCGGGCGCGCTGGTCACCGCCGCGGCCACCTCGACGGCCCCGTCGCGCAGCCACTCCAGCGGGTCGGGCGAGGAGCGACCGTCGCGTTCGAGGTCGTCCGGGTCGACCCGCTCGCCGCGGAGCGCCGCCGCGGCCCACCGGTGCACCATCCCCTGGTGCGCGACGAGGTGCCGGACGGTCCAGTCGGGGCAGGTCGGGACGGGCGCGCGAAGGCCGGCCCGCTCGGCGTACCGGACGAAGGAGACCAGGGCAGCACGCAGTCCCTCGAGGTGCTGGGGCGTGGTGAGCTCGGTGGGCATGCCACGAGCCTGACACCTCGGCCGTCCGCAGGCCTCCGATATTTCGTCCGGCGGCCGGCCCGTCAGGCGCTCGTCACTGGAGCCGGGTGCCGTGCGGGCGGTACTTCAGCGTCGTGCAGACGTCGACCTTCAGTGGCAGCCGGTAGTAGCGGTCCACGTCGTGGATCTTGAGCCGGAAGGCCGTGGTCGCCTTGGCGTGGCACTGGCTCGGCACCGTCGGCCCCGGGTCGGTCCAGCTCAGCACCGACTTCACCGTGGCCCCGGCAGAGATCACGACGGGGACGCCCTCGGTGCCGTCGGTGACCGTGTTGGGCGTCGACTCGTGCCCGATCGGGCCGGCCGCGTTGCGGAACCGGTAGGCCGTGTAGCCCATCGTCTGGCAGGCGGTCTCCGAGGCGTTGGTGACGCGGACCGTGAGGAAGCGCGACCCCGCGGCCCCCTCGAGAGCCCCCTTGGACGCCGTGAGGTCGGGGCCGGTGCACACGCGCACGTCCCCCGAGGACGGTCCGTTGACCGACGCGCTCGCGGCGCCCACGGGGGTGGGGGCGCCCAGGGCCAGCGCGAGCGCGGCGGCGACCGTGGGGGCGATCGCGGCGATCGGGTGCCGGCGGGTCCTGATGTCCATCGTAGTCCTCCGTCCGGGGCCCGGACGGGCCCTCATCTCTGGCACGCAGCCGGGGCCGCGAGGGTTGCTTCCGGGGTTGCTTCCCGCCCTCCGGACGGCGAGATTGTGCCCATGAGCGGCGACCTCCCCTTCGGCATCGACTTCGGCGGCACCGGCATCAAGGGCGCGCCCGTCGACCTCGGGACCGGCGACTTCGCGGCCGAGCGCGTGCGCGCGACGACGCCCAAGCCCTCCACCCCCGAGGCGGTGGCGGAGGTGTTCGCGGGGATCCTCGAGCAGTTCCCCGACTCTCGGGGTCCGGTCGGCGTGACCGTGCCCGGCGTCGTACGCCACGGGGTGGTGCACTCCGCCGCCAACATCGACAAGTCCTGGCTCGGCACCGACGCGGACGCCCTCTTCACCAAGGCGACCGGCCGCGACGTGCATGTCGTCAACGACGCGGACGCCGCCGGCCTGGCCGAGGTGCGGTACGGCGCCGCCCGCGGGCGCGACGGACTGGTCATCGTCACCACCCTCGGCACCGGCATCGGCTCCGCCCTGGTGTACGACGGCGTGCTGGTGCCCAACTCCGAGCTCGGGCACCTCGAGATCGACGGCCACGGCGCCGAGAAGCGCGCCGCCAACAGCGCCCGGGAGTCCGAGGACCTGTCCTGGGCGAAGTGGGCCCAGCGGCTCACGACGTACTACCGGACCCTGGAGATGCTCTTCTCGCCCGACCTCTTCGTCGTGGGCGGCGGGATCAGCAAGAAGTCCGACGAGTTCCTGCCGCTGATCGACATCGACACCGAGATCGTCCCGGCGACACTGCGCAACAAGGCCGGGATCGTCGGGGCCGCGCTCTGCGCGACCCGCTGACGGGGACCCGGCTCAAGACCCGGCTCAGGACTCGGCGAGCGCCTTCAGCTTCGTCATCGCGTCGAGGGTCTGCCTGGGCAGCGCCCGCTTGATCATCGGCGTGAAGAGCTTGCCGAAGCCCTTGGTCTGGATCGTGATCTCGTGGGTCAGCGACGTCTCGGCACCCATCGGCGCGACCTTGAAGTCGACCGTCACGTCGGTCATCTTGTCGACGAAGTGCAGGGTGAGGTGGCGGTCCTGCTCGCGCGCCGCGACCTCGCCGTCCATCGTGCCGGTGCGGCTGCCGTCCTTGTAGTGGTACTTCAGCGGCAGGCCGGCGTGGTTGGGGCCGTCCTCGAGCTTGTCGATGCCCGTGCAGCGAGTCAGCCACTCCGGGGTCCGGGTGAAGTCGTCGATGATCGCGAAGACGTGCTCCGGGGAGGCGGCGACGGTCTCGGTGTGCGCGAAGCTGGGCATGCGCTCAGGCTAGCCCGCCCCGGACTCAGTGACCGCGGATCGCCGCGGCGACCGCCTTCGGCACGTCGGGGTGGAAGACGGTCGGGATGATGAAGTTGGGGTTGAGCTCCTCGTCCTTGACGACCAGGGCGATCGCCTCGGCCGCCCGGAGCAGCATGTCGACGGTGATCTCGGAGGCCCGCGCGTCGAGCAGGCCCCGGAAGACGCCCGGGAAGGCCAGCACGTTGTTGATCTGGTTGGGGTAGTCCGAGCGGCCGCTCGCCACCACGGCGGCGTACTTCTCGGCCTCGGCGGGGTCGACCTCGGGGTCGGGGTTGGCCAGCGCGAAGACGACCGCGTCGTCGGCCATGTCCTTGATCCACTCGGGCTTCAGCACGCCGGGCGCGCTCACGCCGATGAACACGTCGGCGCCGGCCAGCACCGTGTGCAGGTCGCCGGTGACGCGGCGGGGGTTGGTCGCGGCCGCCAGCTCGCGGTGCGCGGGCGCGAGGGTGTCGTCGTCGGCCGACAGGGCGCCGGCCCGGTCGACCACGACCACGTCGGTGACGCCGGCGGCGAGCAGGAGCGTGACGATGGCGGTGCCGGCGGCACCGCCGCCCGAGACCACGACCCGCACGTCGGCGAGCTGCTTGCGCACCACGCGCAGCGCGTTGGTCAGCGCGGCGAGCACGACGATCGCGGTGCCGTGCTGGTCGTCGTGGAAGACCGGGATGTCGAGGCTGGCGCGCAGCCGCGCCTCGATCTCGAAGCAGCGCGGGGCCGCGATGTCCTCGAGGTTGATGCCGCCGAAGCCGGGCGCGATCATCTCGACGGCCCGGACGATCTCGTCGGTGTCCTGGCTGGCCAGGCAGATCGGCCAGGCGTCGATGTCGGCGAAGCGCTTGAACAGCGCGGCCTTCCCCTCCATCACCGGCATCGCGGCGCCGGGGCCGATGTTGCCGAGGCCGAGGACGGCCGAGCCGTCGGTGACGACCGCGACGGAGTTGCCCTTGACCGTCAGCCGCCAGACGTCGTCGGGGTGCTCGGCGATCGCCATGCTCACCCGACCGACGCCGGGGGTGTAGGCCATGGAGAGGTCGTCGCGGTTCTTCAGCGGCACCTTGGAGGCGACCTCGATCTTGCCGCCGAGGTGCAGCAGGAAGGTCCGGTCACTGGTCTTGTGGACCTCGACCCCGGCCACCGCGTCGACCGCGGCCTCGAGGAGCTTGGCGTGGTCGGCGTCGCTGGCCGAGCAGGTCACGTCGACCACGAGCCGCTCGTGGCTGGACTCCGCCACGTCGATGGCGGTCACGATGCCGCCGGCCTGGGCGATCGCGGTCGCGACCGCTCCCACCACCCCGTGGTCCGGCGCCGTGTAGAGGCGCATGGTGATGGAGTACGACGAGGTGGTGGCGGCCATGCCAGCACCTTGCTCTCGGCGCGTGGTTACGAGCAAGTCACCTCCGACCGCAACGACCAGAAGTGACCGCGATCACGGGTCGACCGTCAGGCGGCCAGCGCCTTCTCGATGTCGCCGGTGATCTTCTCCGGCGGGGTGGTCGGCGCGTAGCGACCGATCACCTTGCCGTCGCGGTCCACGAGGAACTTGGTGAAGTTCCAGCGGATCTTGTTGCCCAGCAGGCCGCTCTTCTGCTTGCGCAGCCACTGGAAGACGGGGTGGGCGTTGTCGCCGTTGACGTCGACCTTCGCGAAGAGCGGGAAGGAGACGCCGAAGTTGCGCTCGCAGAAGGACGCGATCTCGTCCTCGCTGCCCGGCTCCTGCCCACCGAACTGGTCGCACGGGAAGCCCAGCACGCTGAACCCCTGGTCCTCGTAGCTGTCGTGCAGCTCCTGGAGGCCGGAGTACTGGCCGGTGAAGCCGCACTGGGAGGCGGTGTTGACGACGAGGAGCACCTGGCCGTCGTACGTCGCGAGGTCCACGTCGGTGCCGTCGATCGCGCGCGCGGAGAAGTCGGTGAGGGAGGGAGCCATGCCTCGAGTATGCGTAACAGGGGGTTACTCCAAACATCAACCGTGTCGCACACCACATGCCGAACTAGGTCTGGACCACGTTTCCGATAACCGGCGCTGGGCACGTTCCTCTCGGGCCGCAACCGGTCCGCGACGGAGTCGGTCCACACCCGCCTTCACCCAGGAGTGAGAGATGTCGTTCGTCACCGTGTTCACCGCAGGCGCCATGGGCTTCGTGCTGCTCGCACCGGTCCTCATGGTCTCGGTCCTCGTGTTCGCCAGCGTCCAGCTGCGCCGGCCGAGTGCGCTGGAGGAGTCGGTGACGGAGAACGGGACGAACGACGTCCTCCCCGCCCCGGCCACCCTCAGCCGCGCCGCCTGAGCACGACCGCCAGCAGCACGAGCGACACCGCCTGGCAGGCGCCGAGCACGACCACCAGGTCGAGCCGACCGCCGCTGTAGAGCCACCCGGCGAGCGCACCACCGGCCAGGGCCGCGGCGCCCTGGAAGGCCGCGAACACGCCGTACGCCGTGGCCAGGCGCCCGCTCGGCACCAGGTCGGCCACCAGCGCCTTGACCGTCGAGTCTTGGACGCCGACCGCCGCACCCCACACCACGACGCCGGTGAGGGCCAGGCCGAGGCGGTCGTCGAGCGCGAGCAGCGGCACCGCGGCCACGAGGAACGGCAGCACCAGCAGCACCTTCGCGCCGATCCGGTCGTAGGCGAAGCCGGTCGCCAGCGCCGAGATCGCCTCCACGCCCATCGCCACGGCATAGACGACGGGGACGAGCGCCGGTCGCACCAGGTTGGCGTCGGCGAGGTGGAAGCCGATGATCCCGAAGGTCATCAGGCCCAGCGTGCTGGCCGCGCAGGAGAGCGCGAAGAGCCGGAAGTCGCGCGGCAGCTTCGTCGGCGCTCCGACACGCACGCCGGTCGCGCTGGTGAGGGGCGCCTCCGGCTCGTCGTACACCGTCATGTCGGGCACCCGCGCCCGGATCACCGCGAGCAGCACCAGCGCGATCACTCCGGGGACGGCCAGGGCGGCCAGGCCTGCCCAGGTGTGGGTGGTCAGCGCGACCATGCCGGCCACGACCAGCGGGCCGGCGAAGGCGCCGACCTGGTCGAGCGCCTTGTGCACTGCGAAGCCGCGCCCCCGGCCGACGCTCCGTGCCGCGTGGGCGAGCAGGGCGGACTTCGAGGGGCTCCGGATCGCCTTGCCGGTCCGCTCGAGCAGCACCATCGTGGCGCCGAACGCCAGTCCCGCGCCACCGAGGAAGGGCGCGACCGCCATCAGCGGGACGCACACCACCGTCAGCCCGTAGCCGACGATCGTCAGGGCCCAGTAGCGCCCGCTCCGGTCCGCCAGTGGCCCCGACCAGAGCCGCAGCACCAGCGCCGCCGCCTCGCCCGCACCCGTCACCACGCCGACGACGAGCGCGCTCGCGCCCAGCGAGGCCAGGAACGGTCCGGTGATCGACCGGGCGCCCTCGTAGACCATGTCCGCGGCGAGGCTGACCACCCCGAACCACACCACCGTGCGCCACGGGGACCAGGTGGGCTGTTCTCGTACGTCGGTCACGCGGTCATTCTGGTCGAGTCGGCGCAACTGCCGGGACTGTGGGCTGGTTGCGCGCCGACGTCGGCTGCGGGGCCTCGCGCCTTCGGCGCGTAGATTCATTGATTTCCTTGGTCACCGCAGGATTCACACGGGGTGCCTCCGGACCCTGGTTCCTGGCTTTCGGCTTCTTCGCTCGACCGTCGTGATCGAGGTTTCAAAATTCTCTCGATTCTTTACCTTCTTCGGTCGAAATAGGGGCTCTGGCCTGCGGTTTTGTCGGTGGTCCCTGCTGGAATTGATCCATGACAGCGATGGTTCAGCAGGCTCCTCGACACCAGGTGTCGCGGGCCGTGGCCGCTGTCCACGCAAGCTTGGACGAGGTCTCCGATTCCTCGCTGTGGTCGATGTCGACCGAGGAAGCCGCCGCGACTTTGGCTGAGGCCACCCGGATGGTCGCGCGGGCCCAGGAGATCGAGCTGCGGGTCGCCGAGCACGCCAAGACCGTCGGGGTTGGGGAATCGGTGGGTGCGACCTCGACGGCGAACTTCTGGGCGTATTCCACCCACCAGACCCGGACGTCTGCGCACGGGAAGATGCGCCTCGCGGTCGCGCTCGCGGCGCGGCCCGCGTTGCGGACGGCGGTGGCCGCGGGCGACGTCCTCGTGGAGCAGGCGAGGGTGATCGTCGCTGCGGTCGAGGTCCTCCCCGCCGAGCACCGCGACGAGGCCGAGGCGATGCTGATCAAGTTCGCCGCCGAGCACGACGCGCAGGCGTTGAAGAGACTGGGCCGACGGATCCTGGAGCTGCTGGACCCCGAGGCCGCCGAGGCCCACGAGGCCAAGCAGCTCGAGGACGAAGAACGCGACGCCGCCCGGTCCACCAAGCTGACCATGACCGATGACGGGCACGGCAAGGTCCATGGCCGGTTCACGCTGCCGTCCGCGCAGGCCGCGATGTTGAAGAAGGCGCTGCTCGCGTTCGCCGCTCCGAAGCACCGGGCCGCCGTCGACGGTTCAGTTGGCGAACGGCGGCCCAGTGCGGAGCGGATGGGGCAGGCGTTCGTCGAGCTCATCGAGCGCTACCCGACCAAGAAGCTCCCCAAGGCCGGCGGCGTCAACGCAACCGTGGTCGTCACCATGGACATCTCCACCCTGATGGGCGGCCTCAAAGCAGCCTCGTTGGACACGGGAGAGCGGATCACCGCCGGCCAGGCCCGGAGGCTGGCCTGCGAGGCCGGGATCATCCCGGCCGTCCTGGGCGGGAAGTCCCAGGTCCTCGACCTGGGCCGCAAGCGCCGGTTCCACAGCGAGTCCCAGCGGATCGCGATGGCCATCGAGCAGGGCGGCTGCAACGCCGAAGGATGCGACTGGCCACCCGGCCTGTGCCACGGACACCACCCCATCCCCTGGAGCGAAGGCGGCGAGACCAACAAAGACGGCATGCTGCTCTGCCCCCCATCACCACGCCCGGGCCCATGACCCGAAGTTCACGATGACCAAACAGGCCGGCGGGAAGGTCGCCTTCACCCGGCGGACCTAGGCCGACCGGCCGCAGGATCGCTTTCATGTCGCGTTCATCGTCCGGCGGCTACGGTCGGCGCGTGAGCCGGACCCGCGAGACGAGCATGCCGTGAGGGTGCTCGTCGCCGAGGACGAGGTCCGGTTGGCCGTCCTCCTCGAGCAGTCGCTGACCGAGGCCGGATTCGAGGTGGACGTCGTCGGCGACGGGCGGGCGGCGTTCGCGGCGGCCCTGGACGTCGGCGACGCGGCGTACGACGTCCTGCTGCTGGACTGGATGCTGCCCGGGCTGGAGGGGCTGACCGTCTGCCGCAGGCTCCGCGAGGCGGGGGTCCGGACCCCGGTCCTGATGCTGACCGCCCGCTCGGCCGTGCCCGACCGGATCGCGGGGCTCGAGGCCGGCGCCGACGACTACCTCGGCAAGCCGTTCGACCTCGACGAGCTGATCGCCCGGCTGCGGGCCCTGCACCGGCGGGCGCGGTCCGACGAGCTCGAGGGTGCCGTGGTGCAGGTCGGCGACCTGTCGCTGGACCGCGAGGGCCGCCGGGTGCACCGGGGCGGCACCGAGATCACCCTGTCGGCTCGGGAGTTCGACATCCTGGAGCTCCTGATGTCCCGGGCCGGCCGACTGGTCACCCGGTTCACGATCCTCGACGAGGTCTGGGACGGCGACACCGACGTGCGCAGCAACGTCATCGACGTCCACGTCGCCGCCCTGCGCGCCAAGATCGACCGGCCCTTCGGCACCGACACGATCCGAACGCTCCGCGGGTCCGGCTACCGGATCGACCCGTGAGCCTGCGCGAGCGCGTCACCCGGCTGCCGCTCCGCGTGCGCCTGGTCGCCGGCTTCTCCGCGACCATGCTGGTCGTCCTGACCGCGGCCGGCGGCTTCGTCTACTGGCGCGTGCAGTTCGCCCTGGACCGACAGCTCGACGGCGACCTCACCGCCAGCACCCGGGTCCTCATCCCCCTGATCCAGCCCGACGGGACCGCCACGGCCGACGCCAGCCGGCTCGGGAGCAGCGAGCTCTATCAGGTGCTGGACAGACGGGGGCGGGTCCTGTCCTCCAGCCCCACCTTGGACGGTTCACCGCTGATCACCCCGGCCACCGCGCGGGAGTCCTTGGACGGGCCCGTGCGCCGCGACATCGGGGCCCTGCTGCCGACCACCCGCGACCCCCTGCGGGTGCTCGCCACCCGGATCCCCGCCACCGATCCGGCCCAGCCCGCGGCGGTGCTCGTCGTGGCGGTCCGACGCGACCACCGCGACGAGGCCCTGCTGGAGCTGCTCGGCCAGCTGGCGGCCGCGCTCTTCGGCGCCTTGCTGGTGACGGCCTTCGTCGGCGACCGCCTGGCGCGGTTCGCGCTCCGCCCCGTCGACCGCTACCGGGCCCAGGCGGACGACATCATCGCGGGCGCCAGCGGCGTCCGCCTCGAGGTGCCTCCGGGACGTGACGACGAGGTGACCCGCCTCGGCCACACGCTCAACGCCATGCTGGACGCCCTCGAGGAGGCGGTGGACCGCGAGCGGCACTTCGTCAACGACGCCAGCCACGAGCTGCGGACACCGCTCACCCTGCTCACGACCAGGGTCCAGCTGGCCCGGCGCCGGACCCGGTCGGTCGCCGAGCACGAGGCGGTGCTGGCCGAGATCGAGACCGACGTGGTCCGGCTGGTGCAGCTGGCCGAGCACCTCCTCGACGTGGGCCACGGCAGCGCCGAGGACACCGAGGGCTGCGACCTGGCCACCGTCGTCGAGGACGAGGCGCGGCGCCACGGGGCCGGCCACGAGGTCGCCGGTCCCGTCCCGGTGCGGCTGACCCCCGCCGCCGTGCGTCAGCTCGTCGGCAACCTGCTCGACAACGCGGCCCGGCACGGCGGCGCGCCGATCGTGGTGCGTGTCGACGCCGTGGGCGAGTCCGCCCGGCTCCAGGTGGTCGACGGCGGGCCGGGCATGTCGCCCGAGCTGCTCGCCACCGCCACCCGTCGCTTCACCCGCTCGCCGGAGTCCCGGGCCACGGAGGGCTTCGGGCTGGGGTTGTCCCTCGTCGAGGCACTCGTGGTCCGGTCGGGCGGCGAGCTCCGGCTGTGCAGCGGCGGCCGCCACCACTCCTACGGCACCCTGGCGGCTGCCCCGGCGTGCGCGCACGACGGCGCGATGCGCGTCAGTGTGCTGCTCCCGCTCGACCGCTCCTGACGGTCACCCCACCAGGCGGGCGCGCACCTGCGCGGGCTGCTGGTAGCCCACGTCGTTGCTGTGCCCGTCGAGCTCGATCGCGACCGAGCGGTCGCCCAGGTCGATGACGACCTGGTGCTCCGCGACGTGGGAGACCTCGCCACGGACGAGGTAGAGGTCGCCGTCGAGGCGCTCGAGCGCAGAGCCCGGGGCGCACCGCTCGACGTCGTCGACGGCGATGCCGCGGAGTTGGGGGCGCAGCCGGCCGCGGAAGCGCCAGGCGAGCAGCACCATGCCGAGCAGGGCGAGGTCGGCGATGATCGTGACGACCAGTCCGAGGCTGCTGTGCGCCTGGCCCTCGACCTCGAACGCCGCGGGGTTGCCCGGGAGGACGCGGACGGCGACCTGCTTGCTGGCGCTCGCGTCGTCGTACGTCGCCTTCTCGACGTCGGCGCTCCACAGCGTCTGGTCGGGGTCGACGTCCTTGCTGAAGTGGAACTTCACGAAGTACTGCGGGCTCTCGCCGGCGACGGTCTCGGCGTCGACCACCGTCGCGGTGACGTCGACGCCGGAGCGGTCGACACGCCAGCTCGTGATGGAGCTGTGCACGAGGGGCAGGTTGATCATCACCACCACGAGGGCGATGAGCAGCCAGGCCTTGGTGCTGAATCCGCGCTTCACCGGGTCAGTATCCCGGGCGGTGGTGGGTCAGGCGGTCGCCGGGGCGGCGCGGCCGAGGAGACCCGCGAAGAACGCCGAGCGCTGGTCGTCGGTGGAGCGGTCCAGCTCCTGGGCGACCCGCGAGACGGTGTCGATGCGTTCGAGGGCGCTCGCGCCGTGGGGCACGAGGTGGTCCAGGAGCGTCGCACGCTCGTCGTCGAGCCATGGCAGGTGGGCGAGAGCGCTCAGTCGGGCTCGCACCGACCGCTCGATCTCCCCGAGAAGGTCGGCATCGCGGACTTCGGCTCGCCAGTCCACGGTGCGCCAGTGGTCACCCATGCACGGGAACCTATGTCGAGGCCCGGTCCCGTGGACAGACCCGGGTGGGTGAAATCACCAGAGGGCCCCGGAGTTTCCTCCGGAGCCCTCTGGATCACGTGCGCGAGGGGGGAGTTGAACCCCCACGTCCTTTCGGACACACGGACCTGAACCGTGCGCGTCTGCCTATTCCGCCACTCGCGCGTGATGCGGCGCTCACGTTATCCCAGCGGTTCGGACATTCCCAAACCGGGTAGAGGGCTTGCGTCACGGCTCGATGCCACCCCGTTACGATCGGTCGCAACCCGGCACCCCCGCTGGGCGGCGCGGCATGCCGTGGCCCCGACCATCTCGACCGACAGGTCGGGGGCGACACCCCTGGTGACGACAACGGCCGAGAGGCGAGAGGAGGCGGGCAGTGAGCGGACTGTCGAAGTTCGAGCACAAGCTGGAGACGATGATCTCCGGTGCCTTCGCACGCGCATTCCGGTCGGCGGTGCAGCCGGTGGAGATCTCCGCGGCCCTGCAGCGTGAGTGCGACAACAACGCGCAGATCCTCTCGCGCGACCGGAGGATCGTGCCCAACGACTTCCACGTCGAGCTGGCGGCCATCGACCTCGACCGGCTCAACCCGATCGACAACGGCCTCGCCGGCCACTTCGCCACGCAGCTCAAGGAGCACGCCGACCAGCAGGGCTACCAGTTCCCCGGCGCGATCTCGATCGAGTTCGAGGCCGCCGAGGACCTGACCACCGGCCGGTTCCGGATCCGCAGCCGCTCGCAGGCCAAGGTCACCGGCAACGCCTCCTACACGCAGGTACGTCGCGCCCGCGCGGTGCTCGAGGTCAACGGCACCCGCCACCCGCTGCAGGCCCCGGGCCTGGTGATCGGCCGCGGCACCGAGGCCGACGTCCGCATCAACGACCCGGGCGTCAGCCGGCGCCACATCGAGTTCGTCGTCGACGCCAACGGCGACGACGTCCGCATCGAGGTCCGCGACCTCGGCTCGACCAACGGCATGCTGGTCGACGGCCACCGCATCACCCAGACCGGCGTCCACGACGGGACGCAGGTCAAGATCGGGAACACCACGATGACCGTGCGCGTCATCGAGGAGGACGTGCATGTCTGAGCTGACCCTGTTCCTGATCCGCATCGCCTACCTCGCGATCCTGTGGATCTTCGTCCTCTCCGCGATCTCGGTGATCCGCTCCGACATGTTCGGCGCCCGTGTCCCCGAGGGCGCCCGCGCCACCCGGGGCTCGCGCGCCAAGGCCGGCAAGGCCAAGCCGGCCAAGGCGCCGCCGAAGCGCCGCGGCTCCCCGACCCACGTGCTGGTCACCGAGGGCGCCAACACCGGTGAGCGCGCCGAGCTCGAGAACGCCCCCATCCTCATCGGCCGCGGCACCGACGCGGCCATCCGGCTCGACGACGACTACGTCTCCACACGCCACGCGCGGATCGCCGCGTCCGGCGACCAGTGGTTCGTCGAGGACCTCGGCTCCACCAACGGCACCTACATCGGCAGCGTCCGCATCACCCAGCCCACCACGCTGACGCTCGGCACGCAGGTCCGGATCGGGAAGACCATCCTCGAGCTGAGGAAGTAGCCCCATGACCTCCCCCGACCGCCCGCCGGGCCTGCGCCTCGACTACGCCGCCATCTCCGACGTGGGCCGGGTCCGCAAGGACAACCAGGACTCCGGGTACGCCGGCCCCTGGCTGCTCACCGTCTGCGACGGCGTCGGTGGCGCCGCCCGCGGCGACATCGCCTCCAGCACCGCCGTCCACCAGCTCCGCAAGCTCGACGAGCCCCCCACCGACGACCTCCTCGGCCAGGTGGCCGGCGCGCTGCACCGCGCCCACGACCGGATCGGCGAGCTCGTCGACGAGGACCCGGCCCTCAACGGCACCAGCACCACCGCCACGGTCGCGCTCTTCGACGGCAACCGGCTCGGCATCGGGCACGTCGGCGACAGCCGCGCCTACCTCTTCCGCGGCAAGGAGATCAGCCAGCTCACGCACGACCACACGTTCGTGCAGTCGCTGATCGACGAGGGCCGGATCACCGAGGAGGACGCTCGGGTCCACCCCCACCGCAACCTCATCCTCAAGGCCCTCGACGGCATCCATGAGGCCGAGCCCGACCTCTTCCACGTCGAGCTCCAGCTCGGCGACCGGCTGCTGCTGTGCTCCGACGGCGCGTGCGGCGTGCTCGACGACGGCCGGCTGGCCGACATCCTCTCCACCGGCAGCCCGGAGTTCGCCGCGGTCGAGCTCGTGCGCGCCAGCCTCGAGGCCGGCAGCTCCGACAACGTCACCTGCATCGTCGCCGACGTCGTCGACCACGAGCCGCCGGCCGGCCACGACCTGTCCCCGCTGATCGTGGGCGCGGCGGCCGAGCTGCGCCGTCGTACCCCTCGCGGCCTCTTCCGCGGGCACCGCTCGGGCGACACCGGCGAGCTCGAGCCGATCCACGAGGAGATCCCGGGCGACCTCCCCTTCGCGATCTCCAGCGACCCGATCGACCCCGAGCAGGCCCGCTACGCGCCGCGCCCGCCGCGCCGCTTCGTGTGGCTGCGCCGGCTGCTCGGCGCCGCGATCGTGGTCGGCATCGTGTGGGTCGGCGCCGCGGCGGCCTGGTCCTGGAGCCAGGACCAGTACTTCGTCGGCGAGCACGACGGGGCCGTGGTGATCTTCCGCGGCATCAACGCCGACCTGCCCGGCGTCTCCCTGTCGTCGGTCTACGAGACCACCGACGTCCAGCTCGACCAGCTCTCCGACTTCGACGCGGGCAAGGTCCGCGAGGGGATCGACGCGGGCGACCTCGACGACGCGCACCGCACCGTCGACAACCTCGCGGCCAAGCAGTCCGGCTCCGGCTCCGACTCCAGTTCCGCGTCCAAGACGGCGAACGGCTGACCGGGATGGCTCAGAACGGCGCCCTCATGGGATTCGTGCACCGGCGGCGCCGGGGTGCGGAGCTCTTCCTCCTCGTCCTGGCCCTGCTCGTCGGCATCGGCGCCTACGCCGCGGTCGGCATCGGCGTCGAGGGCACGATCCCGGCCGACATCGTCGGCTATGGCGGCTGGCTGGCGGTCCTGATCATCGCCGCCCACGTCGTGGTCCGGATGGTGGCGCCGTACGCCGATCCCGTCCTGCTGCCCGTCGTGGCAGCCCTCAACGGCCTCGGGCTGGCGGTCATCCACCGGCTCGACCTGGCCTACGAGGCCGACGACAAGGCCCACGGCTTCGCCCAGCAGCAGCTGATCTGGATGACGCTCGGCGTCGTCCTGTTCATCGTCACCCTGATCGGGCTGCGCGACCACCGGGTGCTGCAGCGCTTCACCTACACCAGCGGCCTGTCGGCCATCGTGCTGCTGCTGCTCCCGCTGCTGCCCGGCATCGGCACCACCATCAACGGCGCCCGGATCTGGATCCACCTCGGCCCGTTCAGCTTCCAGCCCGGTGAGGTCGCCAAGGTCCTGCTGGTCATCGCGTTCGCCGGCTACCTCGTGCTGCACCGCGACGCGCTGGCCCTGGCCGGCCGCCGGGTCGTCTTCGTCGACCTGCCGCGCGGCCGCGACCTCGGTCCGATCCTCGGCATGTGGCTGGTCAGCCTCGGCATCCTCGTCTTCGAGAGCGACCTGGGCTCCAGCCTGCTGTTCTTCGGCCTCTTCCTGGTGGCGCTCTACGTCTCCACCGAGCGCCCGGGCTGGCTCGTGCTCGGCGGCGGGCTGTTCCTCGTCGGCGCGCTCGCGGCCTACAAGCTGGTCTCCCACGTCGCCATCCGCGTGGACGTGTGGCTCAACCCGCTGCACTACTACGACGACAAGTTCGGCGCCAAGAGCTTCCAGCCGGTCGAGGGCATGTTCGGCATGGGCTGGGGCGGCCTGATCGGCCGAGGCTTCGGCGGCGGCAGCCCCGAGCGGGTGCCCTACGCCAACTCCGACTTCATCATGAGCTCGATCGGCGAGGAGCTCGGCCTGACCGCGGTCATCGCTGTGATCCTCTGCTACGGCCTCATCGTCGAGCGCGCGCTGCGGGCCGCCCTGGTCTGCCGCGACGGCTTCGGCAAGCTGATGGCGACCGGCCTCGGCGCCGTCTTCGCGCTCCAGGTCTTCGTCGTCATCGGCGGCGTCACCAGCCTCATCCCGCTCACCGGTCTGACCACGCCGTTCCTGTCCTACGGCGGCTCCTCCCTCGTCGCGAACTGGGTGATCATCGCGTTGCTGCTCCGCATCTCCGACCAGGCCCGTCGGCCGATCCCGGACCTCTCGGCCCCGGACGACACCGCGGCCGACAGCGAGCAGACCCAGGTGGTCAAGGCGGTGAGGAGCGAGTCATGAACAAGCCGATCCGCACGATCTCGCTGTTCTGCCTGCTGCTGTTCCTGGCCCTGATGGTCAACGCGACCTACCTCCAGTACTACAAGGCCGGCGACCTCAACAACGACCCGCGCAACCGCCGGGTCATCGAGGCGTCCTACTCCCGCGAGCGCGGGGCGATCCTCGTGGGCCGCGACCCGGTCGCGGAGAGCGTGAAGTCCGACGACCAGTACAAGTTCCAGCGCACCTACGCGCAGCCGTTCAAGTACGCCCCGATCACCGGCTACTTCTCCTACTACAGCCAGACCGGCATCGAGCAGAAGCAGAACGACGTGCTGTCCGGCGACGACTCGCTGCTGTTCGTGACCAAGCTGGTCGACCTGCTCAGCAACAACGCCTCCAAGGGCGGCAGCGTCCAGCTCACGATCAACCCCGACGCCCAGACCGCGGCGTACGACGGCCTCACGGCGCTGGGCGCCGACGTGCAGGGCGCGGTCGTGGCGATCGAGCCCAGCACCGGCAAGATCCTGGCGCTGGCCTCGACCCCGAGCTACGACCCCAACAAGCTGGCCAGCCACGACCTGACCCAGGTCAGCCAGGACTACAACCGGCTCAACCAGGACCCGCGCGAGCCGCTGCAGGACCGCGCGATCCAGACCATCCTGCCGCCGGGATCGACGTTCAAGCTCGTGACGGCCGCGGCCGCCCTGGAGTCCGGCAACTTCAACCCCGACTCGCAGGTCCCCGGCGGCACCACGCTCGACCTGCCGCAGACCACGCACGACCTGCACAACGAGAACGGCTCGAGCTGCGGCGGCGACCGGATCACCCTGACCCAGGCCCTCGACGTCTCGTGCAACGTGACCTTCGGCTGGCTCGGGCTGCAGCTCGGCGACGACAAGCTGCGCGACCAGGCCGAGAAGTTCGGCTTCGGCCAGCACTACCTCGACGACCTGTCCCCGCAGGCGATCAGCCGGTTCCCCGACGGTGACGTCAGCCCGCCCAACACGGCGCTGTCGGCGATCGGCCAGTACGACGTCGCGGCCACGCCCCTGCAGATGGCCCTCATCTCAGCCGGCATCGCCAACGGCGGCACGGTCATGAAGCCCTACCTCGTCGACGAGGTGCAGTCGCCCGAGCTCGACGTGCTCAACAAGACCGAGCCGTCGGAGTTCTCCCAGGCGATCTCGTCCTCCACCGCCCGCGACCTGACCACGATGATGGAGTCGGTCGTCCAGAACGGCACCGGCACCGCCGCCCAGATCCCGGGCATCCCGGTCGCCGGCAAGACCGGCACGGCACAGTCGACGCCGGACCGGCCGCCGTACGCCTGGTTCACCTCGTTCGCGCCCGCCGACGACCCACAGGTCGCCGTCGCGGTCCTCGTGCAGTCCAGCAGCACGGCCCGCAGCGAGATCGCGGGTGGCCTGCTGTGCGCCCCGATCGCCAAGGCCGTGATGGAGGCGGTGATCAACCAGTGAGCACGATGCCCCCCGACGACGGCGCCGAGCGCTTCGCCGACGACGCCCACCGCTACCGCCTCGACTCGCGGATCGCGACCGGCGGGATGGGCGAGGTGTGGCGCGCCACCGACACCACGCTCGGCCGCCTCGTCGCGGTGAAGCTGCTCAAGCACGAGTACGCCGACGACGCGTCGTTCCGGTCCCGCTTCGAGACCGAGGCCCGGCACGCCGCGTCGCTGCACCACCCGGGCGTCGCCGCGGTCTACGACTTCGGCGAGGCCTCCCCGACCGACGGGTCCGGCGTCGCCCGCCCGTTCCTCGTGATGGAGCTCGTCGACGGCCAGCCGCTGTCGGCCCTGCTGCGCGGCGAGCCGATGGACCCCGACGTGGCCCGCGACCTGCTCGCCCAGGCCGCCGAGGCCCTCGGCGCCGCCCACGCCGCGGGGATCGTGCACCGCGACGTCAAGCCCGCCAACCTGATGGTGACCCCCGACCGCGAGGTCAAGATCACCGACTTCGGCATCGCCCGCGCCGCCGACGGCGTGGGGCTGACCCAGACCGGCCAGGTCATGGGCACGCCGCAGTACCTCTCGCCCGAGCAGGCCGCCGGCACCGCCGCGACCCCCGCCTCCGACGTCTACTCCCTCGGCTGCGTGGCCTTCGAGTGCCTGGCCGGCGAGCGCCCGTTCGTCCGCGACAGCCCGATCGCCACCGCGCTGGCCCACCTCCGCGACGACGTCCCCGACCTGCCGGCGAGCGTGCCGGCCGACCTTGCCAACGTCGTACGCCGCGCGCTGGCGAAGAAGCCCGAGGACCGCTTCCCCGACGCCCACGCCTTCGCGGCCGCGCTGCGCGACCCGGCGAGCGTGGCCCCCATGGCCGCTGCGGCGGGCGCGGCTGCCGCCGCGGGAGCGGCCGTCGCCGCCGACGACGGCACCCAGGTCCTCACCGGCCTGGGCCCGGCCGGCGTCGCGGGTGCGCCCGACCCGACCCCCACCCCCGTGCCGGCCGCCGCCCGGCGCCGCCGCCGCGTCCCGTGGCTGATCGTCGGCACCGTCGTGCTGATCCTGGTCGCGGTCATCGGGGTCATCGCGTTCGCCACGGGCGGCAACGACTCGACGCCGACCGACACGCCGACCAAGCACGCCACCAAGCACAGCAGCGCGCCCTCGGCTCCCACGAGCTCCACGGCCCCCAGCTCGACCGCGCCGACCGCGCCGAGCTCGAGCGCCACCTCGGCCTCGCCGACGGAGACCCCGAGCGAGACCCCCACGACGACGCCGAGCACCAGCCCGACGGCGCCCACCAGCTCCACCCCGGCGGCCCCCTCGTCGTCGGCGGCCGCGTCCCAGCCGCCGTCGAGCCCGTCCGCCTCGCCCGCGAGCAGCACCGCCCCCAGCCCCTCCGCGAGCGCGGCGCCGAGTGCGCAGTCCTCGCCTACCGCGTTCGCCGAAGGAAAGGCCGCCCGCTGATGAGCAACCCCGGTCCGACCACGGTCGGCGGACGCTACGAGCTCGGCGAGCTGCTGGGCCGTGGCGGCATGGCCGAGGTGCGCAAGGGCACCGACACCCGGCTCGGCCGGGTGGTCGCGGTGAAGCGCCTGCGGACGGACCTGGCCAGCGACGCGACGTTCCAGGCCCGGTTCCGGCGCGAGGCGCAGTCCTCCGCCTCGCTGAACCACCCGGCGATCGTGGCGGTCTACGACACCGGCGAGGAGCTCGCGACCGACGGGTCCGAGGTTGCCCAGCCCTACATCGTCATGGAGTACGTCGCCGGACGGACGCTGCGCGACATCATCCGCGAGGGCCGCAAGATCCTGCCCGAGCGGGCCCTGGAGATCACCAGCGGCGTGCTCTCGGCCCTGGACTACAGCCACCGCGCGGGGATCATCCACCGCGACATCAAGCCCGGCAACGTCATGCTCACCCCCAGCGGTGACGTGAAGGTCATGGACTTCGGCATCGCCCGCGCGATCAGCGACGCCTCCTCGACGATGACCCAGACCGCGGCCGTGGTCGGCACCGCCCAGTACCTCTCCCCGGAGCAGGCCCGCGGCGAGACCGTCGACTCCCGCTCCGACGTCTACTCCGCCGGCTGCCTGCTCTACGAGCTCCTCACCGGTCGCCCCCCGTTCGTGGGCGACAGCCCGGTCGCGGTGGCCTACCAGCACGTCCGCGAGCCGGCGATGCCGCCGTCGGACCACGACACCGACCTCCCCCCGGAGATCGACGCGATCGTGATGAAGGCGCTCGCCAAACGGCTCGAGGACCGCTACCAGTCCGCCGCGGCGATGCGCAGCGACATCGAGCGCTACCTCGCGGGGCGTCCCGTGCACGCCGCCGTGCCGCCGCCGTCGACCGCGACGACGATGATCCCGCCCGTGGTCCCCGCGCCCGCACCGACCACCACCGTGCCCGCCCACGCGATGACCGACGACGGCGACGACCGCCGGCGGACCGGCACGATGGTGCTGCTCGGCCTGCTCGTCCTGCTGCTCATCGGCGGGGCGGCGTACCTCCTGCCGAAGATGTTCGAGTCGGCGCCCCAGCAGGTCCCCGTCCCCAACCTCATCGGGTTGAGCGAGAAGGACGCCCGCAAGGCCATCGGTGACGCCGGCCTCGCCGTCGGCAACGTCTCCTACCAGGCCGACGACCGCGGCGGGAAGGGCAAGGTGCTGAGCCAGGACCCCAACCGCGACCAGTACGTCGATCCCGACACGACCGTCGACATCGTGGTGTCGGCCGGCAAGCCCCTCGTCGAGATGCCCTACCTCATCGGGCAGGACAAGGAGGCGGCCAAGTCGGCCCTGGAGGCCAAGCACCTCTCGGTGACGCTCACCGAGAAGGAGTCCGACGCGCCCGCCGGCCAGGTCGTCTCGACCGACCCGGCGCAGGGCGAGCAGGTGCCGGAGGGCTCGCAGGTCACCGTCTTCTACTCCGACGGTCCGGAGGAGGTGCCCGACGTGGTCGGGCTCCAGCAGTCCGACGCGGAGAAGGTGCTGCGGGACGCCGGCTTCCAGCCGCAGGTCGTGGAGTCCTCCAACACCACGGAGCCGGCCGGCACGGTCATCCAGCAGAGCCCGCAGGCCGGCCAGCCGCAGCCTGAGAACACCGTCGTGACGATCGTGGTCTCGACGTTCACGGAGCCGACCGAGTCCCCGACGCCCACCGAGACGCCGACCGAGAGCCCCTCGATCCCGACCCCGTCCGCCCAGCAGCGGTCGGCGCCCGGGCGGCTCAGCTCGTCAGCGGCTTGGCGTAGTTGAGGTCCAGCAGGCCGTCGTACGCCGGAGCGGTGAGGCTCTCCTCGGCCTGCACGTCCCAGCCGACCTGGATGAGCGGGTTGGCCGCGTCGGCGCGGTAGTAGCCGAGGTAGTCGTCGCGGTCGATCGCGCTCAGGATCGAACCCTGGTCGCCGACCGCGGAGATGACGTAGGGCTGGGAGTAGGGCACGCCCTGGAGCTGGACGGCGTTGCCCTCGCACTTGATGCCGGTGGTCGAGACGATCCGCTGGCCGTTGATGGTGACCGC
The DNA here is from genome assembly GCF_014138045.1 of Nocardioides ginsengisegetis. Taxonomy (NCBI): domain Bacteria; kingdom Bacillati; phylum Actinomycetota; class Actinomycetes; order Propionibacteriales; family Nocardioidaceae; genus Nocardioides; species Nocardioides ginsengisegetis. Next base: position 28,608 of record NZ_JACGXA010000003.1, read on the forward strand.
GGTGGCGCCGCCGACCCACATCGCGTTGACGACGGCCTGGATGTCCTGCTGGTGGACGACGAGGCGGTTGGGGTCGACGTCGGAGTCGTTCTGGACGTCGGCCGGTGCGTCGGCCAGGGTCACCGTGACGCCGGGTCCGGTGTGCGCGACCAGCCCGGCGGGATCCTTGAGCTTCTCGATCTTGCGCTGGAAGCGGCGTACGTCGCTGTCGTTGACGGAGTTGGTCAGCACCTGGACATCGTCGTTGAGCTGGGCGACCCGCTGCTTGAGGGCGTCGTACTGGTCGGACTCGCCCTGCACGAGGGAGGCGAGGTCGGTGTAGCGGCCCGGGCGCAGGTCGGTGCCGTGGCTGTTGTGCGCGCTGACGATGAACAGGCCGCCGCAGAGCAGCACGACCACCGGCGTGCCGACCCGCCACGGCCACGTGGAGCGGGTCGGGCGGCTGCGCCGCAGCCGGGCGAGCGGGGCTCTCCGGGCGAGCGCGCGCAGCGAGGAGAGACGGGGCTGCTCCTCCTCGGCGGGCCTCGCGTGGGATCCGGGTGTCACGCCGACTAAGGTAGCCCGCGACCTGTGACGACGCGTCATGGGCGCGCAACGCACGCACGTGTCACCACCCGTGTCACCACCAAGGAGCAGCAGTGTCCAAGACGAAGGCCAAGCAGGCGGATGTCCTCGACCCCGGCGCGGGACCGACGTTCTCGGTGCGGTTCCTGGTCGCCGTGCTCCTCGTCGTCGTGGGGATCGCCTGGATCGCCTACTACTACGCCGCCGTCCGGGTCGACCCGACCGTGCTGCCCGCCCCTAAGGCCGGCAGCCCGGCGTTCATGGCCGACCTGAAGAACTGGAACTACCTCATCGGCTTCGGCGCGATCATGGTCGGCCTGGTGATCTCGGCCCACCCCGACACTCCCCTCGGCCGCGGCCGCGGCGTCGTGGTCGGCATGCTCGGCTGCTTCATCATCGGCCTGCTGTGGATCTGCACCTTCTACGTCATCTCCGACGACATCTCCCGCCTGCCGGTCTTCGACGACCTGGCGCAGAAGAACCTCATGGTCGGCATCGCCTTCATGGCGGTGGGCTTCACCTTCGCCACGCGCTGGGAGTGAGTCGAGTCGGCGCAAGCAGCGACCGCGACTGAGGGCTGGAGTCGCGACGAAGCGTGACGCGAAAGCCCCCCGCCCGATCGGCGGGGGGCTTCGTGTTCTCCGCTGCCGATGGGTGGCCTGCGTCTCGTGGGGTGCGCCTGCAGCACTCCGAACGTCGGAATCACCGGTTAACCGGTGATTCCTCCCGCCGGAGTGCGCAGGATCATCACCGAGCGCCGTGAAGTGATGATCCTGCGCACACAGGGCCCCGGCCCCAGCACCTGACCAAGGCCCGACGTCAATGACGCGGGGAGACGGACGGCCACGAGCGCGGGGCGCCCCCGTCCGGCGGCGCCACGGTCCGTGCGAACACCGGTTCACCCTGCTGGGGAGGGCCGGCGTTTGTGCACAGTGGGGATAACACTGTGGAGAACTACATCGATGTAGTTCTCCACAGGCTCCTCCACAACTGGGGACAAAGGATCTGTGGATAACTCCTGCAGACGCGCCGACTCGACCCGGCTGCGGAGGCTGTCCTCCCCGGTGGTTCCTCGACCACGGTGGCTGTCCTACCCGTTCCCTTGCTGGGGAAACGCCCGGGCCTACCCCGATTTGGGGACCGCTTCGTGGGCGCGTCAGGCGAGGGCGGCGGTGCGGAGCAGGGTGGCCACGACCAGGACCACGCCGACAGCGGCGAGGCCGGCCACCTGCCACGTCGTACGACGCTGCCGCGGGGCGTAGACGAGCGCGGCGGCGATCAGGAGGCCGCCGAGGAAGCCGCCGAGGTGGCCCTGCCAGGAGATGAAGCCGCGGCCGACCACGGTGATCAGGAAGTTGATCCCGATCCAGGTCAGCACCGGCTGCATCTGGGCCCGGACCTTGAAGGCCAGGACGAGCAGGGCGCCCATCAGGCCGAAGATGGCGCCGGACGCGCCGAGGGTGGAGCCGCCGACGGGGGCGGCCCAGTAGACCAGGACCGAGCCGGCGAGCCCGGAGAGCAGGTAGAGGGCGAGGAAGCGCGCGCGCCCGACCGCGAGCTCGAGCTGGGGGCCGAGGACCCACAGGGCGAGCATGTTGAAGCCGATGTGCCAGATCTCCACATGGGTGAAGGCGCTGGTCAGCAGCTGCCAGTAGGCCCCGTCGCTGACGCCGGGGATCCACTCACGGGCGGCGGAGGCGGTGCAGACGGCCTCGCTGTGCAGCTGCGGGAAGTACTGGGACGGCTGGCCCGCGGGCACGCACCGGCCGGTGGGCAGCAGCGAGAGCCGGGCGATCCAGACGCTGGCGGACCCGCCGGTCGCCATCACCAGCAGCCAGACGGCGGCGTTGATGCCGATCAGGACCATCGAGGTGATGCCGGCGTTGCCGGGCCGGAGCCCGCCGTACGCCGTGCGTCCGCTCCGGGTGGTCTTCTTGCCCTCGGCGACGCACGTGGGGCACTGGAAGCCCACGGCGGCGTCGCGCATGCAGTCGGGGCAGATCGCCCGGTCGCAGCGCTGGCAACGGATGTAGGACTCGCGGTCGGGGTGCCGGTAGCACGTGGGCACCCCGACCGCCGGAGTCTGGTGCTCGTTCAGCGAACGACCTGGACCGACTCGATCACGACCGGCTCGACCGGGCGGTCGCCCGGGCCCGTCGCGGTGGTGGCGATGGCGTCGACGACGTCGCGACCGGCCTGGTCGGCGACCTCACCGAAGATCGTGTGCTTGCCGTTGAGCCACGAGGTGGCGCCGACGGTGATGAAGAACTGCGAGCCGTTGGTGCCCGGGCCGGCGTTGGCCATGGCGAGCAGGTAGGGCTTGTCGAAGACCAGGCCGGAGTTGACCTCGTCCTTGAACGTGTAGCCCGGGCCGCCGGTGCCGGTGCCGAGCGGGCACCCGCCCTGGATCATGAAGCCGGAGATGACCCGGTGGAAGCCGAGGCCGTCGTAGAACGGGCCGGTGCGGCCGTTGCCGGCGTCGTAGGACTTGGTGCCCTCGGCAAGGCCGGTGAAGTTGTCGACCGTCTCGGGGGCGTGGTCGGGGAACAGGTTGATCGTGATGTCGCCCCGGTTGGTCTTCAAGATGGCCTGGGTGTCAGCCATGACTGCCTCTCACGTGTGGTGGGTACGGCACGGGTGGATCGATGCTGTCCGTGCGTCCCCGATCCTCGCACGCGTGCCAAGTGGTGTTCGAGCGTGGGCCGAGCGTGGGCCGAGCGTGGGCCGAGCGTGGGCCCAGCCTGAGCCGGGTCTGGTTCGGGGCGGGCGGGCATGATCGAATGGAAGAACCAGACGAGAGGAAGTGCCACGAGATGCGTCTCCGCCAGAAGAAGTCCCTCCTCGACCAGGCCGGCGAGTACGTCGAGGCCGTGCGGCCCCAGATCGAGTCCGCGGTCGACAAGGCCATGGACTACGTCGAGCACACCGCACTTCCGCTGCTCCACGAGGCGCGGGACAAGGCCGCTCCCGTGATCGCGGACGCCCGTGCCAAGGCCGGCCCCGCGCTGGCCGACGCCCGGGACAAGGCGGGGCCGGCGCTCGCCGACGCCCGTGCCAAGGCCGGCCCCGCGCTCGCCGACGCTCGCGACAAGGCGGCGCCGTACGTCGCCGAGGCCCGTGAGAAGGCCGCCCCGCTCATCGCCTCCGGCGCGGCGTACGCCGCGGAGAAGGCCACCGTCGGCGCCAACCTGGCCGCGGAGAAGGCCGCTGCGGGCCGTGACCTGGCCGCCGCCAAGGTCGCCGAGCTCCAGGGCAAGCCGGTGAAGAAGAAGGGCGGCAAGCTCAAGAAGGTCCTGCTCCTCGGTGGTCTCGCGGCCATCGCCGGCGCGGTCGCCAAGAAGCTCCAGGGCAACCCGGCCGCCGACAACTGGCAGTCGTCCTACGTGCCGACGCCGGCTCCGCGTCCCAGCGCGCCGGCTCCCGCTCCCGCGGCGACCTCGACCGACGACTCCGACGACTCCGGCGGCTCCTCGCCCGACGAGGCGCTCGCCGACCAGGCCGAGGGAGCACACCCGGTGACGACGCCGGACGACCCGGCCGAGGTCGTCGACATCGACGACGCCCCCACCGCCAACGGGGGCAACCACAAGGCCTGACGGTCGGACAGCACGGTCAGCGCCGGCCGGGGGAGAGATCCTCCGGCCGGTTCTGCTCCACCCAGGCGTCGATCCGCTCCCACCACCCGAAGAGCCACTCGATCCGCGCCTCGCGGCCCTCGGGGATCTCCGCGCGCGGCACCTGCCACCAGCGCATCACGATCACCTTGTCCATCGGCAGCTCCCGCCACACGTCGGCGACGGTGAGCAGGTGGTCGAGCCCGGTGTGGGCCACCAGCACCACGTCGGCGTCGGGTGCCGCGTCCAGCGCGGCGATGAAGCCGCCCGGGCGCGGCGCCAGCACGTTGGTCATCGCCTCGGCCCGCCGGGCCATCCGGTGCATGCCGAGCTGGTTGAGCCGCTCGATCGCCCGCTCCCGGCGGTGCGGGGTGAAATTGCCGCCCTCGGGGAAGATGACGAACGCGTCGTTCTCGTCCAGGCCGGAGGCGAGCTCGGCGATCTGCGACTCCAGGTCCTCGCCCTGACCGGGGTTGGGCGTGATGAACCGTGCCGGGATCCGGTGCAGCACCACGTCGATCATCGGGTCCCAGCCGAGCGTGTCCTTGAGGACGACCCGCGGCTCGCGGGAGTACCAGTGCATCAGCGCGTGGATCAGCGTGAAGGAGTCGCCCGGTCCCGCGTGCCGGCACGCGACGAGGATCGGCACGCCCGGGTGCGCGTCCGGCGCCAGGCCGTCGGTCTCGATCCGCAGCCGCAGCACCCGCCGCGCCTCGCGGAAGAACACCCACATCAGGCCCTGCACCAGGTCGTAGTGGATCCCCTCGAAGTACGGCGTCCGGATCCGCCGGCCGAACCCGCTGGCCAGCCACAGCCCGAGGAGCACCATGAGCATCAGCGCCTCGCAGCTCAGGTAGAGGATCAGCAGCCACAGCAGCCGCAACGCCCGCCACCGGCCCGGCAGGAGCGGCGACAGCGCCGCCGCCGCGATCAGCCACAGCGGGAAGGTCACCCACAGCAGCACCGTCAGCACGACGACCGCCGGGGCGAGGACGCACCGCCGCAGGAACCAGATCACGGCCGGGCGTCCAGGCCGTCCAGATAGGCCACCGAGGCGTCGTACGTCTCCTCGATGCGCTGCAGGACCGTGGAGAAGTCGCGGGTGCCGAGGAGGGTGTCGTCGCGGGTGGACGTGCCGCGCGCGGGCAGCACGTGCGCCTCGACCCCGGGTGGCAGCTCGGCCAGCTCCCGGGCGAAGCGGTGCCTCCGGGCGATCTCGAAGGACACCCGCGCCACCTCCCACGGCCGGCGCGGCACGGTCAGCGGCCGGTCGATGCGGCCGACCTGAAGGACGTAGACGGTGGTGGCGCCGAGCTGGACGGCGCGGCCGAGCGGCACGGAGTTGACGATGCCGCCGTCGAGGAAGTGCTCCTCGCCGACCTTCGCCGGCGGCAGCAGGCCGGGGACGGCGGCGCTGGCGACCACGGCGTCGACGACCCGGCCGGTCTCGAACCAGTGCTCCGCGGCCCGCTCGATGCTGGCCGCGCACACCTGGAACCGCACCGGCAGCTCCTCGAAGGTGATCTCGCCGAGCTCCTCGGCGAGCCGCTTCTTCAGCGGCTTGGCGGAGTAGATGTGGGTGCCGGTCGCCACCGCGCGCCGGACGGTCCGCAGCGCGCGGTCGCCGTACACCTCGCGGGAGTTCTCGCTCGCGCCACGCCACAGCTCGGTGAGCCGCTCGAGGGAGTCCAGCGTGGGGTCGCGGGCGACCATCGCGCCGTTGAGGGCGCCGACGCTGGTGCCGAGCACCAGGTCGGGGGTGATGCCGCGTTCGAAGAGGGCCCGCAGCATGCCGACCTCGACCGCGCCGAGGACGCCACCGCCGCCCAGCACGAACGCGGTCGTCACCGGGTCAGACCCCGGTCGTGCTACCGGTGGTCGAGCCTGCCGAGACCAGCTCGGGGTGCTCGGCCCGCAGCCGCTGGGTCACCTTGTGCTCGACCCAGAAGATCAGCAGCGGCACCAGGCCGGCGACCAGGGCGACGATCGTGAAGCCGGGGGTCCAGCGGGCCCGGCGGGACAGCAGGAACGCGACCACGACGTAGATCATGAACGCCCAGCCGTGGGCGACCCACAGGATGCTGGCGTTCTCGCCGAAGGTCTGCAGGCTGCCGCCCTCGGTGGCGAGGTACTTCAGGGGCATGGCCACCAGGGCGCAGAAGGCGAGCAGGACGCCGACGACGATGGCCAGCACGCGGTAGGCGTTGAACAGCTTCTTCACGCGCCCAACCTACTGGCCGTCCACAGCGGCGCCCGCGACGATCGCCTCCACGGTGCCCTCGCGGGTGGCCTGCGTCTCGTCGCGCATCCAGCGGACCCACACGAAGAGGGCGAACCCCGCGAAGAACCACCACTCGATGGCATACAGCAGGTTGCGTACGGCGGTGAAGGTGCTCGCGTCCGGCAGCTGCTCCAGCGTTGCCGGCTCGAGGCCGGCGGTGCCGTCGTTGGTCGCGGCCGCGCCGATCGGCCACTTCCCGGGCGCGGCCTCGGTCGCCACGACCGCGTAGGCGCCGTAGAGGTCCTGGTGGACGTGCTGGATCACGTCGGCGATCCGCAGCTGCGGCAGCACGTCGTCGGTCGGGTCGGTGTCGCCCTGCCCGGTGCCCTCCGGGGGCTGGAGCCAGCCGACGAGCTCGCCGTAGCCGGTCGGGGCGGCGGGTGCGTCCGCGGGATCGGCTACCCAGCCACGCACGACCGGGATGGCCGAGGCATCCGCGGCGCCGATCGCGAGCGGGGTCACGACCCAGTAGCCCGTGCGGCCGTCGTGCTCGCGGCCCGACACGTAGACCGTGCCGTCGGGCACCCACTGGCCGCCCAGGATCACCGGCTGCCCCACCCGGTTGCCGGGGAACGGGTCGTCCGGGCCGATCACCGAGCGCAGCGGCAGCGGCTCGACGCGGGTCAGGTCGGCGGCCTCGGCGGCCCGCCGCGCCGACCACGCGTCGTACTGCCAGACGCCGAGGCCGACCGCCGCCGCGGTGAGCACCAGGGCCAGCAGGTGCATCGCCCAGTAGCGCGGGGCGAGCAGGGTGGGCACTCCTTCATCCTACGAACGGCGCCTCACCACCCGGCCCGCGGGCAAACTGGTCAGACCACTTGACCACCAGCCAGAACACGTTCTACCCTACGACGCATGCCACTCCAGCCCGTGAACCGCCGATCGGTGCCCGACGAGGTCTTCGACCAGGTCCTGGCCGAGGTCGTCGACGGCGAGATCGAGGCCGGGGAGACGCTGCCGAGCGAGCGCCGGCTGGCCGAGGTGCTCGGGGTCTCCCGCCCGGCCGTCCGCGAGGCGCTGCAGCGGATGACCCAGACCCGGCTGCTCGACGTGCGCCACGGCGGGGCCACCACCGTGCGCGACTACCGGAAGTTCGCCGGCCTCGACCTGCTGCCGGCCCTGCTCGTGCGCCGCGGCAACCTCGACGCCAAGGTTGCGCGCAGCATCCTCGAGGCCCGGCTCGTCGTCGGCCCCGGCGTCGCCGCGCTGGCCGCCGAGCGCGGGGGACCGGCCCTGGCCGCCCAGCTCACCGATGCGGTCGACGCGCTCGCCGCGGCCGAGGACGGGCCCGCGGGCGACGTCGAGCGGCAGCTGCACGCCCTGACGTTCTGGGACCTGGTCGTCGACGCCGCCGACTCGATCACGTTCCGCCTGATGTTCAACAGCCTGCGCACGGCCTACGAGCCGGCGCTGGAGGCCCTCGCGCCGCTCATGGCCGAGGAGGTGGGTCAGGTCGGTGCCTACCGGCTGCTCACCGCCGCCATCGGGGAGGGGGACCCCGAGACCGCCCGGGTCGCCGCGGAGCGCGTGCTCCGTCCGGCGACCACCAGCCTGATCAGCGCCCTCGACGCGCTGGCCGACCTCCCCTCCCAGGAGCACTGATGACCAAGGCATCCCCCGAGATCGAGGCCCTCGCCGCCCAGCGGCTGGCGGTCGACGAGGACCGCATCACTGGCTCGCGACGGACCAACGTGTCGCTCGCGGGCGCCTGGGGGTCCTTCTGGCGGCACCCCTCGCCCTACATGATCGGCAGCTTCCTCGTCGGCTCCGTCGTGGCGCGGGTCCTGGTCGGCGGCGGCTCGTGGTGGGAGCTGGCGATCCCGGCCGCGCTCGTCGCGCTGTTCCCGGTGATCGAGTGGGTGATCCACGTCGGCATCCTGCACTGGCGCCCGCGCAAGGTCGGTCCCGTCCCGATCGACTCCCTCCTGGCCCGCAAGCACCGCGAGCACCACGCCGACCCGCGCCAGATCCCGCTCGTCTTCATCCCCTGGCCGGTGCTGCTCTGGCTGCTCCCGGCGTACGTCGCCGTCGCGCTGCTCGCGGTGCCCTCGCTGTCCGCGGGGCTCACCCTCCTGGTGTCGGTCTACGGCCTGAAGTTCGGCTACGAGTGGACGCACTACCTCGTGCACAGCGACTACCGCCCGCAGTCGGCGTGGTTCCGGTCGGTGTGGCGCAACCACCGCCTGCACCACTACAAGAACGAGCACTACTGGTTCACCGTGACCACGGCCGGCACCGCTGACCGGCTCTTCGGGACCTACCCCGAGCCGTCGGAGGTCCAGACATCACCGACCGTGCGCGCGCTGCACGCCGCCGAGGGGCTGTAATCACCACCGTGACCATCCATCACCTCAACTGCGCCACCCTCCGTCCGCACGGCTCCTTCGGCGGCCGGGTCTCCCCGGCGCAGATGGTGGCCCACTGCCTCCTCGTCGAGCGACCCGGCGGCCTGCTGCTCGTCGACAGCGGCTTCGGCACCGGCGACATCGCCGACCCGCGCCGGCTGGGCCGGCCCTTCACGGCCGTCCTGCGCCCGGCGCTGAACCTCGCCGAGACCGCCCAGGCGCAGGTCAGGGCCCTGGGGCACGCCATCGAGGACGTCACCGACATCGCGCTCACCCACCTCGACCTCGACCACGCCGGCGGCCTCGGGGACTTCCCCGGCGCCCGGGTCCACGTGTTCGGCGCCGAGCTCGACGCCGCCCTGCACCCGACGATGCGGGAGAAGGCGCGCTACATCGGCGCCCAGTGGGCGCACGGCCCGCAGTGGACCCGCCACGACGAGGCGGGCGACGACTGGTTCGGCTTCCGCGGGGTCACGGCCCTCGGTGAGGACGTCGTGCTGGTGCCGCTGCACGGGCACACCCGCGGGCACTGCGGCGTCGCCGTCCGCCGCCCCGACGGCGGCTGGCTGCTGCACGCCGGCGACTCCTACTTCCACACCAGCGAGAAGGAGACACCCCCGTCCCCGCCGGTCGGGCTGCGCGCGTTCCAGACCCTGATGGCCGTGGACAACAAGCAGCGCAAGGCCAACCAGGAGCGGCTCCGCGAGCTGCACGCCGCGCACGGCGAGATCACGATCTTCTCCGCGCACGACGCCAGCGAGTACGCCGCCCTCGCGGGCTCCTAGAGTCCCGTCGGCTCGGCGATCGGGTCGACGCTGTTGCAGATCCCGAAGGGCAGGGTCTCACCGAGCGCCAGCTCGGCCGCGAGCGGCGGGTGCGGCACGTCGTAGCCGATCCGGCCGGTCGCCGGGTCGCCCACGCCCTGCCGAAAGCCGTCCTCGAACGCCGGGGAGCCGTCGCGTGGCCACCAGTCGCCGACGTGCAGCCGGTCGAACAGGTCGAGGCGGTCGACGGGCATCCGCACGGTCGCGAGGTGGTCGCCGAACTCGAGGACGACCGCGTCGAGCGGATCAAGGTTGGTGACGTCGTAGTGCGCCGTGACGCGGTCCTGGTCCTCGCCGGTCGGCTCGGGCCCCAGCGCATCGGCGAAGGGGAGGCAGCCCCGGTGCACGTACGTCGCCTCGGCGGGCGCGCCGACGAGGCCCACGAACGCCGGGTCGGTGGCCCAGCTGTCGGCCCCGTCGGTCGCGGTGCCGAAGGTCACCAGATGGCCCTGCACGTGCCCGCCCGCCAATGCCCCGACGCCGGCCCGGACTGCGCTCGCGACCGGCGCCATGTCGAGGTCGGGACGGAAGGCGAGCACCCAGCCGGCCCCCTGGTCCCCGGTGAAGTGCGCCTCCCAGTCGACGTCGTCCTCGGTGAAGCCGTAGTCGAGCATCAGCTCGGAGTTGTCCGGGCGCAGCAGCCCGTCGGTGAGGAGCGGCGCCTCGGTCGCCGCCCGCTGCCAGAACTGCTCGCGATCGGTCACGAGGTCGTCGCTGGTCATGTCCGGCACGCCGAGCTGGACCCGGACCTCGTCGAGGTCCGTCACGGTCAGGGTCGTCGCCGTGGCCGGGACCAGCGGCAGCACCGCCTCGGCCGGCTCCAGCCCGGCGTCGTACGTCGGGGTGCCGGACAGCCGCGCGGGCGGCGGTGCCACGTCGGGCGGCGGCGGCCCGTCGTCCCCGCAGCCCGCGAGGGCGGCCAGCAGGGCACCGCACATGGCGGCGACAACCGCACGAGAGATGGTGGTGGAGCCTAGGGGACTCGAACCCCTAACCCCCTGCTTGCAAAGCAGGTGCGCTACCAATTGCGCCAAGGCCCCGTGTCGGGCGCGAGCCCGGAGTGGTCAGGCCTTGTCGACGTTGTCGGTGGCCTCGGCCCAGAGGGCCTGCTCGGCGCGACCCTCGTCCATCTTCTTCTTGGCGAAGACGGCACCGGCGGCGGCCAGCAGGACCAGGAGGATCTTCTTCATGCGGGGCTCCAAGCGGTCGGGGCAAGCGGTCATCGGGACGACTGCCTCGACGGGCTCGAGGAGCCGGAGTGGTGGGCCTAACAGGACTTGAACCTGTGACCTCTTCCTTATCAGGGAAGCGCTCTAACCGTCTGAGCTATAGGCCCGTTCCGACACACGACAACGTGCACCGGGGGGGTGGCCGACGAGCGACCGAGGCTGAACGTTACCCCACGCCTCGACGGCCCGACAAAACGGGCCGTCCGTGCTCGGGGAGACCCCTCAGCTGTCCTCGGCCAGGGTGACCTCGATGCCGCCGAGGAGCGCCGCCGCCATGTTGTAGAGGAACGCGCCGAGGGTCGCGATCGCGGTCAGCAGGACCACGTCGATGACCGCCACGAGCATCGTGAAGCCGAGCACCCGTGAGGTGCCGACGTAGTTCTGCACGTCGAACGACGAGGCGTCCTGGCCGCCGACGATGTCTTGGACGGTCTTGTTGATGGAGTCCCAGACGCCGGCCGCGCCGAGCACCGACCAGACCATCAGGACCGAGACGATCGTGACCACGCCGAAGGCGACCGAGAGCAGGAACGCCGTCTTCATCACCGACCACGGGTCGATGCGGGAGAGCCGCAGCCGGGCGCGACGCGGTGGCCGGGAGCCCTGGGCGGCCTTCTTGACGGCCACCTTGGAGTCCGGGTTGGCGTTGGCACGGTGCTCGTCCGCCGCGTTGCTCAGCTTGGCCGAGATGCGCTCGGTCAGGGGCGTGCGGGTCGTGGCGTTCCCCGCCGGGGCAGCAGGCGGGATGGGACGTGGCTTGCTGGCCGGCTGCTCGGAGGTCGGGCGGTCGAGGCCGGTGCGGGTGGAGGTCCGCTCGACGGGTCGTTCCGTCATCAGCTCTCGCTCTCCCCGCTGTCGGACACCTCGGTGTCGGACGCGGTCTGGTCGATGTCGGTCTCGTCGATTGTCGCACCCGCGGCAACCTCAGACGACCCAGCGACGGTGACGTCGGCCACCTCGGCCACCTCTCCCTCGACCCCGCCCTCGGTCAGGCCCTCGAGCTCGTCCTCCTCCTTCGACTCCACCGAGCGGGCCACGACGGCGACCGCGTCACCCTTCTTGGGCGTCACGAACTTCACGCCCATGGTCGACCGGCCGGTCGCCCGGAACTGGTCGTTGATGGGGCTGCGCACGACCTGGCCCGACTGGGTGATGGAGAGGATCTCGTCGCCCTCGACCACGATGAACGCGCCGACCAGGCCGCCGCGGTCCTCGTTGGCCAGCGACATCGCCTTGATGCCGAGGCCGCCGCGGGACTGCAGGCGGTAGTCGCTGATCCGGGTGCGCTTGGCGAAGCCGCCGTCGGTGATGGTGAAGACGTACTGCTCCTTGACGTCGGGGAGCTCTCCCGGTGCCGTCGAGTCGCCGGCCTCCACGGCCTTGGCCTCGGCCGCCTCCTCGGCGGCGACCTGCTCGGCGCGGATCACCGACATCGACAGCAGGGAGTCGCCCTGGCGGAACTTCATGCCCGAGACGCCGGAGGTGGCCCGGCCCATCGGCCGCAGCTGGCTGTCGTCGGCGGGGAAGCGGATCGCCTGGCCCTTGCGGGAGACCAGCAGGATGTGGTCCTCGGAGTTGACCAGCTCGGCGCCGATCAGCTCGTCGTCGTCCTCGCGGAAGTTGATCGCGATGACGCCGGCCTGGCGGGGGCTGTTGTAGTCACCGAGGCGGGTCTTCTTGACCAGGCCGTTGCGGGTGGCCAGCACGAGGTAGGGAGCCTGCTCGTAGTCGCGGATCGCCAGCACCTGCGCGATGTTCTCGTCGGGCTGGAAGCTCAGCAGGCCGGCGACGTGGCCGCCCTTCGCGTCGCGGGACGCCTCCGGGAGGTTGTAGGCCTTCGTGCGGTAGACCCGGCCGGCGGTGGTGAAGAAGAGCAGCCAGTGGTGGTTGGAGGTCGCGATGAAGTGCTCGACGACGTCGTCGCCGCGCAGCGTCGCGCCGCGGACGCCCTTGCCGCCCCGCTTCTGGGTGCGGTACTGGTCGGCGCGGGTGCGCTTGGCGTAGCCGCCGCGGGTGATGGAGACGACGAGGTCCTCGTCGGGGATGAGGTCCTCCATCGACAGGTCGCCGTCGGCCGCGATGATCTGCGTGCGGCGCTCGTTGCCGTACTTCTCCACGATCTCGGCGAGCTCGTCGGAGATGATCTGCCGCTGGCGGGACTCGCTCGCGAGGATGTCGTTGAGGTCGGCGATGACGGCCTCGAGCCGGGCCAGCTCGTCGATGATCTTCTGGCGCTCCAGGGCGGCGAGGCGACGCAGCTGCATGTCGAGGATCGCCCGGGCCTGCACGTCGTCGATGTCGAGCAGGTCGATCAGGCCCTGGCGGGCCTCCTCGACGTCGGGCGAGCGGCGGATCAGCGCGATGACCTCGTCGAGGGCGTCCAGCGCCTTGACCAGGCCGCGGTAGACGTGGGCCTGGCGCTCGGCCTCGGCGAGACGGAAGCGGGTACGCCGCTGGATGACCTCGATCTGGTGGGTGACCCAGTTGGAGATGAACTGGTCGATGGTCAGCGTGCGCGGCACGCCGTCGACCAGGGCCAGCATGTTGGCGCTGAAGTTGGTCTGCAGCTCGGTGTGCTTGAGCAGGTTGTTGAGCACCACGCGGGCCACCGCGTCGCGGCGGAGCACCACGACGAGCCGCTGGCCGGTGCGGCCCGAGGAGTCGTCGCGGACGTCGGAGATGCCCTGGACCTTGCCGGAGTCGGCGAGCTCGGCGATCTTCAGCGCCAGGTTGTCAGGGTTGACCATGTAGGGCAGCTCGGAGATGACCAGGCAGGTCCGGCCCTTGGCGTCCTCGTCGATCTCGATGACCGCGCGCTGGGTGACCGAGCCGCGGCCCGTGCGGTAGGCCTGCTCGATGCCCTGGCGGCCCACGATCAGCGCACCGTTGGGGAAGTCGGGGCCCTTGACCCGCTCGATGAGTGCGTCCTGCAGCTCCTCGCGGGTGGCGTCGGGGTGCTCCAGCGCCCAGGTGGCGCCCTCGGCGATCTCGCGGAGGTTGTGCGGCGGGATGTTGGTGGCCATGCCGACCGCGATGCCGGCCGAGCCGTTGACCAGCAGGTTGGGGTAGCGCGACGGCAGCACCGTCGGCTCCTGGGAGCGGCCGTCGTAGTTGGGCTGGAAGTCGACGGTGTCTTCCTGGATGTCGCGGACCATCTCCAGGGCCAGCGGCGCCATCCGGCACTCGGTGTACCGCATGGCCGCGGCGGAGTCGTTGCCCGGCGAGCCGAAGTTGCCCTGGCCGTGGACCAGCGGCGCCCGCATCACCCAGGGCTGCGCGAGGCGGACCAGGGTGTCGTAGATCGCGGTGTCGCCGTGCGGGTGGTACTGACCCATGACGTCACCGACGACGCGCGAGCACTTGGAGAAGCCGCGGTCGGGGCGGTAGCCGCCGTCGTACATCGCGTAGAGCACCCGGCGGTGCACGGGCTTGAGGCCGTCGCGTACGTCGGGGAGCGCCCGGCCGACGATGACCGCCATCGCGTAGTCGATGTAGGCGCGCTGCATGGAGGTCTGCAGCTCGATCGGCTCGATCCGCCCGCCGGGGCCGGGGCCTTCCGGTCCGCCGGTGCCCAGGTTGCTCGGGGTCTCAGTCATGATTGGTCTCTCTCGCCATGTCTAACGGAAGTCTTAGATTCGTCAATATGGTGCAAGCCAGGAGTCACGAGGTGCGTCCGATCGCAAGGCGGAGGCGCGAAGGCGACCTTCGAGCGAAGCGGGTCGTCGAGCGCCGACAACGCAGCGAGCGGGCGCGCATCGTGTCTCCTGCTAGATATCCAGGAATCGGACGTCCTTAGCGTTGCGCTGGATGAAGGAACGACGCTGCTCGACGTCCTCGCCCATGAGGATCGAGAAGATCTCGTCCGCCTGGGCGGCGTCGTCGAGGGTCACCTGGAGCATGAGCCGCTGCTCGGGGTTCATGGTGGTGTCCCACAGCTCCTCGGCGTTCATCTCACCGAGACCCTTGTAGCGCTGGACGGGGTTCTCCTTGGGCAGCTTCTTGCCCGACTCCAGGCCGTCGCGCATGAGCGCGTCGCGCTCGGCGTCGGAGTAGACGAACTCGTGCTCGGCCGGCTTGTTCCAGCGCAGGCGGTAGAGCGGCGGCTGGGCCATGTAGACGTAGCCGTGCTCGATCAGCGGCTTCATGAAGCGGAACAGCAGCGTCAGCAGCAGGGTGTTGATGTGGTGGCCGTCGACGTCGGCGTCGGCCATCAGCACGACCTTGTGGTAGCGCAGCTTGTCGAGGCTGAACTCCTCGTGGATGCCGGTGCCGAGAGCGGAGATGATCGCCTGGACCTCGGTGTTGGCCAGCACCTTGTCGATGCGGGCCTTCTCGACGTTGAGGATCTTGCCGCGGATCGGGAGGATCGCCTGGACGCGCGGGTCCCGGCCCTGGCGGGCCGAGCCACCGGCGGAGTCGCCCTCGACGATGAAGACCTCGCACTCGGAGGGGTTGGTCGACTGGCAGTCCGACAACTTGCCGGGCAGGCCTCCGCCGCCGAGCAGGCCCTTGCGGTTGCGGGCGAGGTCGCGCGCCTTGCGGGCCGCGATCCGGGCCTGCGCCGCGGCCTGGGACTTGCGGATGATGTCGCGGCCCTCGGCGGGGTTCTTCTCGAACCAGTCGCCGAGCTGGTCGTTCATGATCCGCTGCACGAAGCCCTTGGCCTCGGTGTTGCCGAGCTTGGTCTTGGTCTGGCCCTCGAACTGCGGCTCACCGAGCTTGACCGAGATGATCGCGGTGAGGCCCTCGCGGATGTCGTCACCCGAGACGCGGTCCTCGGGCTTCTTCATCAGGCCCCACTCGAAGCCCCAGTTGTTGACCAGGGAGGTCAGCGCCGCACGGAAGCCCTCCTCGTGCGTGCCGCCCTCGTGGGTGTTGATGGTGTTGGCGAAGGTGTGGACCGACTCGGTGAACGAGGTGTTCCACTGCATCGCCACCTCGAGACTCATGTGGTTCTCGACCGAGTCGGGCGTCTCCGCCTCGAAGGCGATGACCGAGGGGTTGGCCACCTGCTTGCGGCGGTTGAGGTGCTCGACGTAGTCGACGAGGCCGCGGTCGTACTTGAAGACGCGCTCGATGCCGCCGCCCTCGCTCTTGCGGATCGCGTCGGTGCCGGCCTGGTCGACCTCGTTGGCGATCGTCTCGTCGGCGACGGCCTCGAGCAGCTCGTCGGCCGCCGGGCGCTCGTCGCGGACCACGATCTCGAGGCCCTTGTTGAGGAAGGCGTACTCGCGGAAGCGGGTGGTGATGGTCTCGAAGGAGTAGGTCGTGGTCTCGAAGATCTCCTCCGAGGCCCAGTAGATGACCGTGGTGCCGGTGCGCTCGCCGGGCTCCATCGCGCGGACCTGCTCGAGCTCGCCGTCGGGGACACCGATCGTGAAGCTCTGGCGCCACAGGTGGCCGCGGTTCTTCACCTCGACGATGAGGTGGCTCGACAGTGCGTTGACCACCGAGACGCCGACGCCGTGGAGGCCACCGGAGACCTTGTAGCCGCCGCCGCCGAACTTGCCGCCGGCGTGCAGCATCGTGAGGGCCATCGTGACGGCCGGCATCTCCTGCCCGGGCGCGGTGTCGGTCGGGATACCGCGGCCGTTGTCCTCGACGCGGATCGCGCCGTCGGCCTGCAGGGTCACCACGATGCGGTCGCAGTAGCCGGCCAGCGACTCGTCGACCGCGTTGTCCACGATCTCCCAGATCAGGTGGTGCAGGCCGCGCTCGCCGGTCGAGCCGATGTACATGCCGGGACGCTTGCGGACGGCCTCGAGGCCCTCGAGGACCTGGATCGCGGAGGCGTCGTACGACGCGCCTGCATCGGGGGCGGTGCCCCGGAGTGCGGGGGGTGCCGGTGCTTCCGCGGAGAGCTCGGTCGGGACGTCGACGGGGGCTTCGTCGGTCACACACACCTCATACACGTTGGGCGGCACGGCATCGGAGCCGGGCTGCTGGGAGATCTGGTCACACACAGAAGGTCGCGGCGTGGAGGAGCCTGCGACCCGATCGCCATGATACCGGCCACAGCGCCGCATTCCACGTCTCGACCCCGAAGAATGGGGGGATCCTGTGGAAATAGGGCCCCTCAGGGGCTCGTGAGGGCGGCTGCGAGCGCCGAACAGGGGGGCGAACGGGTCCCCGTACGTCCGTGCGGCTCCCAGATCGTCTCCCGTGGCCTCCTGTTTCATGTGAAACCAGGGGCTCCGATCGGGCCCGGGACTCAGCCGTAGGTGTCGCGCGGACCCCGGCCGTCGCGCGCGGACCGGAGACCCTTCTTCCACGTGGGCAGGTGCGGGCCGAGCACCTCGATCAACGCCACCGTGCCGTGCCCCAGCTCCTCGTTGAGGCGGCGTACGACGGTCGGTGCGAGCAGCTTCAGCTGGGTCGCCCACGCGGTGGAGTCGGTGCGCACCACGAGCTTGCCATCGGCGAAGGACTCCGGCGTGCAGTGGGCGGCCACCTCGTCGCCGACCAGCTCGGCCCACCGGCCGAAGACGCCGTGGACCCGGAGGTCCAGGCCCCAGCCGTGGTCGGCAACGAGGCGACCGAGCGTGGCGTCGAGCAGCTGGGGGTCGCGCTCGTCGGGGTGTGCCCCCGACACCCGGCCGCGCGGGGTCCTCAGGTCGCGGCGCTTCTTCTTCCCTTTGGCCGGGGGAGTGGAGCGCGCGGCGCCGCGGGCCATCGCGCGGGCCAGGTCGAGGCCGTCGTCCTGGTGCGGTGCGGGCTCGGGCTCCCCGACGGTCGGGGCCTCCGGCTCGTCGAAGGTCTCACCCTCGGGCTCCTCCGGCTCCGCGTCCATCAGCCGACCCCGTCGGTGCGGCGTACCTGGCCACCGGCGACCTCGAACCGGGCGCCCGCGAGCGCCGCCGGGACATCGGCCGCGACGGCCGCGGTCACGAGCACCTGCTCGGCGCCCGCCACCAGGTCCGCCAGCTGCGCGCGCCGCTCGGTGTCCAGCTCGGCGAAGACGTCGTCCAGGATCAGGATCGGGTCGTCGCCGTCGGAGCGGAGCAGGTCGTAGGAGGCCAGGCGCAGGGCGAGGGCGAAGGACCAGGACTCCCCGTGCGAGGCGTAGCCCTTGACCGGGAGTCGTGTCCCCGAGTCGCCGGGGCCGTTGCCCAGCGTGAGCAGCAGCTCGTCGCGGTGCGGGCCGACCAGGGACACGCCGCGGTCCAGCTCGTCCCTGCGCCGGCGTTCGACCTCCTCGAGGAGGGCCTCGGTCAACTCGGCCTGCGTGGGGTTTCGAGACGGTTGCTGCGCAACCTCCTCAACCACCGAGCGGGGCAGCTCGAAGGACGGCTTGTAGGTGATCTCGGCGTCATCGCGCGAGGCGCCCCGGGCCACGGTCTCGTAGGCCTTGCCGACGTAGGGCCGCAGCTGGTCGACCAGCGCGATCCGCTCGGCGAGCAGCTCGGCGCCGGTGCGGGCGAGGTGGGCGTCCCACACCCCGAGCGTGGCGAGCGCCCCCTCCTGCGAGGACGACCCGCGACGCGCGTGACCGGCCGTCTTGAGCAGCGTGTTGCGCTGCCGCAGCACCCGGTCGTAGTCGGCGCGGACCCCGGCCAGCCGGGGCGTGCGCAGCACCAGGAGGTCGTCGAGGAAGCGCCGCCGGTCCGACGGGTCGCCCTTGACCAGGGTGAGGTCCTCGGGCGAGAAGACCACGGTGCGGACCAGGCCGAGCAGCTCGCGGGCGCGGGGGAGCGGCGACTTGTTGATCCGGGCCCGGTTGGTCCGACCCGGGTTCAGCTCGATCTCGAGCGTCGCCGTCCGCCCGTCCCGGACCACCGCCGCGCGCACCACCGCCTGCTCCGCACCCGCCCGGATCAGGGGTGCGTCGGTCGCCACCCGGTGGGAGGTGAGCCGCGAGAGGTAGTCGATCGCCTCGACCAGGTTGGTCTTGCCCTGCCCGTTGCGCCCGATGAACGCAGTGACGCCCGGCTCCAGCGCGACGTCGGCGGAGGCGTAGGAGCGGAAGTCGTGCAGGGAGAGGTGGGAGACGTACAAGCGGCGCCTAGTCCTTCGTGGGCGCGTCGCCGCCGGCGGGCGGCTGGGTGCGTACGGCGTGACCGCCGAACTGGTTGCGCATGGCGGCGATCGCCTTCATGGCCGGGCTCTCGTCCTGGCGGGAGACGAACCGGGCGAAGAGCGAGGCGGCGATGACGTTCATCGGCACCGCGTTGTCGATCGCGGCCTCGACGGTCCAGCGGCCCTCGCCGCTGTCCTCGGCGTAGCCGGAGATCTTGTCGAGGTGGGTGTCCTGCTTGAGTGCCTCGACCAGCAGGTCGAGCAGCCAGGACCGGATGACGGTGCCCTCGCGCCAGGAGTCGAAGACGTCGGTGACGTTGTCGACCAGGTCGACCTTCTCCAGCAGCTCCCAGCCCTCGGCGTAGCTCTGCATGATGGCGTACTCGATGCCGTTGTGGACCATCTTGGAGAAGTGCCCGGCGCCGACCTTCTTGCCGGCGTGCACGAACCCGGACTCGCCTTCGGGCTTGAGGGTGTCGAAGGCGGGCTGGACCTTGGCGACGTCCTCGTCGGAGCCGCCGCACATGAGGGCGTAGCCGTTCTTCAGGCCCCAGACCCCACCGGAGACGCCGCAGTCGACGAAGCCGACGCCCTTCTGGGCGAGCAGGTCAGCGTTGATCTGGTCGTCGGTCCACTTGGAGTTGCCGCCGTCGACCACGAGGTCGCCCTCACCCAGCAGCTCGCCGAGGGCCTTGATGGTCTCGCGGGTGGGGTCACCGGCCGGCACCATCACCCACACGACCTTGGGGGAGGGCAGCTTCCCGACCAGCTCCTCCAGGCTCTCCACGTCGGACAGGTCCGGGTTGCGGTCGTAGCCCACGACCGTGTGGCCGCCCTCCCGCAACCGGGTCCGCATGTTGCCGCCCATCTTGCCCAGGCCGATGAGTCCGATGTCCATGCGTTCCTCCGATGTGGATCTGGGTCGTGCGGTGCTGCGATCTGCCGGTTGCCCGGCCCGCTCAGGAGAGCAGGCGGCGCGGCATCAGCAGGTAGCGGAACGGTGAGTCCTGCTCGCCGTCGGCCGTGGACCCGCTGATCACGACGGGCTTGGAGGCCTGCGTGAAGGCGAGCTCGACCACGGGCTGGTCGATCGCGGTGAGCCCGTCGAGCAGGAACTGCGGGTTGAAGCCCGTGGTGATGTCCTCGCCGTCGATGGTCGCCTCGATCGACTCCGAGGCCTGGGCCTCGTCGCCGGACCCGGCGTCGAGGGTCAGCACGCCGTCGGAGAAGGCGAGCTGGACCGCGGTGTTGCGCTCGGCGACGAGGGCCACGCGCTTGACCGACTCGATCAGCGCGGCCTTGTCGACCTTGGCCACCATCAGGTGCTCGTTGGGGAACAGGCTGCGGACCTTGGGGAACTCGCCGTCCAGCAGGCGCGTGGTCGTACGGCGCACGCCGCCGGGGGCCGCGCCCTCGAAGCCGATGATGCCCTCGCCGGCACCGCTCGCGGCGAGGGCGATGGTGACCTCGCTGCCCGCGGTCAGCGACTTGGCGGTGTCACCGAGCACCTTGGCGGGGACCAGCGCGGCCATCGACTCGTCGGGGGTGCGGGGGTCCCAGCCGAGCTCGCGGTGCGAGAGCCGGAAGCGGTCGGTGGCCAGCAGCGAGATCGTCGAGCCGTCGATCTCGATCCGCACGCCGGTGAGCACCGGCAGCATGTCGTCGCGGCCGGCGGCGGTCACGGCCTGGGCGACGGCGTGGGCGAACTGGTCGCTCTGCACGGTGCCGGTCGCGGTGGGCATGTCCGGGAGGGACGGGTAGTCCTCGACCGGCATGGTCTGGAGGCTGAAGCGCGCCGACCCGCAGGTGAGCGAGACCCGACTTCCGTCGAGCACCATCTCGACCGGCTTGGCCGGAAGGCTGCGGCAGATGTCGGCCAGGAGCCGGCCGCTCACGAGGGCACGGCCCTCGTCGGCGACGTCGGCCTTGAGGGTGGCGCGCGCCGAGGTCTCGTAGTCGAACGTCGAGAGCACGAGGCCCTCGTCGGTGGCATCGATCAGGAGGCCGGCCAGCACGGGGACGCTGGGACGCACCGGAAGGCTGCGGGCAGCCCAGGCGACGGCATCGGCGAGGACGTCACGGTCGACGCGGAACTTCACAGTGGGTCCTTCGTGGTGGAGAGGCGGTCGCGTGGGCGGACCGGTGTCTTCTGGACTGTGAATCCTGCCATGAGCCGCCAGCCCTTGGGAGGTTCGGTGGGCAATCCACGTTCCCCGGTCGGCCCGCAGGGCGAGCAGGGAACGACAAGTTCGGGAGGTTGTCCCCAGATCGGGGCCCGGATCGATGTTGACAGAGGATCGATCTGTCTGGAGGTACGGAGGAGTCATAGCAACGGTGGAATCTGTGGAGAGGCGACAAAACCGCAGGTCATCCCCCGCAATGGCTCTCCACAGGGGGTGTGGAACTGCCTGGGTGACGACCAGGGGTGGCTGTGCACTCGGAACTCCGTGTCGTTCGTTCTCCCGGGTTCTCCACAGGGGGTGTGGGAAGTCGGCGCCTCTGGCCCACAGGTCGTCCACAGGCCGGGGAACGACAGGAAAGGTGCAGAAATGGCTCGTCAGAAACCGAAATGAGAGCGACGCCCGACCACTGGTCGGACGTCGCAGGTGCTCGCGGACCCCCAGAACGGTTTCTGGAGAGCCATTTTCGGGTCAGGTCAGGTGGATCAGGACTGGCGCGCCTGCATCTTGACCCGGTTGGTCAGCTCGGAGACCTGGTTGAAGACCGCGCGGCGCTCGGCGAGCAGCTGGTTGATCTTGCGGTCGGCGTACATCACGGTCGTGTGGTCGCGGTTGCCGAACTGGGCGCCGATCTTGGGCAGGGAGAGGTCCGTGAGCTCGCGGCAGAGGTACATCGCGATCTGGCGGGCCATGACCAGGTGCCGGCCGCGGCTCGGTCCGGTGAGCTCCTCGATGGAGAGCCCGAAGTAGGCCGCGGTCTGGGCGATGATCAGCCCGGCGGTGATCTCGGGCTCGCCGCCCTCGGGGATCAGGTCCTTGAGCACGATCTCGGCCAGGGTCATGTCGACCTCCTGGCGGTTGAGGTTGGCGAAGGCCGTCACCCGGATCAGCGCACCCTCGAGCTCGCGGATGTTGGTCTGGATCTTGGAGGCGATGAACTCCAGGACGTCCGGCGGCGCGGTGAGCCGGTCCATCGCAGCCTTCTTGCGCAGGATCGCGATGCGGGTCTCGAGGTCGGGGGGCTGCACGTCGGTGATGAGGCCCCACTCGAACCGGTTGCGCAGCCGGTCCTCGAGCGCCTCGAGCCGCTTGGGCGCGCGGTCGGAGGTCAGCACGATCTGCTTGTTGGCGTTGTGGAGCGTGTTGAACGTGTGGAAGAACTCCTCCTGGGTCTGGGTCTTGCCCTCCAGGAACTGGATGTCGTCGATGAGCAGCACGTCGACATCGCGGTAGCGACGCTTGAACCGGTCCTGCCGGTCGTCGCGGATCGCGTTGATGAACTCGTTGGTGAACTCCTCGCTGGAGACGTAGCGCACCTTGGCCCCGCTGTAGAGGCTGCGCACGTAGTGACCGATCGCGTGGAGCAGGTGGGTCTTGCCCAGGCCGGAGTCGCCGTAGACGAGCAGCGGGTTGTAGGCCTTGCCCGGTGCCTCGGCGACCGCGACCGCGGCCGCGTGGGGGAACCTGTTGGACGAGCCGATGACGAAGGTCTCGAAGGTGTACTTGGGGTTGAGCCGGGTCTCGAGTGCCGTGGCCGGGCGGCTGGCGGCCTCCGGCGGCTCGGGCAGGGCGACCTGGGGAACGACCCCGGCCACACCGGGTGCATTTGTCGACATGTCGATCTGTTGACTTGTCGAGGTGTCGATCTGTTCTGCGGGTGCCTCGGCCATCGCCTGCTCGTCGAGCTGCGGGTTGACCGTGACCGCGATGCGGATCTCGCGCCCGAACGCGACGGTGAGCGCATCCTCGAGCTGGGCGCGCAGCCGGCCCTCGAGCTGGGTGCGCGTGAAGTCGTTGGGCACCGCGATGATCGCGGTGCTCTCGTGCAGGGTCACCGGCTCACTGGCCCGCAGCCAGGCCCGCTGGTTGGGCTGGAGGTCGTCGACGACTCCCCGCCAGGCGCTGCCCAGATCGGAAGTGCCCGAGTTCGAGCTGTGCTCCACGGTGTCCCCGCCTTCTTGTCTTCGTGCTGCTGGTGTCGCGGGCGGCCGGGTGCTGTGCCGAGGCCGTTGCGGCCGCTCTCCGGTGCCCATGCTCGGTCCTCGTCGGCCGGCTCGCAGGAGAACTGCGGCGGAACGCGAGGCGATGTTTCGTGTCCACAACTTTGTCCACAGGTTGTGAACCCGACCCGTCCACTGTGGAAAGAGCCGCTCCGGGACCCACCCCGCTGTCGTCCGGTGATGCGTTTCCGCAGGTCAGAGGCCCTTTGACCACAATTGTGGCGGGGGTCACACGAGCGGGTGAGCGGTGGATGACGGGGGTGGCGGGGAACCCCGGAGGCTGCGAACGTAACAAGCCTGCTGGGCGTGGAGCAAGACGTCATCCACAGGCTGCCGCCGGGGTCCGTACCGTCGGTTTGACCCTGTTGAACGCCAGCGCGTACCGTTGGCCGGTCACCCGGTGTCGACCGGTGCCGCATGTCCACGGGGAAGCCTCGCGCCCTCCGCGGGTGGGCGGTGCCAGCCGAAAGGCGTCAACAGTTCCAACGGCACTGCCGATCCGCCGGTCGTGGCTGCCCCTGAACCACCATGGAGAGAAGCTCGTGAGCAAGCGTACGTACCAGCCGAACAACCGCCGCCGTCACAAGGTGCACGGGTTCCGCCTGCGCATGCGCACCCGTGCGGGTCGCGCGATCCTGTCCTCGCGTCGCCGCAAGGGTCGCAAGGATCTGGCCGTCTGACGGCCAGCCTCCCCAGGCCGGCCGCGTGTTGCCCGAGGCCGCGAGGCTGAGGGATCCCGAGTCCTTCCGGACGACCACACGCCGCGGTCGTCGGGCCGGGTCCCGCACCCTGGTGGTCCATCTGGCCACCGGGGCTGCTGTGGACTCCGCACCCACTCCGGCTGCGCCGGCGCGGGTGGGGTTCGTGGTCAGCAAGGCCGTGGGGAACGCAGTCATCCGCAACCGCGTGAAGCGCCGACTCCGACACCTGGCCCGGGAGCAGCTCACCGCTCTCCCGGGCTCTGCTGTGCTCGTGGTCCGGGCGCTGCCGGCCGCCGCCGAAGCCTCCTACGAGGAACTCGGCGCGGACCTCACGCGTTCCCTCCAGCGGGTGCTGACGTGAAATACCTCCTCATCGGCCTGCTCAAGGCCTACCGCGCGGTGATCAGTCCGCTCTACGGCCAGGTCTGCCGCTATCACCCGTCCTGCTCCAAGTACGCCCTGGACGCGGTGACCGAGCACGGCAGCCTGCGCGGCAGCTGGCTCGCCGTACGACGCCTGGCCCGCTGCCACCCGTGGGCGGCCGGCGGCTACGACCCGGTGCCCCGCCGTGCGGACCGCACCGAGCACGCCCCCTCGACTCCAACCACTCAGCAAGGAGCCTGACCCGTGGGAATCTTCGGCGACATCGGCCACTTCATCATGACGCCGCTGTACTACCTCGTCTCGGCGGTCCTCGTGGGCTGGCACAAGGTGTGGGGCACGGTGCTCAACGCGGATGGCGGCATTGCCTGGGCGCTGTCGATCATCGGCCTCACCCTGGTGATCCGGGCGGCGCTGATCCCGCTGTTCGTCAAGCAGATCAAGTCCAGCCGCAACATGCAGCTCATCCAGCCCAAGGTGAAGGAGCTGCAGAAGAAGTACGGCCACGACCGGGAGAAGCTCGCCCAGGAGACGATGGCGCTCTACAAGGAGACCGGGACCAACCCGTTCGCCTCCTGCCTGCCGATCCTGATCCAGATGCCGATCTTCCTGGCGCTGTTCCGCCTGATCGACAAGGCCGCCAAGGACCAGACCGGCAACGGCTTCCTCAGCGACGCGCTGGCCAAGAACTTCGGTGAGTCGAAGCTGTTCGGCACGATCCCGATCTCGGCCTCCTTCACCAGCCCCGACGGGCACACCAGCGTGCAGATCGTGGCCGCGATCCTCGTGGTCGCGATGACGGCCACGACCTTCCTGACCCAGCGCCAGCTGATGAGCAAGAACATGCCGGCCGACGCGCTGAGCGGGCCCTACGCCCAGCAGCAGAAGCTGCTGCTCTACGTGCTGCCGCTCGTCTTCGCCGTTGGTGGCATCGCCTTCCCGATCGGCGTGCTCCTCTACTGGACGACGTCGAACCTGTGGACCATGTGCCAGCAGTTCTACGTGATCCGCAACAACCCTGCTCCCGGCACGCCGGCCGCCCAGGCCAAGGCTGACCGCGACGCTGCGAAGGCCCGCCGTCACGGCGGCGCCGCGGTGGCCACCGAGGTCGCCACCGAGCCCGAGGTCGACCGCCGCCCGGCGACCCGCCAGCAGCCGAAGAAGCAGACCCGCGAACAGCGCAAGAAGTCCGGTGGCGCGAAGCCGTCGGGCACGACCCCCGAGGGAGACCAGCAGTGAGCGACCCGACGACCGACACGACGGTGACCGACGCGACCGACACCCCCGACGTCCTCGACGAGGACACCGTGGACACCGAGGGCACGGAGAGCGCCGACGAGACGGTGACCCCGGCCTCGCGCGCGGACCGCGTCCAGCAGCTCGAGCAGGAGGGCGACATCGCCGCCGACTACCTCGAGGAGCTGCTCGACATCGCCGACCTGGACGGCGACCTGGACATGGACGTCGAGGGCGACCGGGCCGCGGTCTCCATCGTCGGTGCCGACCTCAGCCAGCTCGTGGGCGCGCGCGGCGAGGTCCTCGACGCCCTGCAGGAGCTGACCCGGCTCGCGGTCTACCGCGAGACCGGCGAGCGCTCCCGGCTGATGCTCGATGTCTCCGGCTACCGGGCCGAGAAGCGCGAGCAGCTGGTCGCCCTGGCGGAGGAGACGATCGCGCGGGTGAAGGAGTCCGGCGAGCGGGTCGCCCTGGATGCGATGACCCCGTTCGAGCGCAAGGTGGTCCACGACGCCGTGGCCGCCGCCGGCCTGGTCTCGGAGTCGGAGGGCGTCGAGCCCCGCCGGCACGTGGTGGTCCTCCCCGACTGATCATGAACGACGATGTTTCACGTGAAACACCCTCCGCGCCCGACGTGGCCCGGAGGGTGTTCCGTATCGAGAGGCTTCCCCTCGCCGAGCGCTACGCCGAGCTGCTGGCGACCGACGGGGTCGTGCGCGGGCTGATCGGCCCACGCGAGGCGCCGCGTCTGTGGGACCGGCACCTGCTGAACTGTGCGGTGCTGGGCGACCTGCTGCCCGAGGACTCCTCGGTGTGCGACATCGGGTCCGGAGCCGGCCTCCCCGGCCTCGTCCTGGGGATCGCCCGGCCTGACCTGCGGATCACCCTGGTCGAGCCGCTCCTGCGCCGGACGACCTTCCTCGAGGAGGTGGTGGCCGAGCTCGGCCTGGACCACGTCGAGGTGGTCCGGGGCCGGGCCGATGCGCTGCACGGGTCCCGCCGGTTCGACGTCGTGACGTCCCGGGCGGTGGCTCCCCTCGGCCGGCTCCTGACCTGGTCGATGCCGCTGGTGGCGCCCACCGGAGCCCTGGTGGCGATGAAGGGCTCCTCCATCACCGAGGAGATCCTCGAGGCCGCAACTGAGCTCGAGGCCTTCGGCTGCGCCGAGCCCGAGGTGATCGTCCTGGGTGAGGACGAGCTGGATTCGACCACTCTGGCGGTGCGAGTGGCCTGGGCCGATCCGGGCCGGGTATCTTGGCCGCTTGCGACGGCGCCGGTGAGCAAACCCGGTGCCAAGTCCCGCAGGACGAGCAAGAACCGGAGGCGTGGGGCGTGACGGACGAGTCTCGGCAGGGGACGGAGCACGGCTCCGCCTTGGTGAGTGACAAGTTATCCACCGCCTCGACCCCGCTCGGTGAGCGTGGTTATCCACAGACAAGCGCCAGTCATCCACAACATGGGACGGACACCGACAACGCCGTGGTTTCACGTGAAACACCGACCGCCCGTCCCTTCACCGTCCGGACCGCGGCCGACCTCGCCGACGCCGGGCCGGTCTTCGACGACCACGCGACCCCGCTGGCGCGCGCCGCGGAGCACACCGTGATGGCCCGGACCGGTGCCCGGATGCGGCCGGCCCTGCCCCGCCCGGACGCCACGCGGGTCCTGGTCGTGGCCAACCAGAAGGGCGGCGTCGGCAAGACCACGTCGACCGTGAACGTCGCCGCGGCCCTGGCCCAGCTCGGGCAGCGGGTGCTGGTTATCGACCTCGACCCGCAGGGGAACGCGTCGACGGCGCTGTCGGTGGAGCACCGCCGCGGCGTGCCCTCGACGTACGACGCCCTGGTCGAGGGCGTGCCGCTCGACGAGGTCATGGCCGTGTGCCCCGACATCGACAACCTCTTCGTGGTCCCCGCGACCATCGACCTCGCGGGAGCGGAGATCGAGCTGGTCTCGGTCGTGGCTCGCGAGAACCGGCTCCACCGCGCGATCCAGGCCCACCCCCGGGTCGGCACGGCCGACGAGGTGGGCGAGGAGCGCTTCGACTTCGTCTTCATCGACTGCCCGCCGTCCCTCGGCCTGCTCACCCTGAACGCCCTCGTGGCGGGCGCGGAGATGATGATCCCGATCCAGGCGGAGTACTACGCGCTGGAGGGGCTGGGTCAGCTGCTCGAGACCGTGGAGATGGTCAAGGCGCACCTCAACCCGCGCCTGCAGGTCTCCACGATCCTCGTGACGATGTACGACGCCCGCACCCGGCTCGCGGCCGGCGTGGCCGACGAGGTGCGCGAGCACTTCGGCGAGCGGGTCGTGAAGACGACGATCCCGCGCTCGGTGCGCGTCTCCGAGGCGCCGTCCTACGGCCAGACCGTGATGACCTACGATCCCGGTTCGCCGGGAGCCCTCTCCTACCTCGAGGCCGCCCGCGAGATCGCGATCAAGGGAGTTCCCGCATGATCCTCACCCCACGAAACCACTCGCTTCGCTCCTGCTTCCGAGGGGACCCCGCATGAGCAGCACCACCAACACGGGTCGACCGCAGCAGCGCCGCGGTCTGGGACGCGGGCTGGGCTCCCTGATCCCCACGGCGCCGCCGGCGGCAAGCGAGACGGACGGGGCTTCCCAGGCGTCCACCCCTGTCGACGGTACGCCCACGGCCCCGCCTGCGTTGCCGTCGGCGCCCGTCGACCCGGCTGCCGAGGGGCTGGCCCCGGTCTCGGGCGCCTACTTCGCCGAGCTGCCGCTCGCGCAGATCACGCCCAACGCGGTCCAGCCGCGCCAGGTCTTCGACGAGGAGGCCATGGGCGAGCTGGTGCACTCGATCCGCGAGGTCGGGCTGCTCCAGCCCGTCGTCGTACGCCGCACGGGCCCGGTGACCTTCGAGCTGGTCATGGGCGAGCGGCGCTGGCGCGCCTGCCAGCAGGCCGGCCTGGAGACGATCCCCGCGATCGTCCGCGAGACCGACGACAACGACATGCTGCGCGACGCGCTGCTGGAGAACCTGCACCGCTCGCAGCTCAACCCGCTCGAAGAGGCGGCCGCCTACGCGCAGATGCTCGACGACTTCGGGTGCACCCACGAGGAGCTGGCCACCCGGATCGGCCGGTCGCGGCCCCAGATCAGCAACACGCTGCGCCTGATGAAGTTGAGTCCGGCCGTCCAGCGCCGGGTGGCCGCCGGAGTGCTCTCCGCCGGCCACGCCCGTGCGCTCCTCGCGGTCGTCGACTCCGAGGTGCAGGACCGCCTCGCCGCACGGGTCGTCGCCGAGGGCATCAGCGTGCGTGGCCTCGAGGAGATCGTCGCGGTCGGCGACCACGGCACGGCTCCCCAGCGCGTCACCCGGCGCAAGCCGGTCGCGCCCGGACTCGTCGAGCTGTCCGACCGGCTCTCGGACCGTCTGGAGACGCGCGTGAAGGTGGACCTGGGCAAGAACAAGGGGCGGATCACCGTCGAGTTCGCCTCGATGGACGACCTCCAGCGCATCGTGGACGTCATGGACCCGCGCAACCGGAACGATCGCCCCATCTGAATCGATAAGTCGCTTTGTCGACAAAGCGACAAGTCGCTGAGCAAGCGACCAGAACTGGCATGAAAGAGCCCCCCGATCGCCGGATCGGGGGCTCTTCGGTTCTGTCAGAGCGATTCTGAGCGAGGTGGCGCTGCGGGGGCGGCCGTCAGCAGGACCGGAATTCGCTCCCAGCGGCTCCTGATGAGGCCGATTCCGGGGGTCTCCACCCGCCGCGGACGATGTTTCACGTGCAACATCGAGGTCAGGACCGGGCTGCCCTCTTCGCGGCGCGCTTCGCAGCCCGCTCCCGCTTCTCGGCGGCGTCGAGGGCGGCGGCCTCCTCGAGCGTCGGCGCGGTGCCGCCGTGCCTGGCCGGCACCCACCAGGACCCCGGCGGCTGCTCGTCGGCCGGGTAGTCGGCGATCGCGCGATCGAGCATCTCCGTCATGACGCGCTTGAGCTCAGCGGTCTCGGCGACCGCGTTCTCGCCGGTCGGGTGCAGGGGCTCGCCCACGTGGATCGCGATCGTCTTGCCGCGGGAGAAGTCCTTGGGGTGGTCCTTGGTCATCATCCGCTGGGTGCCCCACAGGATCACCGGCACCAGCGGGACGCCCGCGTCGGCGGCGATCCGTACCGCGCCGGACTTGAACTCCTTGAGCTCCATGGCCCGCGAGATGGTCGCCTCGGGGAAGATCCCGACGGCCTCGCCGGCCCGGAGGTAGTCCACGGCGGTCCGGTAGGACGCGAGTCCCTCGCCGCGGTCGACCTCGATGTGGTGCAGCGAGCGCATCAGGGGACCGGTCCAGGTGTGGTCGAAGAGCTCGCGCTTGGCCATGAAGCGCACCTTGCGCCCGGAGGGGTTGGCGGCGAGGCCGCCGTAGACGAAGTCGACGTACCCGATGTGGTTGTAGGCCAGCAGCACGCCGCCCGTGCGGGGCACGTTCTCCGTCCCGGTCATCTGGAAACGCTGGCCGAGCACCCGGAAGGCGGTCTTGGCCGTGGCGATGATCGGGGGGTAGGTGAGGTCTCGCATGGGGTGACTCTAGGGGCACCCCGGTGACCGGCGGGCGTCGCGGAGGCGCTGTCTCAGCAACGGACCAGCGGCGGATCAACGACGGGTCAGCGACGCATCGCCAGGAAGTCGCCGATCCGCCCGATGGCCTCCTCGAGCATCGCCACGTCGGGCAGGGTCACCAGCCGGAAGTGGTCGGGCTCGAACCAGTTGAAGCCGGTGCCGTGGGTGACGAGCAGCTTCTTGGCGCGCAGCAGCTCGATGACGAACTGCTCGTCGTCCTCGATGGGATAGACCTCGGGGTCCAGGCGCGGGAAGCAGTAGAGCGCGCCCTTCGGCTTCACGCTGGAGACGCCGGGGATCTCGTTGAGCAGCCGGTGGGCGAGCATGCTCTGCTCGTAGTAGCGGCCACCGGGACCGATCAGCTCCTCGACCGACTGGTAGCCGCCCAGGGCGGTCTGGATCGCGTGCTGGGCCGGGACGTTGGAGCACATCCGCATGTTGGCGATCAGGGTGAGGCCCTCGAGGAAGTCGGTGGCCATCTCCTTGGGGCCCGAGATCATCACCCAGCCGGCGCGGTAGCCGCACACGCGGTAGGCCTTGGACAGCCCGCTGAAGGTCAGGCAGAGCACGTCGTTGCCGGCGTACGTCGCGGCGTGGTGGTGGACCGCGTCCTCGAAGAGGATCTTCTCGTAGATCTCGTCGGCGAACACGACCAGCTCGTGCCGGCGAGC
Organism: Nocardioides ginsengisegetis; assembly: GCF_014138045.1. Taxonomy (NCBI): domain Bacteria; kingdom Bacillati; phylum Actinomycetota; class Actinomycetes; order Propionibacteriales; family Nocardioidaceae; genus Nocardioides; species Nocardioides ginsengisegetis. Next base: position 59,233 of record NZ_JACGXA010000003.1, read on the forward strand.
GATGTCGACCAGCCCCCGGACGGTCGCCTCGCTGTAGACCGCGCCGGTGGGGTTGTTGGGGTTGATGATCACCAGGCCGTGGGTGTTCTCGGTGATCTTGGCCTCGATGTCGGCGAGGTCGGGGTTCCAGTCGTCGGCCTCGTCGCAGCGGTAGTGGACCGCCTTGCCCCCCGACAGGGTGATCGCACCGGTCCACAGCGGGTAGTCCGGCGCCGGTACGAGGATCTCGTTGCCGTCGTCGAGGAAGGCCTGAAGCACCATCGAGATCAGCTCGGAGACGCCGTTGCCGATGAAGACGTCCTCGACCGAGACGTCCTTGAGGCCGTGGGACTGGTAGTAGTGCGCGACGGCGGTGCGGGCCGACCAGATGCCCCGCGAGTCGGCGTACCCCTGCGACTTCGGCAGGTGGTGGATCATGTCGGCCAGGATCGCCTCGGGCGCCTCGAAGCCGAACGGTGCGGTGTTGCCGATGTTCAGCTTGAGGATCCGGTGGCCCTCGGCCTCCAGCCGCTGGGCCTCCACGAGGATGGGGCCGCGGACGTCGTAGCGGACGTTCTGGAGCTTCCTGCTCTGTCGGATCGGGCGCACGCGCTCATCCTGTCAGGGACCCGGACGCGGCGCGCCGCCCGGCTCGCGGCCTGATACTCCCCAGACCCCTCCGGGTGCGGCCTATGGTGGGAGGTGACGCAGGCGCCCACGCGGTTCCAGCACGACGGGGCGCCGGGGAGGATGCCATGTCGCGCAAGATCGTCCGGCTCACCCTGGACCACCTCGACGCGCTGCCCTCGCCCTGCCGCTCCTGCCTGTTCTGGGAGCTCGACCCCGTCCGCCGCGCCCGGGTCGACGACCCCTGCGGCGAGAAGGACGCGTGGGTCTCCCAGGTGCTGCGGGAGTGGGGCTCGTGCGGGCGGATCGCCCTCGTCGACGACCAGCCGGTGGGCTACCTCATCTACGCCCCCGAGGCCTACGTGCCCGGCGCCGCCGGCTTCCCGACCGCGCCGGTCTCGCCCGACGCGGTGCTGCTGACCACGGCGTACGTCGATCCGGCGCACGCCGGCGGCGGGCTGGGCCGGATGCTCGTGCAGGGGATGGCCCGCGACCTGATCGAGCGCGGCGGCTTCCGGGCGGTGGAGGCCTTCGGCGACACCCGCGGCCGGCACGCCGGCACCTGCGTGCTGCCGGAGGCGTTCCTGGGGGGAGTGGGCTTCAAGACCCAGCGCGCGCACAGCACGACACCGCGGATGCGGATGGAGCTGCGCTCGGCGCTGACGTGGAGGGACGAGTTCGAGGTCGCGCTGGAGCGGCTGCTGGGCGTGGTGCGCCCGCACAAGCAGAAGGCGCCCGCCCCCACGCCGAAGGCGACGAGGAGCGGGCGCCAGGCCCTGTGACGGGCCCTGCGTGAGCAGAGCTCAGGCGATGAAGTCGGAGAGCTCGTTGAGCAGCGTCGCCTTGGGGCGCGCGCCGACGATGGACTTCACGACCTCGCCGCCCTGGTAGACGTTGATCGTCGGGATGCCGGTCACCCGGTAGGACGAGGGGGTGACGGGGTTCTCGTCGACGTTCATCTTCAGGAACGTGATCTTGTCACCGTGGGCCGTCGCGATCTCGTCGAGGATCGGGGCGACCTGGCGGCACGGGCCGCACCACTCGGCCCAGAAGTCCACCAGGACGGGCTTGTCGGACTTGAGGACCTGCGCCTCGAACTCGGCGTCGGTCACGGCAGCGATGTTCGCCACGGGAACTCCCTTTCGGTTGGTGCTTGTCGGTGAAGCGTGCTGGTGCTGAAGTCTGCGATGAGTGAACACGACGCCGGGGACATCTGTTCCCGCGCCGCTCCGTGACGGCTCCGGGGTGACTCAGAGGCCGGCGGTCTGCACCGTCTCGGTCAGCACCTCGGCGGTGCCGGCGTCCTGGGTGCTGGCGGCGTGGTCGAGGTCGGCGAGATAGCGCTCGGCGTCGAGGGCGGCCGCGCAGCCGGTGCCGGCGGCGGTGATGGCCTGGCGGTAGTGGTGGTCGACCAGGTCACCGGCGGCGAACACGCCGGCGAGGTTGGTCCGCGTCGAGGGCTGGTCGACCAGGACGTAGCCGTTGTCGTCGAGGTCGACCTGGCCCACGAGGAGCTCCGAGCGGGGGTCGTGGCCCACGGCGATGAACAGGCCGGTGGCGTCGAGCTCGCGGGTCTCGCCGGTGACGGTGTCCTTGAGGGTGAGCGACTCGAGGCGGTCCTGGCCGTTGATCTCGTCGACGGCGGAGTTCCAGAGGATCTCGATCTTGGGGTCGGCGAACGCGCGCTCCTGCATGATCTTGGAGGCGCGCAGCTCGTCGCGGCGCACGATCAGCGAGACCTTGGAGCCGAACCGGCTCAGGAAGGTGGCCTCCTCGACGGCGGAGTCGCCACCGCCGACGACGGCGATGTGCTGCTCGCGGAAGAAGAACCCGTCGCACGTCGCGCACCAGGACACGCCGCGGCCCGAGAGCTCCTCCTCGCGGGGCAGGCCCAGCTTGCGGTAGCCCGAGCCGGTGGCCAGGACCACCGCGCGGGCGGTGTAGGTGTCGGTGGCGGTCTTGACGACCTTCACGTCCCCGGTGAGGTCGACCTCGACGACGTCGTCGGCGACCAGCTCGGCGCCGAAGCGCTCGGCCTGGGCCCGCATCTCGTCCATCAGGGCCGGGCCCATGATGCCGTCGCGGAAGCCCGGGAAGTTCTCGACCTCGGTGGTGTTCATCAGGGCGCCACCGGCGGTCACCGAGCCCTCGAAGACGAGGGGGTGGAGGTTGGCCCGCGCGGCGTACACGGCTGCGGTGTAGCCGGAGGGGCCGGAGCCGATGATGATGACGTTGCGGGTGTCGGACTGGGACTCGGGCATGGAGTCGATGTCTCCTCGATCGCGGGCTGGGCCTTGGTAGAACCGATCGTAGGTGAGGAATCTTCCCGGCCGGGCCCCGACCAGCCCCGACCGGACGCGACTGGACGCGGCTGGACGCGACTAGGGAGCGGGCAGGGTGATCGAGCGGAGGGCCACGTCGCTGCCGCAGGCGAAGAGGTCGACGACCTGGGTGTCGCCGGCCACGGCGCGGAACACCAGGACCGCCTGCTGGCCGTCGTAGGTGGCCGGGACCAGCCGCCCGGAGCCCCAGTCGCCCCGGGGGCAGGGGCCGACGGCGGTGCTCGCGCTGGTGCCGTCGAAGCTCTGGTCCTGGGTGGACCGCAGGGTGCTGCGCAGCAGCCGGCGGGCGTGGCGTACGTCGGCGGAGAAGTGCTGCTCGCGCACCCGGACCGGTCGCGGGAGGGCGTAGGAGTCCACCGAGTCACCGGCCGCGCTGCCGGCGAGCGCGCTCTCGCTGGACGGGGCGTCCTTCTGGGCGGTCATGGGGACCTCGCGGGCCGAGTCGGCGCTGGAGGCCGCGCCCGAGCCGGAGTCCGAGCCGCCGCCCACGACCTGGCCCAGGCCGACGCCGACCGCGACCACGGCGGCCGCGGCCACCAGCATGCTCGCGGCCCGGCGGCGCCGGTGCGAGGCGAGCTGGACGACGGGGGCGGGGACGGGGATGGGGTGCTCGCCCCGGGCGAGCTCGCCGAGGACCCGGTCGAGCCGGGTGGCGACGTCCTCGGGGATCGGAGCGGTGTGGCGCGCGTCGGCGAGCAGGCGGCGTACCTCCTGCTCCTGCTCGGGGGTCAGGTCCGGCTCGTGGGGCTCACGGCTCATGGGGGCGCCTCCTCTCAGGGGTCTCGGCGGGAGTGCGGTCGGGGGGGGCCGGTGGTCAGGCCGGTGGCCCGCGGGGGGTCTTCTGGGATCGGACGGCCCGGCCCGGGGGCGGGTTCCCCGGATCGGGGTGGTCCGGGTCACGGTCGGGGCGCAGCACGTCGAGCAGCTCGGCCAGCCGTGCACGTCCGCGGGAGCAGCGGGACTTGACCGTCCCCACCGCGCAGTCGAGCATCACCGCCACCTCGGCGACGGGGTAGCCCTCCATGTCGACGAGCACGAGCGCGGCCCGCTGCTCGGCGGGCAGGGAGTGCAGCGCGGCGAGCACGGCGCGACGGCGCTCGTCCCGGACCGACAGGTCGGCAGGGTCCTCGGCCGCGTCCGTGGCCGAGGCCAGCGACCCGCGGTTGCCGTACTCCTCGAGGTCGTCGGGCAACGGGTCGGCACGGCGCACGCGCGCGGCCCGGATCCGGTCGAGGCAGGCGTTGACGACCACGCGGTGCAGCCAGGTCGTCACGGCCGCGTCGCCACGGAAGGACCCGGCCCGCCGGTAGGCGGCGACCATGCCGTCCTGGAGCCCGTCCGCGGCGTCCTCGGGGTTGCCGAGGGTGCGCAGGGCAACGGCCCAGAGCCGGTCCCGGTGGCGCGCGAAGAGCACGCCGAACGCGTCGTGGTCGCCGTCGACGTGGGCGTGCAGCAGCTCCGCGTCGGTGCGGCCGTCCTCGGGCGGCGTCATCCGCGGACTCCCACCTCGGCGATCTCGCCCCGGTAACCGCCCGCGATCTGGGGCAGCGAGGTGAGCCACACGGTGACGTAGCGACCCGTCACCGGCTCGTCGAGGGGCACCCGTTGCCGGGCCGCGGCCGTCACGCTGGCGGCGGGCGTCAGGCCGCGTACGCCGGTGGGTGCGGTGTCGGTGACGTAGATGCTCACGCCGGTGGCGGCACCCACGAGCGTCAGGTCGACCTCGGACACGTCGTGGCTCTCGCCGAGGTCGATGGTGAGCCCGACCCCGGTCTTGAGGCCGCCGGGACCCATGTTCTGGTCGTAGGTCATCGTCCGCCAGGCCGTCGTGGCGTCGCCGTCGACCGCGAGCGGGGCGAGGTCGGGGTTCTCCTCCGGCGGGTCGCCCTGGGGGTCGAAGTCGGAGGCGGTCAGGGTGGTGATCGGGGTGCTGGAGGCGACAGGAGTGCCCTTGGCGCTGCTGGAGCTCGAGTCGTCGGGCTCGGCGCCGAGCGGGGTCTTGCCCCGGCCGAGGTTGTAGGCGACCAGCACGGCCACGAGCAGCACCAGGGCGGCCAGGATCCCGAAGGCCAGGCGCAGCCAGCTGCGACCGGGGACCTCGTCGTCCTCGTCCTCGTCGGGGACCGGGACCGCTCCCGTCCCGGTGCCGGTGCTGGTGTCCCACGGCCAGTAGTCCCGCGACCCGGTCGCCGCCGACGGCCGGGTCTTGCGGACGGGCTGGCCGTCCTCGGGGTCGGGGGCGAAGAGCGGGCGCTCGGGGTGCGGCTCGAAGGGCGGGGGCGGCGGGGCCTTCTCGGCGCGGGCGGTCAGCCAGGACACGTCGTCGGTGGCGTCGTCGAAGATCGGCAGCCCGGCCTGGGTGGGCAGGTCGACCGAGGGGGTGGCGGCCGGGGTCGGCGCGGCCCCGGGCAGCTGGTCGTGGGTCGAGGTGATCGCGGCGTCGTCGGGCACCGACTCGTCGACCGGGTCGGACACCGGCGCGCTCACCGGGCCCGGGACCTCCTCGGCCTCGGGCTCCGGCTCGGGCATCTCGGCCAGCGGGGGCAGGACCGGCATCCGCGCGGTCTCCTGCCCGCGCGAGCCCTCGCGGCGCTCGCGGCTGGTCACCTCGGCCTCGGCCATCCCGGACGGGTCGCCCACGAAGTCGGTGAGGGCGTCGCGGATGCCCTGGGCGGTGGTCAGGTCGTGGCCGTCGCGGCTCGAGGGCACGGCGTACGGGTTGACGACGGCGTCGCAGAGCAAGTCGAGGGTGCGCGGGATGCCCGCCCGGACCTGGCGGGGTCGCAGCAGCCGGCCGTGCTCCTGGGGTGCGGCGGGCACGCTCGAGCGGGAGACCCCCGGCCACCGGCCGGTGAGCGCGCAGTAGAGCAGCCCGCCGAGGTCGGCGACGTCGGTGGAGACCCGGCCCGGAGGGAGGCCGTGCAGGGCCGCGTCGACGGAGAAGCCGATGATGCGCACCGAGCCGGAGCGGTCGACGATGACGTTCTCGGGGACCAGCCGGCCGTGGGCGACGCCGACGGCGTGGGCCGCGGCCAGCGACGCGGCCACCTCCGAGACGAGCCACGCGGCGCGGCGGGTGGCGAGGGGGCCCTCGTCGGCGAGCATCACGTCGAGGGAGTGCCCCGACCCCCACTCGTTGACGACGTAGGTGAGGCCGTCGACCTGGTCGGCGTCGAGCACGCGCAGCAACCGCCGGTCCGGGACCGTCGCGGACTGCCGGGCGGCCTCGAGGAGCCCGGGCGCCCGCTCGTCGTCGGCGTCGATCACGTGGAGCGCGACGTGGCGCTGCAGCACCTTGTCGTGGGCCCGCCAGAACCGGCCGCCCTCGCTCTCGGCCAGGAGGTCGACGAGTCGGTAGCGGTCGGCGAGGACGTCGCCGGGCCGGATGGAGTTCGGCACGCAGCTCCCCTCTTCCTCTCGTCCCCGCTCGGGCTGTCTCCCGGCCATCGTAGGGCGCGTCAGGACTTGCGGGCGGAGGGGAACCGCCGGGTGACGGTGTCGATGACGGAGGTCACTTCCGTGAGCCGGAGGACACGGGCCATCACGACGAAGACGGCGACGTCCACGACCGTCACGACCAGGGCCCGGAGGGCGGCCAGCACCCAGTACGGGTCCTCGGCGAGGCCGTGCAGCAGCCAGGCGACGACCAGCGCGACGGCGCTGGAGACGAGGGCGGCGATGCCGAGCCGGACCACGAACCGGACCAGCTCGGGCGTGCGGAGGCCGCCGAGGAGCCGGCGCAGGACGGCGTACGAGATGAGGGAGCCCACGACGTAGGAGACCGTGTAGGCGACCACGAGGGCGGGCGAGGTGTGCCGGGGGTCGGTGCGGGCGACGAGGAGCAGCGCGGCGGCGATGTTGGAGCCGGCGACGGCGCACTGGATCCAGAAGACCGTGCGGGTCCGCTCGAGCGCGTAGAAGCCGCGCAGCATCAGGTAGTGGACGGTGAAGAAGACCAGGCCCGGCCCGAACAGCGCCAGCGACGGCGCGTAGAGGTCGAAGTTGGACGACGCGGCGCCGTGGCCCCACACGACGTGGGACAGGTCCAGCGCGATCAGCGGCAGCAGCAGCGCGAAGGGCACCACGACCGACAGGGCCGTGCGCAGGGTGGACGCCAGGGACCGGGCCAGGCCGGGGAGGTCGCCGTCGGTGGCCCGGCGGGAGAGCTGCGGCAGGATCGCGGTCGCCAGCGAGACGGTGATGATCGAGTGCGGGACCATCATGATCAGGAACGTCGAGGAGTAGACGGTGTAGCCGGTGCCCTCGGTCGCCGGGTGCGGGCCACAGCCGCCCGCCGACGTACCGCCCGAGGCGAGCTTGACCACGACGGTGTAGGCGACCTGGTTCACCACGACGAACAGCACGGTCCAGATGCCCAGGCGGAGCGTGTGGCCCAGGCCGCTGTTGCGGAAGTCGAAGCGGGGGCGGAACGTGAAGCCGGCCTTCCGGAGGTAGGGCACGAGGATGAACAGCTGGGCCGCGATGCCGAGCGTCGAGCCGAGGCCGAGCAGCAGCTCCTGGTGGGAGGAGTACGCCGAGGAGAGCTGGGTCTGGGGGACCGGGCCGAAGGCGAGCAGGTAGATCGCCAGCACCGCCACCGAGATGACGTTGTTGGCGATCGGTGCCCACATCATCGGGCCGAACCGGCCGCGCGAGTTCAGGATCTGCCCGACCAGCACGAACATGCCGTAGAAGAAGACCTGCGGCAGGCAGTAGCGGGCGAAGTCGATGACCGACTCCCGCTGGTCGGCGAGGTTGGCGCAGGAGAACGAGCTGTCGAGGTAGAGCGACATCACCTGTGGCGCCGCCAGCACGAGCGCGACCGACACGGCCGCCAGGAAGAGCGCGGCCAGCGTGATCACCCGGTTGGTGTAGGCCTCGCCGCCGTCCGGGTCGTGCTTCATGGCGCGGACCAGCTGCGGCACGAGCACGGCGTTGAAGACGCCGCCGGCCAGCAGGATGTAGAGCATGTTCGGGATCGTGTTGCCGATCGTGAACAGGTCGGCGTGCAGCATGTTGCCGAGCGCCGCCGCCAGCAGGAACGACCGGACGAAGCCACTGAGGCGGGAGACCACGGTGCCGGCGGCCATGAGCGCGCTGGAGGCGAGGACCTGCTGGTCCTCCCCGTCGACCCGGTCGCTCATGCGACCGACCCGGCGGCCGAGCGGGCGCGGCGGGCGGCGCGCACGCGGCGTACGAGACGGACGGCGATCGCGCCGAAGAGCAGGACGACGCCGGTGCCGAGGATCACCCAGATCACCGTGCTGACCTGGGCCGAGCGGATCGGGAGCTGGTCGGAGGACCCGAGCGGGGTGCCGTCGAGGTCGGTGACGACGAGCGTGACGTTGTGGACGCCCAGCGTGCTGGTGTGGGCGTTGAGCAGGACGGTGTTGCGGCCGTGGGGTGCGACGACGACCTCCTGGGGTCCCTCGATCGTCATCGGCTGGTCGGACAGCGCCTTGATCCGGACCGTCACCGGCTGGTCGAGGCCGTTGCTGACCGTCGCCGCGAACCTGCCCGTGGTGCTGGAGAGCGTCACCGCGCTCGGTGCCTCGACGGCGATGGAGGCGAGCTGGCCGTCGATCCACTCCCGGGAGCGGTCCGCCGAGGCGCGCGAGCCGTCGGGGTGCAGCCGGGCGGAGTACGACGTGGAGGTCATCGCCTGGTCCGCGACCGCGCGGGCGACCGTGGTGTTCTGGGTCAGCACGTTCTGGAGGGTCTTGCCCGCGTCGACCAGCGCCTCGGCCGAGGTGAAGTTGGCGACGTCGAGCTCGCGGTCGGCCTGTCGCTGGGGGTAGTGCAGCGCGTCCTCGGGGACCGGCCGGCCGGTGCGGCTCGCGGCTCCGGAGACGGTCGTGAGGTCGAGCCACGGGATGTCGAGGCCCTCGAAGAAGCCGCTGGTGTCGGTGGGCACCCAGTCGTGGGGCAGCACCACGACCAGCGGGGGCCGGCCGGGCTCGAGCAGCCGCAGGGCCGCCTCGCTCACGATCCGCTGGCGCAGCGCGACCGACGTCAGCCGGTCCTCCGGACCGGGGCCTCCGGTCGACGCCGCGTTGGAGGTGGTCACCAGCGTGTGGCCGGGCGCGCGGGCCACGGTCGGGGCGTCGCCGTCGATCATCCGGTCGGTGACCAGCACCGTGTCGGAGGGGTCGGCCAGGTGGATGGCCTGGGTGGAGAGGTAGCCGCTGGGCGCGCCGATGGCCGGGTGCATGGACAGCCCCCAGGGCGCGAGGGTGGTGCCGCTGCGTCGCCGGGCGCGCTCGTAGAGGCCGGGGTCGCTCGCCGCCGCGGCGGAGACGTCCAGGTCGCCGTAGGGAAGGGCGAGGATCTCGCTGTTGCGCAGCGCGTCGTGGAGGCGGTCGAGCCAGGCGTCGCCGGCGACGGTGGCCGCGCTGTCGGCGGCCTGCTGGTCGGCAGTCGTGGCCCCGTCGCTCGGGCTGGCCGAGTCGGACGGGCTCGGGGACTCCGTCGCGCCCGGGTCGGTGGTGTCGGTCGGGGCGATCGAGCGGGGCGCGTTGCCGTCGGCCAGCCGGCGCACCGCGTCGGGCAGGGCGGGGTCGAGCAGCCAGGTGATCGGGCGGGAGCCGGCCGAGGCCCCGAAGTCGACCAGGGAGCGGAGCCGCCCGCCGGGGGCGAGGTCGTCGGTCCACCCCGGACCGTCCTCGAGGCTGCCGTCGGGTGCCCAGGAGATGTCGCGGCGCAGCGGCACCACCAGGGCCGTGTCGACGCTCTTGCGGGTGGGGTCCACCAGGGGGAGGAAGGTCCGGGCGCGGCCGTCTGCGCCGTCGACGCGGCCCTCGGGAGTCGCCCCCAGGGCGTGCACCCCGAACCAGTAGACGCCGGCCGCGCTGACGGGGAGGTCCTTGCGGGGGACCTTGATGGAGTACGGCGCGCTGGCGCCCGGGTCGATCTGGTCGATCGTGTCGAAGGTGCCGGGCTCGGTGATCCGGTCGCCGACGTACTCCTCGGGGTCGACGGCCGCGGCGTCCTTGAGCTCCTCGGCACTGGTCATCGGCGTGCTCGAGATGAAGGAGTAGGCGCGGACGTCGGTCCACACCTCGTCGGAGTTGTTGGTGACCGAGCCGGTGACCCGGATCGGGCCGCGACGCGGCACGTAGGCCGGGGTCAACGTGTCGATCGAGACGTCGAGCGGGGCGTCGTAACGCGGGGCCGCTCCGGCGCGGGGACGCGGCGCCGCGGCGTGCAGGGCGGTGCGCACGGCCGAGCCCGCGGCGATGCTGCTGGTCTCGGGGACGGGCAGCGCGCAGGCCGGTCCCGCGAGCGCGAGGGGACCCGTCAGCGCCGCCGCGGCCGCCACGAGGGCAGGCAGGAGCGACGCGGGGCGGACCATGGCGTCGACTCTATCGGCCGGGTCGGCGCCCGCCCCGCTGGTCCGCCGGGGCGTCGGAGCCGGGTCGGACGATAGAGTTGCCTCCCGTGCCTGACGCTCCGATGCCCCCACTCCAGCTGACCGACGTCCAGCGGTCGGTCGCTTCGGAGCTGGACCGGATCGCCCCGGTCATCGACGAGCTCGGCCGCCGCTTCGCGGACGCGGGCCACGAGCTGTCCCTCGTGGGCGGCCCGGTGCGCGACGCGATGCTCGGTCGCCACCACAACGACCTCGACCTCAGCACGTCCGCGCGCCCCGAGCAGACCGAGCGGCTGCTCAAGGGCTGGGCCGAGGCGATCTGGGACATGGGCCGCGCGTTCGGCACCATCGGCTGCCGCAAGGGCGAGTGGCAGGTCGAGATCACGACGTACCGCTCGGAGTCCTACGACCCCTCCTCCCGCAAGCCCGACGTGGACTTCGGCGACTCGCTCGTCGGCGACCTCGGCCGCCGCGACTTCACCGTCAACGCGATGGCGGTGCGGGTCCCCGGTCGTGAGGTCGAGGACCCGTACGGCGGGGTCGTCGACCTCGCCCACCGGGTGCTGCGCACGCCGGGCAGGCCCGAGGACTCCTTCTCCGACGACCCGCTGCGGATGATGCGGGCCGCGCGGTTCGCCGCCCAGCTCGGCTTCACCGTCGACGAGTCCGTGGTCGCGGCGATGACCGCGATGGCCGACCGGATCGAGATCATCTCCGCCGAGCGGGTCCGCGACGAGCTGGTGAAGCTGGTGTGCGCGCCCTACCCGCGCCTGGGGCTGGCGCTCCTGGTGGAGACGGGCCTGGCGGAGCGGGTGCTGCCCGAGCTGCCCGCGCTGGCGCTGGAGCGGGACGAGCACCACCGGCACAAGGACGTCTACGAGCACACGCTGACCGTGCTGGAGCAGGCCATCGATCTCGAGCCGCGGCTGCCCGGGGAGGGCCCGGACTTCGTCTCCCGCTTCGCCGCGCTCATGCACGACGTCGGCAAGCCGCGGACGCGGCGATTCGTCGACGACGGCACCGTGACCTTCCACCACCACGACGTGGTCGGCGCCAAGATCACCCGCAAGCGGATGAAGGCGCTGCGCTTCTCCAACGACGACATCGAGGCGGTCTCGAAGCTGGTCGAGCTGCACCTGCGCTTCCACGGCTACGGCACCGGCGAGTGGACCGACTCGGCCGTCCGGCGCTACGTCCGGGACGCGGGCGACCAGCTCGAGCGCCTGCACGTCCTCACCCGGGCCGACTGCACCACCCGCAACCAACGCAAGGCCGACCGGCTCCGTCGTACGTATGACGAGCTGGAGGAGCGGATCGCCCGGCTCTCGGAGGAGGAGGAGCTGGCCTCGATCCGGCCCGACCTCGACGGCAACCAGATCATGCAGATCCTGGGGATCGGGCCCGGCCGCGAGGTCGGCCAGGCCTACCAGCACCTCCTCGAGCTGCGGATGGACCTCGGCCCGATGACCGAGGAGCAGGCGCGGGACCATCTGCTCACCTGGTGGGCCGCCCGGGGCTGAGCCGGCTCAGCGCACGACCTTGACGTTGAACATGCCGGTGCCGAGCGCGCCCATGGTGCGCAGCCACAGCGGCAGGAACATCTCGGTGCCGCGTGCGGTCTCGATCCCGCCGAGGTCGATGACGTCGTCGTGGCCGAGCGAGGCGAGCAGGTCGGTGACCGTGGCCTTGGCATCGGCGTCGTCGCCCGAGACGAAGACGGTGGTGCTCTCGTCCAGCAGCTTCGGGTCGACCATCAGCGGGGCGGTGAGCGTGTTGAGCGACTTGACCACGCGCACGTCGGGGAAGGCGCGCTGGATCTGCTCGCCCAGCGAGTCGGTGTCCTTGACGAACAGGCTCGGCGGGAAGCCGGCGGAGAAGTCGAGCGGGTTGGAGATGTCGACGAGCACCTTGCCGGCGAGGTTGTCGGCACCGGCGGCGGTGACCATGTCCAGGGCGGCGAACCCGTTGCCGGCCAGCACCACGAGGTCGGCACCGGACGTGGCGTCGGCGTAGGTGGCGAGCTCGACGTCACCGTGCTCGGCGTGCCAGGCCGAGAACGGCGGGTTGCCCATGCCGTCGGTGTCGGTGCGGGCCAGCGTGGCCTCCGGGTCGCGGGTGCCGATGACGACGTGGTGACCCACGCGCGTGAGGCCACCGGCCACTGCCTGGCCGACCATGCCGGTGCCGAGAACTGCGATCTTCATGGGGAGTCCTTCGTGAATCAGATCCATCGGTAGACAGGTCTGTCTATCTCGTGACATGGACGTTAACAGACAGGTCTGTCTATGATCAAGGAGTGACCTCTCCGTCGGCCCGGGACCGCATCCTCGACACGGCCTTCGGGCTCTTCTACGCCCGCGGCATCAGGGCCGTCGGCGTCGACCTGATCATCGCCGAGTCCGGCGTGGCCAAGGCGACCTTCTACAAGCACTTCCCGGCCAAGGACGAGCTGGTGCTCGCCTACCTGGACCGGGTCGACGGGATCTGGAGCGGACAACTGCGCGCGGCCGCCGAGGCCGCCGGACCGGACCCCGCCGACCAGCTGGTCGGCCTCTTCGACGCGCTGACCAGCGCGTGCCGGCGGGAGAGCTACCGGGGCTGCGCCTTCATCAACGCCGCCGCCGAGGCGATGCCGGGCACGCCCGTCCACGACCGGACGGTCGCCCACAAGCAGTCGGTCCTCGCGTGGCTGCGGGAGCTGACGGCGGCGGCCGGGGCGATCGACCCGGACGGCCTGGCGCGCTCGCTGGCGCTGCTCCTCGACGGTGGGCTGGCCGACGGCGCGTTGTCGGCGGACATCGAGGCGGCGGCCGCGGCCCGGCGCACCGCGGAGGTGCTGGTGGCGGCGACCGTGCCGGCTGCCTGAGCTGACTGGCTGAGCTGACTGGGTGAGCTGACTGGGTGAGGTGACGCGTGGGAGTGGCCGGTCTCACGGTGCGCTGTTGAACATCTGTCAGTAGGTTCGACGGGAACGTGTTCCACCTCGTCCTGCCCGTCCGACTCCGGAGCGTCCCATGAGCACCTCGACCGACCCGTCCGCCCAGATCGAGCCCCTGCTGGAGGAGACCATCGAGGTCGCCGCGACTCCGGCCACCGTCTGGTCCCTCGTCTCCGACCTGCCCCGGATGGCGCAGTGGAGCCCCCAGGTCGTCAAGACCTTCGTCCGCGGCGGCGGCCCGGTCGAGCTGGGCACCCGCACCTTCAACATCAACCGGCGCGGCCTCCTGGTGTGGCCCACGCAGGCCAAGGTCGTGCGGTTCGACCCGCACACGGAGATCGCCGTACGGATCAAGGACAACTTCACCATCTGGTCCTTCACCCTCGAGCCCACCGGGACCGGCACGAGGATCACGCAGCGCCGGGAGACCCCCGACGGCATCTCGTCGATCTCGCTGAAGCTGACCGACGCCGTCATGGGCGGGCAGACGAAGTTCACCGGTGAGCTGCGGGCCGGCATGCGGCAGACCCTGGAGCGGATCAAGGCCGAGGCCGAGGCCTGACCGACCCGTCGTTTCCTGACCCCGAAACGCGCCGACCCGTCGTCAACTGACGACGGGTCGGCGCGTTATTGCTTCCATGAGCGACGGGTCAGCGGATGGTGACGAACCCTTCCAGGTAGGCCCGGCCGCGGGTCACGACGAGCCGCAGGGTGTGGCTGCCGTCCCCGAGGTCGGAGAAGACCTGGTGGTAGCGGATCCGGGGGGCGGTGTCGTCGCTGTGGAACGACACGGTGCCCACCTTCTCGCCGTCGATGTAGACCGTCGCCGCGCCACCGCGGGTCGAGCGTCCGTGGAAGACGTCGATCTGCGGGCCCTTGAAGTGCAGGGTCAGGGTGTCGGCGCCCGTGCCCTTGCCGGCGTTGTCGCAGTAGTCGCCCTTGGGCGCCTGGCGCTGGTTGACCTGGCGCCAGCTGCCGGTGCGGGACACCTTCGGCGACCAGCAGGCCGTCGCCCGGCGGACCAGGATCCGCTGCGGGACGGTGTCGGACTTCCCGCCCTCGTCGGTGACGGTGAGGGTGATCGTTCGGTAGCCGGGCTGCTTGAACTTCGTGTGGACCCTGCGGCCGGTCGCGTCGACCGTGGCGCCACCGTCACCGAAGTTCCACTGGTAGACGAGGTCGCCCGCGGCGGTCTCGGCATCGCCCGAGCCCGCGGCGTTCAGCAGCGTGTTCGTGGTGATGTACGGCGAGCCGGGCTTCACCTCGAACTTCGCCACCGGCGCCTGGTTGCCCGGCGGGTCGGTGACGGTCACCTGCACCGTGTCGGTGTCGGTCTTGCCGCCGGGGTCGGTGACCAGGAGCGTCACGTCGTAGGTGCCGGGCGAGTTGAACGCGTGGCTGACGTCCCGGCCGGCAGCGTCCTTGGTGCTGCCGCCGTTGTCGAAGTCCCAGCTGTAGTCCAGGTTGTCCGGCGTCTCGGCGTCGGTGCTGCCGACCCCGCTGAACGTCACGGTCTCGCCGGTCTTCGCCGCCTTCGGCGTGGCGTGAGCAGCGGCGGTCGGCGCGGTGTTGGCCGGGGCCGACACCGGCGTGTAGCCGTAGTCGAAGGGCGCGCAGCCGCTGCCCATCGTGAACTGCACCGCGCCGGTCAGGTCGCCGTCGGACGTGGCGGGGCCGTCGGCCTGACCGCTCATCTGGGTGACCTTGAAGCCCAGGCAGTTGTAGCGGAACCGCCACGGGTTGGGGACGTCGGAGTACCGGCTGTCCACGACCGTGTTGGCCGGGTCGGTGTAGTTGTCGGTGTGCCCCTCGCCCGAGTCGGAGTACGTCGACCGGTCGGCCGCCGCGGTGAAGGCGGCGTCGTTCAGGTCGGGCGTCTCGTTGCCCGGGTCCGGGACGGCGTCGAGCGGGGACTGCGCCGGCGGGTCGTCGGTGCCGGCGTTGCCGTAGCCGTGCGCCTCGTCGGTGTAGGAGAGGTAGAGGCCCGCCGCCCAGCCGATCGGGTCGCGGTCGATCTGGCCGTGCCCGTCGAGGTCGAAGCCCGACCGGTCGCGCATCTCGAGGTAGTAGGCGTGGTCCTGCGCGGACTCGGCCCCGGCCTGGAGGTACTTCCAGCCCTTCGTGCACTCCTGGGCGGTGGTGAGGTCCTCGCGGCAGCCGCCGTTGAAGACGCGCGGGTCGTCGGGACCGCCGTCGGACTCGAAGTCGGTCTTGAGCAGGACCTTGTCGCCGCTGGGCGTCGTCGCGGTGACCACGACGTCGTCGATGAACCAGCCCGGCCGGGCCACGCCCGGGTCGGTGGCGTAGCTGAACCGCAGCGCGCCCTGGGCCTTGCCCACGAGGTCGCTGATGTCGTAGCTGTCCTGGAGGAAGACCGGGGCGGGCGTGTTGCCCAGCTTGCGGTCGGTCGCCTCGCTGCCGGCGGCGTAGGAGCCGCTGGTGCCGGTGATGCCGTTGTCGTACTGCTGCTGGCAGGCGTTCTGGTTGGGGTTGCCGGCCAGCGGATCGGTGTTGGAGGTCGTGTAGCCGTTCTCCGAGGCGTGGGACGTGTAGGTCTTGCCGCCGTCGGTGGTGGTGAGCACGAAGCCGTAGTCGAAGTCCCACTCCGCGTCCCAGTTGGACTTGAAGGAGAGGTTGACCTTCGTGCCGGCCGGGAGGGTGGCCAGCGCCGGGATCGACAGGTCGAGGTTGCGGCCGCCGCTCGGCGCGCAGCCGAAGTCGTTGCCCGAGCCCGACCACCAGGCGTGCGACTTGCTGGCCTTGTCACCGGTGTCGAACACCGCCGGGTCGAGCAGCTGCCGGCCGGGCAGCTTGGCCACGAACATCTCGGAGTTGTGCACGATGCCGTCGGTCCCGTTGACCAGCGTGTACGGCGTGCCGTCGGGACGCTGCCACACGATGGTGCCGGTGTCCTGCTTGGAGTCGGTCCAGCCGCTGACGGTCTTGCTCGTCCCGGGCTCGAGGACCTGCGGGACGACCCAGCCGAGCTCCTGGCGGGAGAAGGCGTCCATGTTCTGCGACTTGTCGGTCGCCATCAGGTTCCAGTCGCCGTAGGTCTCCCGGCTGCCGGTGGAGTAGAAGTCCGGCAGCCCGAGGGAGTGGCCGTACTCGTGGGAGATGACCGAGGCCTTGTCGATCGCGGTCTCGGGGTTGATGTTGTAGGGACCGACCCGGACGAAGACCTTGAGGGCGTCGCCCTTGTCGGTGGTCGTCATGGTCTTGCGGGTCGTGTCGGTGTACCAGAGCGGCCGGCCCTCGAGGTCCTTCAGCTGGTCGTCGGTGGTGTAGCCGGCCAGCCCCGTGACCGGGTCGGTGTAGTAGTACTCCAGCGAGGAGGAGTGCGGCCAGGGGTTGTCGTACGGCGCGTCCGGGGTGCCGGTGTTCGGGTTGGGCAGGTCGCACCCGGCGACGGACAGCTGGGAGGAGCCGTTGCCGCCGCAGCCGGCGAAGACGGCCATGAAGAAGTCGACCACGCCGTCCTTGTCGGTGTCGTAGTCGGAGTAGTCGATCTCCGGGTCCGCGATCGCGGCCGCGTCGTAGACCAGCTTGCCCGGGGACCCGCAGCCCCCGTCGATGCTCTGCAGCGCGCCCACGCCCGCGAGCGAGCCGATGATGGCCGAGCCGTTGGCGTCGTCGCCGTAGTAGTCGGTGTTGCCCGGCAGGTTGTAGATGCCGTCGGTGATCCGCTCGGTGTACGCCGGCCCGCCGACGGTGCCCGGGGCCGGCAGCGGCCCGGTCTGGGTCAGCCCGTGGCAGGTCTGGCCGGGCTGGATCTGGGTGAAGCTGAACCCCGGACCGTAGGTGAAGTCGCGGGAGGCGATCCCCGTGGACGGCACGGTGCCGTGGGGGAAGAGCTGGCCCAGCGACATCTCCTGGTAGAGGTTGAACGTGGAGCCCGGTCGCGCCGGGTCGTTGATGACCTTGTCCAGGTCGCCACCCGAGTGGGTCGGCTGGTAGGCGCGGTCGCGGAACTGGACCGGGACGACCGGGAACGGGCGGTCGCCGTACCGCGCGGTGTCGAAGGCGTCGGACGGCGGGATCACCTTGGGACCGTGGCTGGTGGCGGCCCTGGTGGTGCCGCCCAGCGTCACCTGCGCGGTGCTGGACAGGTCGCGCCAGACGATCTCGGGGTTCTGCGTCGTGGTGTCGGCGACGCTGTCGAGGACCAGCGTCTGCTTCTTGCCGGCCGCGACGGGCGGCACGGTCCAGGTCGCGGTGTGGCCGCCGGGGGCGACGGTGGCGCCGGAGCCGGCGCCCACGATCGTCGAGCCCTCCGGCGCGGTGACGGTGACCGTGGCGCCGGTGACCGGCAGGTTGGTCGGCACGGCCGGGTCGGCGGGGTTGGTGACGATGATCCGGGAGGGGTAGGCCTGGCCGGGCTTCACCCAGCCGACCGACGACACGAAGCTGTTCTCCACCTCCAGGCCGCCCACCGTGACGGTGCTGGCCGAGGGTGCGGATGGGCGGACGGCGGCGGCCGCGAGACCGCGCCCCGCTCCGGCGGCGTGCGCGGACGTGACGGGGAGGGCGGCGAGACCGGTGGCGAGGCCGGCGACCAGTGCGGTGGTGACCGCTGCGGTGCGCAGGCGTCGCGGAGGCAGGACAGGCATGGGCATCCTCGGAGTGGTGGGTCGCGGATGGCGCGACGCGATGCCCCGTGAACGACGGGGTGCCGAGGAGGGTTACGAACTGGTCTGGACAGGTGACAGGCAGCCTGCTGGCAGGTGCTGGCAGGTGACGGGCAGGAAATGAGAAAGGCCCGGCGGGACCGAAGTCCCACCGGGCCACACTCGTCAGGCGCAGGTCACTCTTCGCCCTTGATGAAGGCCTCGACGCGGCGACGGCCCTCGTCGTCCGGCAGCTGCACCGGCGGCGACTTCATGAGGTACGACGACGCCGAGATGATCGGGCCACCGATGCCGCGGTCCTTGGCGATCTTCGCGGCGCGGATCGCGTCGATGATGATGCCGGCGGAGTTCGGGGAGTCCCAGACCTCGAGCTTGTACTCGAGGTTGAGCGGGACGTCACCGAAGGCGCGACCCTCGAGGCGGACGTAGGCCCACTTGCGGTCGTCGAGCCACGCGACGTAGTCGGACGGGCCGATGTGCACGTTGCGGTCGTTGATCTTGTCGGCCAGCGAGCCGTGCAGGTTGGACGTCACGGCCTGGGTCTTGGAGACCTTCTTGGACTCCAGGCGCTCGCGCTCGAGCATGTTCTTGAAGTCCATGTTGCCGCCGACGTTGAGCTGGTAGGTGCGGTCCAGCGCGACGCCGCGGTCCTCGAACAGCTTGGCCATCACGCGGTGGGTGATGGTGGCACCGACCTGCGACTTGATGTCGTCGCCGACGATCGGGACGCCGGCGTCCTCGAACTTCTTGGCCCAGACCGGGTCGGAGGCGATGAAGACGGGCAGGGCGTTGACGAAGGCCACGCCGGCGTCGATCGCGCACTGGGCGTAGAACTTGTCGGCCTCCTCGGAGCCCACCGGGAGGTAGGACACCATCACGTCGGCCTGGGTGTCCTTGAGGACCTGGACGACGTCCACGGCCTCGACGTCGGACTCCTCGATGGTCTGGCGGTAGTACTTGCCGAGGCCGTCGAGGGTCGGGCCCTTCTGCACGGTCACGCCGAGCGGCGGGACGTCGGCGATCTTGATGGTGTTGTTCTCCGAGGCCTGCGTGGCCTCGGACAGGTCGAAGCCGACCTTCTTGGCGTCGACGTCGAACGCGGCGACGAACTCGACGTCCTTGACGTGGTAGTCACCGAAGAGGACGTGCATGAGACCCGGGACGGTGCCGTTGGGGTCGGCGTCCTTGTAGTACTCCACGCCCTGGATCAGGGAGGTGGCGCAGTTGCCGACTCCCACGATTGCTACTCGTACCGAACCCATCGGGGTTTCCTTCCTAGTCCAACTTCTGGAGATCTGTGGCTTGCGGACCTGTGTGACGGGTGAGCCGCTCAGGTCTGGCTGTTGAGGGGAGTCGCGGAGGACTCGTGGGGGGACTCGTGTGGTGAGTCACGAGGGGGTGGCGGGTTGCCCATGTCGGGACCCATCTCCCCCTGCGTGCGCTCGGCGGTGATGAGGTCCGAGAGCCACCGGACCTCACGCTCGACCGATTCCACGCCGTGGCGCTGGAGCTCCGCGGCGTAGCGGTCGACCTCCTTCTGCGTCATCGAGAGCTGGTTCTGGACGCGGTCCAGCCGCTCCTGGAGACGAGTACGACGCCCCTCGAGGACGCGCAGCCTGATCTCCATGTCGGTCCGCCCGAAGAACGCGAAGCGGATGTCGAAGTTGTCGTCCTCCCACGCCGTGGGACCGACCTCCGACATCAGCCGCTCGAACTCGCGGTGGCCGGCCTCGGTGACCTGGTAGACGATGCGGGGCCGACGCGTCACCGGGGTGAGCGTGGTCGCGGTCTCCTCGATGAGGGCGCCGCGCAGCATCTTCTTCAGGGTGGGGTAGAGCGAGCCGTAGGACAGCACGCGACCCCAGCCGAGCATCAGGTTGAGCCGCTTGCGCAGCTCGTAGCCGTGCATGGGTCCCTCGTGCAGCAGTCCGAGGACTGCCAGCTCGATGGTCTCTGCACGACGTGCCATGCGACCTATCGTACCGATATATCCACGTGACGTGAACAACGCGCGACGTGTCGGGGTCGGTCAGGCTGCTGGCAGGCCTCCGGCGTGAGCCTCGTCGCGAGAGATCGTCTGGCCACGGTCCCTTGCGTACCCTGTGGACGGCGCGCGCCCCGCACGTGCGGCTCGTGCGCGCCGTACGCCCCCCGAGTCGACACTGGAGAGCCGAAGTTTGAGTGCAAAGCGCAGGGCCGACGGTCCCGCCGTCAAGACGAGGCCGAAGCAACCGGTCAGTGCCAGGCAGCGGGTCCTCAAGGTCCTCAAGTGGCTGCTGATCGCCGGTCTGGTCGGGGCGCTCTTCCTCGTCGCGGCGTTCGCCTACCTCTACAAGACCACCGACATCCCGGACCCGAACAAGGACTTCCAGACCCAGACGTCCTTCGTCTACTACGCGGACGGCAAGACCTCGCTGGGGCAGTACGCCACCCAGAACCGTGAGTCGATCTCGTTGAAGGAGATGCCGCAGACGATCCAGGACGCCGTGGTGGCCGCGGAGAACCGCAGCTTCTGGACCGACAAGGGCATCGACCCCAAGGGCATCCTCCGGGCGGCGTTCAGCAATGCGTCGGGCGGTGCGACGCAGGGGGCGTCGACCATCACCCAGCAGTACGTCAAGATCCTCTACCTCTCGCAGGAGCGCTCCTACACGCGCAAGCTCAAGGAAGCGATCCTGTCGCTGAAGATGCAGCGCTCGCAGAGCAAGTCGCAGATCCTCGAGGGCTACCTCAACACCATCTACTTCGGCCGCGGTGCCTACGGCATCCAGGCGGCCTCGCGTGCCTACTTCAACACCGACGCCAAGAACCTCACGCTCTCCCAGTCGGCGGTCCTCGCGTCGGTGCTGAACAACCCGACGCACTTCGACCCGGCCAACGGCAAGGCGTCCAAGCAGGACCTCAAGGAGCGCTACGACTACGTCCTGGACGGCATGGCCAGCGCGGGCAACATCACCGCCGACCAGGCCACCAAGGCCGAGAAGCGGCTCCCGAAGTTCCCCAAGATCCAGGCGCAGAGCCAGTACGGCGGCCAGAAGGGCCACATGCTGAGCCTGGTCAAGACCGAGCTGCACGCGCTCGGCTTCTCCGACGAGGACATCGACGGTGGCGGCCTGCGGGTCACGACCACCTTCACCCCCAAGGCGATGGACGCCGCCGAGCAGGGCGTGCTGGAGGGCAAGCCCGACGGCTTCGGCGACAAGGAGCTGCACATTGCGGTCGCCAGCGTCGAGCCCGGCACCGGCGCCCTGCGCGGCTTCTACGGCGGCCAGGACTACCTCCAGTCGCAGATCAACTGGTCGGTCGCCGGCGGCATGGTCGGCTCGACCTTCAAGCCGATCACCCTCGCCACGGCCCTCGACAACGGCTACTCCCTCAAGGACACCTTCGACGGCAACTCGCCCTACGAGTTCCCCGACGGCCTGACGGTCCGCAACGAGGGCACCGGCTCCGACGGCCAGGGCAACGACTACGGCTCGGCGGTCGACGCGACCTACGCGCTCGAGCAGTCGATCAACACGGCGTACGTCGACATGTCCAACTCGATCCCCGACGGCCCGGACAAGATCGCCGCGATGGCCAACGCGATGGGCATCCCGCCCACCAAGGCCACCAAGAAGTACCCCGGCATCCCGAGCACCAGCCGCGACCTCGACTCCGACGCCCTGATCACGCTGGGCAAGGCCCGGATCAGTGCGATCAACATGGCCAACGCCTACGCCACGATCGCCAACGGCGGCAAGCGCGCCAACGTGCACGTCATCGACAAGGTGACCCGCAACGGCGAGACGCTCTACGACTACAAGCAGTCGACCACCGACGCCATGAGCGAGGACATCGCGGCCGACACGTCCTACGCGCTGCAGCAGGTCGTCCAGCAGGGCACCGGCAAGGCGGCCCTGGCCCTCGGGCGACCGGCCGCGGGCAAGACCGGCACCGCGACCAACAGCAAGGACGAGGTGTCCTCGGCGTGGTTCGTGGGCTACACCCCGCAGCTCGCGACGGCCGTCATGTACGTCCGCGGCGACGGTGACAACCAGCTCGACGGCTGGCTGCCGTCGTACTTCGGTGCGGACTACCCGGCCCAGACCTGGACCGACGTGATGAAGCGGGACATGGAGGGCCTCCCGGTCGAGGAGTTCCCGCCGCCCGCGAACGTCGACGGGACCGCGCCGGACAGCGGCCACGACCCCTACACGCCGCCGCCCTCGCCGACGCGCACCGCGCAGCCGTCGAGGTCGCCGAGCCAGACGCCGAGCGAGACCCCCTCGGAGACGCCGACCGAGACGCCGAGCGACACCCCGTCGCAGTCGCCGACGCCGACGTGCACCGTGCTGGGCGGTTGCGACTCGCCGACGCCGTCCGACTCGTCGTCGCCCTCGTCGAGCCCGACCTCGCCGCAGCCAAGCAACCCGCCGGCCTCCCACGGCAACCACGTCAGCGGGACGGCGGCGCGCGAGCCCTTCTGGTACGCCTGGTGACGACGGACGGCGACCGGGACGACCGGGTGCACCCCACTCGGGAGGACCCGGTCGCCACCGCCCTCAGTGAGGGCATCGGGGGACCGATGGGGGTGCACGGCCGCGGCCACCGCTGGTGGACGCCGGTGCGGGTGGTGCTGCTGCTGACCGCGCTGTGCTTCGCACTCGGCATGGTGCAGAAGGGCAGCTGCTACGCCCAGACCTGGCAGAACGGCACGTCGCGCTACTCCCACATGTGCTACTCCGACATGCCCTACCTCTACACGGGGCGCGGGTTCGCCGAGCTGAACTGGCCCTACACCGGCGACCCGCAGGTGCGGGCCCGCTACGAGGTCATGGAGTACCCCGTCGGGATCTCCTACTTCGCCTACGCCGCCGCGTGGGTGACCCACTGGGGCAGCGGGTCGCCGGACGTCACCGAGCGGTTCGGGCACTCCGTGGACTACCTCTTCTCCGAGGCGCCGGTGCGCAACGAGGTCCGGCTCTTCGTGGTCGTCAGCGCGCTCGGGCTGGCCGCGGCGACGCTGCTGGCCGCCTGGTTCCTCGCGTCCCTGGACCGGCTGCGGCCCTGGGACGCGCTGCTCTTCGCGCTCTCACCGGCGCTCGCGCTCAACGCCCTGGTCAACTGGGACCTGCTCGCCGTCGCCGCGACCGCGGGTGCCCTGTGGGCCTGGGCGCGCGGCAAGCCGGGGCTGACCGGCGTGTTGATCGGTCTCGGGACGGCCACCAAGCTCTACCCGCTGTTCCTGCTCGGCGGGCTCCTCGTGATCTGCCTGCGCGACCGTCGCGCCGACCCCTTCGTCCGCGCGCTGTCGGCCGCGATCGTGTCGTGGGTGCTGGTCAACGCCCCGGCGTACCTCACCGGGGCCGCGGAGTGGAAGGTCTTCTGGCACTTCAACAGCGACCGCGGTGCGGACCTCGGGTCGATCTGGCTGGTGCTCCAGCAGATCAAGGACACCCCCGCCAGTCCCTTCGCCTTCCAGGCGCACACCATCAACACCTGGTCCTGGCTGGTCTTCGGCACCTGGTGCATCGGGGTGTTCCTGGTGGGGATGCGGGCGCCGCTGACGCCGCGCCTCGCCCAGCTCGGCTACCTGGTGGTGGCCGGCTTCCTGCTGGTCAACAAGGTCTACTCGCCGCAGTACGTCCTGTGGCTGCTGCCGCTGGCCGTGCTCGCGCGACCGCGGTGGCGGGACCAGCTCGTGTGGCAGTCGACCGAGGTCTTCTACTTCGCCTGCGTGTGGTGGTACCTCGGCGGCTTCCTGGCCCCGGCCGCCGGCGGCGACGCCGGCTTCTACTGGATCGCCATCCTGCTCCGGATGGCCGGCGAGCTCTTCCTGGTCGCGATGGTGGTGCGCGACGTGCTGCACCCCGAGCACGACCCGGCCCGGCACGCGCGGCTGCCGGACGGGCCCGACGAGCCCGCCGAGTCCGTGGCTCCGGGTCAGTCGACGACGACCCGGTCGAACGCCGTGGCGGTGTAGCGCACGCGTACGTCGACCTGGTCGCCCACGGCGGGCACGTGCGCGCCGTGGGGGAGGAACAGCATCGAGGCCTGCATGTGCGGGGGCTCGGCGAACAGGCGCTGCTTGCCGTCGATGGAGAACGGCGAGCGGACGAAGCCGACCGCGTCGAGGCCGCCGCGCGCGAGGGTGGCCGCCCGCGCCTTGAGCGACCCGTCGCCGGTGGGCGCCTCGAGGCCGATGCCGTGGGCGGTGCCCCCGCTGACGACCAGGATGTGGCCGTGCTTGGGGGCGGTCCGGCCGCGATAGCCGAAGACGTCGCCGCGCTCGACCTCGTGCACGTCAAGGACCGTGGCGGTCACCGACAGTGCGCCGCGGTCGCCGAGCCAGAGGTCGGTGCCGATCCGGGGCCGGATGGTGAAGTCACCCCACGAGGAGCGCAGCTGGGTGAGCTCGTCGGGGGTGAGGTGGCTGACCCAGACCGTGGTGGTCGACAGCCCGCTGGCGACGACGTCGTTGAGCAGCCGGTCCACCTGGGAGAGGTGGGAGCCCTGGGCGAGCGGGAGGTGCATCGCGATGCCCTCGAGCCGCGCCCTCGGGTGGTCGGCCAGGATCGGGGCGACGGCCCACAGCTCGCGGGAGGTCAGCCCGTGACGCAGCATCGTGGTGACCTGCTCGAGCACGAAGCGCGCGTCGGGCTGGCGGGCCAGCAGCGCCGTGACGTCCTCGACCCGGCTGACCGTGTGGACGACCCGGTCGGCCAGGGACGGGTCGACCTCGAGGGCGGCGCCGAAGGGCCGCCACGGGGTGAGCACGAGCAGGTCGCCGCCGAAGCGCTGCGCGACGTGCGGCAGCTCGTCGTAGGTGCCGACCGCGAGGGTGTCCACGCCCAGGCCCTGGTCGTCGAGCCACTGCGCCTTGCGGGCGAGGCGGCCGAGGGTGAAGCCGTAGCCGTTGCCCTTGGCGACCGGGACGATGCCGGGGTTGGCGGCGGCCACCGCGCGCAGGTGGGTGCGCCAGCGGTCGCCGGAGACGGTGAGGGTCAGGCTCATGGTCAGCCGCGCCGCTTCATGTAGAGGTCGAACGCCTTGTAGAGCGGCTTGTTGATCGGCAGGTCCCACTCGCCGGCGTACTCGACGGCCTCGCCGCCCGTGCCGACCTTGAACTGGATCAGGCCCACGTGGGAGTCGTCGGGGTCGAGGGTGTCGGTGATGCCCCGCAGGTCGTAGACGTCGGCGCCGGCGGCGAGCGCCTCGCGGATCATCGCCCACTGCACGGCGTTGGAGCCGCGGACCTCGCGCTTCTCGGTGGAGGAGGCGCCGTAGGAGTACCAGGCGTGGGCGCCGACCCGGATGGAGATCGTGGCCGCGACCAGGTCGCCCTCGTGGCGGGCGAAGTGGAGCCGGATCCGGTCGGGCTCCTCGGCGCCCAGGGCCTCGGTCATCGTGCGGAAGTAGGAGAGCGGCCGCGGGGTGAAGTGGTCGCGCTCGGCCGTGTGGAGGTAGAGGTCGTGGAAGGCCTGGAGGTCGCCGGACCCGACGACACCCTCGGTGGTGCTGACCTCGACCCCCTGCTTGTCGGCCTTCTTGATGTTGCGGCGCCAGAGCTGGTTCATGCCCTTGAGGACGTCGTCCTCGGTGCGCGCGGTGCCGTCGGCGTCGCGCAGCGGGATCTGGAAGTTGTACTGCGGCTGGCCGGCCGCGAAGCCGCCCTCGACCGACTGGGGCCGCCAGCCGAGCTCGTGGAGCTGGGAGACGACGCGGGCACCGGTGTGACCGCGCTCGGTGGGCGGCAGGTCGCCGAGGGTGCGCACCGACTCGTCGGCGATGCCCTCCTTGACCTGCGCGGCGCTCCACCGGCGGGTGACCACGGGCGGGCCCATCCGGACACCGAAGGCGCCCTCGGCCTTCAGGTGGGCGGTCAGCGGCGCGAGCCAGGCGCCGAGGTCCTCGGACTCCCAGTCGATGACCGGGCCCTCGGGGAGGTAGGCGAGGTAGCGCTTGACCTTCGGCAGCTGGCGGTAGAGCACGAGCGCGGCGCCGACGAGCTCGCCGTCGAGGAACCAGCCCAGGGACTGACGGCGCCACTCGGACTTGACCCGGCCCCAGGCCGGCGTCTGCAGGAAGCTCGCGGAGCGCTGGGCGCGGATGAAGTCGAGATGCTCCGTCTCGGAGATCTCACGGACGGCAGGGGCGCTCGGCACGCCGCCGAGAGTACCGGTGTCCGGGCCGCTCACAGGCGCTCGGCCAGCCAGGCGAAGTCGGCGGTGTGCTCGGCGGCACCACCCGGCGTCTCGCACACCACGGGCGCCCCGGCGTCGCGGACGACGGCGGCCAGCAGGTCGGGGTCGATCCGGCCCGCGCCGAAGTTGGCGTGCCGGTCGGCGCCGGAGTCGAAGTCGTCGCGGCTGTCGTTGCAGTGGACCAGGTCGATGCGGCCGGTGATGCGACGCACGTCGTCGACGACCGTCTCCAGGGCGTTGCCGCCGGCGTGGGCGTGGCAGGTGTCGAGGCAGAAGCCGACCCGGTCGGACTGCTCGGCGCTGGAAATCGCGTCGAAGACCCGGCCGATCCGGTCGAGGTGGCGGGTCATGGCGTTGTCGCCGCCGGCGGTGTTCTCGATGAGCAGCGGCAGCTTGAGGTCGGTCGCCTCGATCGCCTTGCGCCAGTTGTCGAAGCCGATCGCAGGGTCGTCGTCCTTGTTCACGTGGCCGCCGTGGACGATCAGGCCCTTGGCGCCGATCGAGGCCGCCGCGTCGACGTGCTGCTGGAGCAGCTTGCGGCTGGGGATGCGGATCCGGTTGTTGGTCGTGGCGACGTTGACGATGTAGGGGGCGTGGACGTAGAGGTCGATGCCGGCCGCCTCCGCGTCGGCGCGCAGCCCCTCGGCGCCGCCCGCGTAGGCGAACTCCGGGCCCTTGTAGCCCTGCGGGTCGCCCAGGAAGAACTGCACCAGCGGGGCGTTGCGGGCCCGGGCCTCGGCGATGGGGTCGGTCTGGTCCACGTGGGCGCCGATCGGGACAGTCATGCGGCCATCGTAGGAAGGCGCGGGGACGTCGTCCCGGCCGGGCCTCGGCGAATTCTGCGCTGCCCCGCGCCGCTGATAGCCTTGGGCGTTCTTCGTGTCCGCCCCCACCGACGGGGACCCGGCCGCGGGGAGCCCCCACGTGACGACCGGACCTCCGGCGCGCGCGGGGAACGCACAGCCCTCCTGCCACGGAGAGACCGTGGTCGCCTTAGTCCAGAGGAGGTGGAGACCCGCTATGCGTGCTTATGAAGTGATGGTCATCCTCGACCCCAGCCTTGAAGAGCGCACTGTCGAGCCGTCGCTCGACAAGTACCTCAACGTCATCCGCAAGGATGGTGGATCGGTCGAGTCCGTCGACGTCTGGGGACGTCGCCGGCTGGCCTACGAGGTCAAGAAGAACGCCGAGGGCATCTACGCCGTCATCTCGCTGAACGCCGAGCCTGCCACGGTCAAGGAGTTCGACCGCCAGCTCAGCCTCAACGAGTCGATCCTCCGCACGAAGGTCATCCGCCCCGACGCCAAGTGAGGCGTCGACCTGTGGATTGACCCTTTCGCCTGTCGGTGCCACCGGCAACGATGGGCGCGGACCTGATCAGAACTAGCTAGGAGATCGCATGGCAGGCGAGACCGTCATCACCGTGGTCGGCAACCTCGTCGACGACCCGGAGCTGCGCTTCACCCCCTCGGGTGCGGCCGTGGCCAACTTCCGGATCGCGTCGACGCCGCGCACGTTCGACCGACAGGCGAACGAGTGGAAGGACGGCGACGCGCTGTTCCTCTCCTGCTCGGTGTGGCGCCAGGCCGCGGAGAACGTGGCCGAGTCCCTCCAGCGCGGCATGCGTGTCGTGGTGCAGGGTCGCCTGAAGCAGCGCTCCTACGAGACCCGTGAGGGCGAGAAGCGCACCGTCGTCGAGCTCGAGGTCGACGAGGTGGGCCCCTCCCTGGCGTTCGCCACGGCCAAGGTCACCCGCGCCTCCCGTCAGGGCGGCGGCGGTGGCGGCGGCTTCTCCGGTGGCGGCAGCCAGGGCGGCCAGTCCCGTCCGCAGGCTCCGGCCGGCGGGGACGACCCGTGGGCCACCCCGGCACCCCAGTCGGGTGGCGGCGGCTTCGGCGGCGGCCAGCCCGCGGGCGGCAACGACCCGTGGGGCGCTCCCGGCGTGGGCTCGGACGAGCCCCCGTTCTGACAGGTTTCGAGACGGGCGCCCAGGCGCCCTCCTCAACCAACGAAAAACATCCGAATCCCTCAACCATTCCGGCGCAAGCCGGGCTTCTAGAAAGGAAGCACCACAATGGCCAAGGCAGTGATTCGCAAGCCCAAGAAGAAGGTTTGCCAGTTCTGCAAGGAGAAGGCGACCGGTGTCGACTACAAGGACACCACGCTGCTCCGCAAGTTCATCTCCGACCGCGGCAAGATCCGCGCGCGTCGGGTCACCGGCAACTGCGTCCAGCACCAGCGCGACGTCGCCATTGCCGTCAAGAACGCCCGTGAGGTAGCCCTGCTGCCCTACACCTCGACCGGTCGCTGAAAGGAGCCAGGCAGATGAAGCTCATCCTGACCCAGGAAGTGACCGGCCTCGGCGCCCCCGGCGACGTGGTGGAGGTCAAGGACGGTTACGGCCGCAACTACCTCGTCCCGCGCGGTGTCGCCATCCGCTGGACCCGCGGTGCGGAGAAGACCGTCGAGTCGATCAAGTCCGCGCGCGCCTCGCGTGCGGTCCGTGACCACGACCACGCCGAGCAGATCAAGACCAAGCTCGAGGCCAACCCGGTCTCGGTGAAGGTCCGCTCGGGCGAGGGCGGCCGCCTCTTCGGCGCCGTCACCGTCGCCGAGATCGCCGGTGCGCTCACCGACGCCTCGGGCGAGGCCGTCGACAAGCGCACGATCGTGCTCGGCAACCCGATCAAGTCCCTGGGCTCGCACCAGGTCTCGGTCAAGCTGCACGACGAGGTGTCCGCCACGGTGGCCCTCAACGTCATCCCGGCCTGACGCCGGCAGCGCAGCGGCGAAGCAACGCGACGAGCCCGTCCCCCTCGGGGGGCGGGCTCGTTCTCGCATCAGGACCTGGTGCCGGCTACTGCCGGGTGTAGACCGCGTCGACGCGGACGAAGCCGTTGCGCGGCACGGACTTGACCCGGATCCGGATCGTGCCGGAGACCAGCGGGTCGTAGGCGCCACGGACCTTGTAGATGTGGAAGCGCTCATAGGTCGTCGCGGCCAGGTTGACGGTGCGCCAGATGCTGTGGCCGATCCGGACCTCCACCTTGCCCAGCTGCGGACCGGCCGGGGCGATCAGGCGCAGCACCCGGACGTTCTTGCCCGGGGCCTTGAGCTGCGCGCCGACCTGGTCGGTCTGGAGGAAGTCGCCGGCGTAGTAGCCGCCCTGGCGGACGGTGCGCCACGGCGCGCTCCCGGTCAGGTTGCGCGGGGAGTAGAAGACGACCGAGTCGGGCGTCGGGTCGGTGTTGCCGGCCTGGTCGGTGGCGGCGGCCTCGAACCGGTGCCGGCCCGGGCCGACCTTGGTCAGCGTGGTGATCCCGTCGGCGCACTCCACCGAGGCTTCGTCGAGGGTGCAGGCGTACTTCACCGGGTGGTCGGCGTCGCCCTCGTTGCTGGCGAGCCGGACCTGGACCGCCGGCGAGCCGACCATCGGGTTGGTCGAGTCGTCGCCGTACACCTCGTAGGTCTTGGACTCCAGGAAGACGTAGGTGGTCGGCGTCATGGTGTCGACCCTGACCGTCGCGGTGGCCGGGCTCTCGTCGTAGTCGGGGGTGTCGGTGGCCGGCTGGGTGCAGAACGGCTCGGGAACGGCACAGGCGGTGTTGACCGTGATGGCGTTGTCGACCGAGTCCACGGCCCGCACGAAGAACCGGTAGGGCAGCGCGCCGGAGTCCTGGAGGTTGCCGTAGCTGGCGGACGTGCCGTCGGTGCCGTTGCAGGCCTCCCAGCTCGCCTCGACCGGCTGGGTCGCGGTGCCGAACTGGCACTGGTAGGTGATCGGGTCGGCGTCCGCGTCGGTGTAGGCGCCGGAGAAGCTGAACGAGACGTGGTCGACCTTGATGTAGCCGCGCCCGTTGGGCGTCGGGGACGTGGCCCCCATCGTGGTCTCGGGCGCCGAGGAGTCGTCGCAGTAGGCCATCGTGACCGGGGTCGGGTTGGTCGGCTGCTCGGACGTGCACCCCGCGTCGGCGCGGGCGGGAGCGCCCGCCACCAGCACGGGCAGGAGTGAGGCGACCAGCACGGCGGCGGTCGCGGCCGCGCGGTGCCGGACGTGGTGGGTGGTGGTCATCGGCGTCTCCCCGTGGTTGCCCTGCTCTGCCCGGACAACGCGCCGGGCGACCTCAGGCTACGAAGTGGCCGGAGGACCTGCTGCTGATTGCTGAACTCCGGCGAGCGCCCAGGGACGGGCGTTCCAGGAGAAGAGTCCCCAGATCAGGGCGACCGCAACCATCCCGGCGGCGAGGTACGTCGGGTCCTCGAGGGAGTCCATGCCGGCGCCGAAGACGAGGACGGGGAGCAGGCCGACCACGATCGACCCCGTCCGGAGCAGGCCGAGCCAGCGGGCTGCCCGGGTGTCGCCGACCGCCGCCGCGCGGGCGGCGAGCGCGTGGCAGAGCAGCGCCATGAACCCGACCTGCGGCAGGTTGGCCGCCCAGCCCAGCGAGGCGTCCTGGTCGTAGAGCGCGTCGGTGACCGCCGGGAACCACAGCACGACCGAGACGGCGGCCGCCAGGACGGCCAGCGAGGTGAGCCGGGACCGGTGGACGAGCTCGGCCGGCAGGTCGCGCAGCCCGAGCAGCACGAGCAGCCAGCCGAAGGGGTCGGCGAGCGCGTCGTAGCCGTGGAAGCGCGCCGAGAGCACGACGACGAGCAGCCCCATGGCGATCGACTGGAGCGGCTTCATGCGCGCCAATCTACGTCCCGGTGACCAGCCACGCGTCGCCCCGCGCCCGCTGCACGAGCACGGCGAAGCGGGCGAGCATGAAGAGTCCGGCGAAGGCGACCCAGAGGACGGTCAGGCCGGCCGCGGTCGAGGCGACGAGCAGCGCCACGGGTGCGTAGACCACGAGGGTGACCAGGCCGCCGCGGGCGAGGTAGGCGCCGTCGCCGGCGCCGATCAGCACCCCGTCGAGGACGAACACGACCCCGGCGACCGGCTGGAAGAGCGCGGCGACGAGGAGGACGGGCACGAGCAGGTCGCGGACCGCCCGGTCGTCGGTGAACAGGGCGCCGAGGAAGGGGCTGGCGGTGGCGAGCAGGAGTCCGGTCACGACCCCGCCCCGGACGCCCCAGGTGACCATCCGGCGGGTCACGGCGCGGGTGCCGTCGACGTCCCCGGCGCCGAGGTAGCGGCCGGTGATCGCCTGGGCGGCGATCGCGATCGCGTCGAGCACGAACGCGAGGAACGTCCACAGCGTCATCGCGAGCTGGTGGGTGGCGAGGTCGACCTGCTGGTCGCGGGCGGTGGTGGCGGCGACCGTGACGGCGTACGTCGTGACCAGCAGGGCGGCACGCAGGGTGAGGGTGCGGACGACGAGGGCGACTGCGGCGTGCGCGGCGGCCCGGATGCCGGGCAGGTCGGGTCGCAGGGACGCACCCTCGCGGCGGGCGGCCCGCACGACGACGCCGAGCAGGCCGGCGGCGCTGGTCACCTGGGCGAGGACCGAGCCGAGGGCCGAACCGGCGATGCCGAGGCCGCCCCAGCCCCCGGTCCCGTGGACCAGCACGAGGTTGAGCACGACGTTGAGGGCGTTGCCCGCGACGGCGACCACGAGCGGGGTGCGGGTGTCCTGCAGGCCGCGCAGGACGCCGGTCGTCGCGAGCATGACCAGGAGCGGGACGGTGCCGAGGAAGGCGATGCGGAGGTAGGTCGCGGCGGGCGCGGTGACGCTGGCGTCGGCGCCGAACGCGTGCACCAGCGGCTCGGTGAGGACGACGCCGAGGACGGTGGTCAGGCTGCCGATGGCGACGGCCAGCCACACGCCGTCGACGCCCTGCGCGATCGCGCCCCGGAGGTCGCCGGCGCCGACGTGGCGGGCCACGCCGGCGGTGGTGCCGTAGGCCAGGAACACGCACAGCCCGATGGCGGTCTGGAGCACCGCGGCGGCGATGCCGAGGCCCGCGAGGGGCGCGGTGCCGAGGTGCCCGACGATCGCGGCGTCGGCCAGGAGGAAGAGCGGCTCGGCGACCAGCGCGAGGAACGCCGGGACGGCGAGGCGGAGGATCTCGCGGTCGTGGGCCCTGGCCATGGCGTGAGTCTAGTCATAGTAAGAGGCAGATGCCCTTACTGTCCCCAACGGGACTAGTCCGACCTTGCCTGTGGGTAACTACCCCATACCTGTGGGAATCCCCGGTTGTCAGCGCTTTGTCGATAAAGCCTCCGGCGTACCGAGCGTGTCTGGCGGGTGAACGAAATTAGTTCTCGGGGATTTTCCCTCCACAGGTGTGGAAACGCATTCATGCAGGTCAGCGACGTGGTACGTGCCGGATCTGATCGCCTGTCCACAGCGAACTCCCCAAGCTGTGCACACCAACGCGCGTGTCGTCCACGGGGATTGCACAGTTATCCACAGAGCCTGTGGACAACCGGCTGTCCCCAGCCCCCTCCGGACGCGTACGGTCCACGAGTCGCCCCCCGGTGACGGGGGCCCGTCCGGGCCCTGCGATCCGGTCCGGGCGGCGGGCTCCGCAGGGGGCGCGGGCGGAGTGTCGGTGGTCGTGGCTACCGTCGGGGCAACGCGTCCGAGGGGTCGACCGGGAACGATTCAGGAGACACGATGAGCGTCACCGAGCACGACTCGAGGAGCTTCCCCGAGCCGCCGATCGACGACTGGGGCGACGGCCCCGCGTCGTACGCCCCCGGCGAGCGGCCCACGAGCCCGGGCGACCGCACGCCGCCCCAGGACATGGCCGCCGAGCAGTCCGTCCTCGGCTCGATGCTGCTGTCCAAGGACGCCATCGCCGACGTGGCCGAGGTGCTGCGCGGGACCGACTTCTACCGGCCCTCGCACGAAACGATCCACGACGCGATCATCGACCTCTACAGCCGCAGCGAGCCGGTCGACATGATCACCGTCGCCGCCGAGCTCCAGCGCCGCGGCGAGCTCCAGAAGATCGGCGGGGCGCCCTACCTCCACACGCTGTCGGCCAACGTGCCGATCGCCGCCAACGCCGGCTACTACGCCGAGATCGTCCGGGAGAAGTCCATCCTGCGACGGCTCGTCGACGCCGGCACCAAGATCGTCCAGATCGGCTACGCCGGCGAGGGACAGGTCGACGACGTGGTCGACCAGGCGCAGGCCGAGGTCTACAAGATCGCCGACAAGCGCTCCGGCGAGGACTACGTCCCGCTGAGCGACATCATGGACGGCGTCCTCGACGAGATCGAGGCGATCGGCAACCGCGAGGCCGGCCTCTACGGTGTGCCCACCGGCTTCGCCGACCTCGACGACCTGACCAACGGTCTGCACTCCGGCCAGATGATCATCGTCGCGGCGCGACCTGCTATGGGCAAGTCGACCCTGGCCCTCGACTTCTGCCGGGCGGCGTCGATCCACAACAACCTGACCAGCTGCTTCTTCAGCCTGGAGATGACGCGCTCGGAGATCACGATGCGCCTGCTCTCGGCCGAGGCGAAGGTGCCGCTGAACCACATCCGCAACGGCCAGATGAACGACGACGACTGGGCCAAGCTCGCGCGCAAGATGGGCGAGGTCTCCTCGGCGCCGATGTTCATCGACGACTCGCCCAACATGACGATGATGGAGATCCGGGCCAAGGCCCGTCGCCTCAAGCAGCGCCACGACCTGCAGCTGATCGTCATCGACTACATGCAGCTGATGAGCTCGGGCAAGAAGGTCGAGTCCCGCCAGCTCGAGGTCTCGGAGTTCTCGCGCCAGATCAAGCTGCTCGCCAAGGAGCTCGAGCTCCCGATCATCGCGCTGTCCCAGCTCAACCGTGGTCCCGAGCAGCGCGGCGACAAGCGCCCGATGATGAGCGACCTGCGTGAGTCGGGATCGCTCGAGCAGGACGCCGACATGGTGATCCTGCTGCACCGCGACGACGTCTACGAGAAGGAGTCGACCCGCCCCGGCGAGGCCGACCTGATCGTGGCCAAGCACCGCAACGGCCCGACCCGCGACATCACCGTCGCGTTCCAGGGCCACTACTCACGCTTCGTCGACATGGCCCACTGACCTGTCACACCTGCCTGTCACACCTGGGGGAACACCGATGGACCTGCACCACCTGCACCGACCGCACCCGTTGTCGCGCGCGCTGATCGTCGGCGCGGGCGTCGTCGTCCTGCTGACGCTGGCCTCCGTAGTCGCCCTCGTCGCCGACGTCTGGGGACAGCTGCCCGCTGGGCTGCTGCTGGCCCTGCTCGTCACCGAGCTGGCCGGTGCGCTGGTGTGGATGCGCAGCCGCCGGCGGTCGCCGGGGCAGGTCGTCGGGCAGGCGCCGGAGCAGGTGGTGGGCCCGCACCTGACCCTCGTGGAGTCGAGCACCTCGCCGAGCTGAGGCTCGGTCCGGGCTCAGGCCTCGTCCTCGAAGCGGACCCGGGCGGCGGGGAGCACGGTGCCGTCGATGTCGCGCTGGGCGACGTGCCCGATCACCTCACGCACCTGTGAACGCTGGGCGGGTGAGCACTCGACCAGGAGCCGCTCGGCGCCCCCGCTGGTGTCGACGACCGAGACGAAGCCGCTGAGGCTCAGCTCGGCCATCAACGGCACCGGGTCCTGCCCCTCGGGCACGACGTAGGCGACGGTGGACGTGTGCGGGTCGTGCAGGTGCGCCTCGGTGGCGGCGGTGCTGCGACCCAGGGAACGCAGGCCCCAGGCGCCCGCGACGAGCAGGGCGAGGACGCCGATCAGGACCAGACCCATACCGATGACCATGGCTCCTCCTCTGGATACCACCGACCGGGACCGCACGTCTCCGGTCCCTTGCAGTCTGCGTCCCGCGGCGGAGCGGCCGTCAGGGCCGAGAGTCACCCCTCCGGGGCCGGTGGTCCCGGTGGGGGCTCGGGGGTCGGCTCGACCTCGGCGAGGTGGACGACCGCGTCGCCGCTGTTGACCAGCGGCGCCTCGGTGCGGCCGATGACGATGCCGGCGCGGTCGGCGTGCACGAGGCGGACCCGCTTGCCGAAGGAGTCGAAGAGACCGCCCAGGCGCTCACCGGCCTCGACCCGCTGGCCCAGGTCGGCCTCGAGGTGGAGCATGCCGGTGCCGCGGGCGCGCACCCAGCTGCTGCGCCAGGACTCCGCGCTCGGTGGGGGCGGTTCCTCGTCGACCGGGTCGGTCATGCCGAGGGCGGCGAGCACCCGGCGTACGCCGCGGACCCCGGCGTCGATCGCCCAGGCGTCCATCCGCCAGGCCTCGCCGGCCTCGTAGAGCAGCACCTTGGCACCCTGCTCGCGGGCGGCGTGCCGCAGCGAGCCGTCGCGGAGCTTGGCGTGCAGCATGACGGGCGCACCGAAGGCGGCGGCCAGCTCGCGAGTGCGGGGGTCCTCGAGGTCGGTGCGGATCTGGGGCAGGTTGGAGCGGCGGTCCGAGCCGGTGTGCAGGTCGATGCCGACCTCGCACTTGGCCACCACCTCGGTCATCATCAGGTGCGCGATCCGGGAGGCCAGCGAGCCACGGGCCGACCCGGGGAAGGACCGGTTCAGGTCGCGGCGGTCGGGCAGGTAGCGGCTGCCGGTCATGAAGCCGAGCACGTTGACGATCGGCACCGCGATCAGCGTGCCGCACAGGGTCTTGGGGTCCAGGGCGGCCAGCACCTGGCGGACCACCTCCACGCCGACGGCCTCGTCGCCGTGGATCGCCGCGTCGATCCAGACCGTGGGGCCCGGCTCGCGGCCGTGCACGACCCGGACCGGGAGCTCGACGTCGGCCCCGGTCACCAGCCGGGTGATGGGCAGGGACAACGACTGGGACTTGCCGGCCCGGACCCGGACGCCGCCGATCTCGAAGGACGCGCGGGCCATCAGCGACCCCGGTTCCGGCGACGCATCGCCACCGGCGGGCGGCCGCCGAGGTAGGAGCTGCCGGGGTCCACGACGTACCCCTGGCGCAGGCCCTCGCGGCCCACGAGCATCCGGAAGCCCATCTCGTCACGACGGCTCAGCGTCATCTCGGTGGTGATGGTGCGCCCCATCAGGGTGACGTCCATCGGCACCACGATCCGGTCCTCGCTCTGGCCCGACGAGCTCCGCACGGCGCGGACGTCGAGCACCTCGGCCTCGACCTCGACCACGTCGGCGTCCGACTTCTGCCACGGGTGGATCGAGAAGCGGACCCAGGGCTTCCCGTCCTTCTCCCACTCCTCGACGTCGAAGGCGTGGATCGACGACGAGCGGGCACCCGTGTCGAGCTTGGCCTTCACCCACGGCACCCCGGCGCCGGGGAGACTCACCCACTCGCGCCAACCTGCAACGGTGTAGGAAGGTTCTGCTGACACGTCCGTCCTCTCTTCGGGGGAACATGAAAATCGCGATCCTGTCCCGTGCGCCCCGCTCGTACAGTACGCAGCGCCTGCGCACCGCCGCCCTCGACCGGGGCCACGACGTCAAGGTGTTGAACACGCTGCGGTTCAGCATCGACCTGTCCGGTGACGAGCCGGACCTGCAGTTCCGCGGGAGAACCCTCTCGCACTACGACGCCGTCCTGCCGCGGATCGGCAACTCGATCACCTACTTCGGCACCGCCGTCGTGCGGCAGTTCGAGCAGATGGACGTCTACACGCCCAACACCTCCTACGGGATCTCCAACTCGCGCGACAAGCTGCGGGCCACCCAGATCCTGTCGAAGCACAACATCGGCATGCCGGCCACGACGTTCGTCCAGGGCCGCGCCGACGTGATCCCCGCCATCGAGCGGGTCGGCGGGGCGCCGGTCGTGATCAAGCTCCTCGAGGGCACGCAGGGCATCGGGGTGATCCTCGCCCCCGAGATCAAGACCGCCGAGGCGATCATCGAGACGCTGCAGAGCACCAAGCAGAACGTGCTCATCCAGCACTTCGTCAAGGAGAGCAAGGGCCGCGACATCCGCGCCCTCGTCGTCGGCGACCGGGTCGTCGCGGCGATGCGCCGGGTCGCGAAGGGCGACGAGTTCCGCTCCAACGTGCACCGCGGCGGCTCCGTCGAGCCGGTGGACCTCGACCCGGAGTTCGAGAAGGCCGCCGTGCGCGCCGCCCAGATCATGGGCCTGCGGGTCGCGGGCGTGGACATGCTCGAGGGCAACGACGGCCCGCTGGTGATGGAGGTCAACTCCTCGCCCGGCCTGGAAGGCATCGAGCGCGCCACCCTGCTCGACGTGGCCGGCTCGATCATCGACTACATCGACAACCAGGTCGCCTTCCCCGAGATCGACGTGCGCCAGCGGCTCACCGTCTCGACCGGGTACGGCGTGGCCGAGATCCTTGTGCAGGCAGCCTCCGACCTCGTCGGCAAGACGCTGGGCGAGTCCGGACTGCGGGAGCGCGACATCTCGGCGCTGACCCTGCAGCGCGGCACCAACGTGATCCCCAACCCGAGCGACCGGCACGTGCTGGAGGCCGGGGACCGGCTGCTCAGCTTCGGCAAGCTCGAGGAGATGCGCTCGATGATCCCGAGCCGTCGCCGGCGTACGCGCAAGGTCAAGAAGCTGCCCGCGGAGCCGATCCACGAGGGCTAGGAGCGGTCCCGCCACTCGTCGGCGAGCACCGCGTAGGCGTAGCTGTCCAGCCAGCGGCCGGAGCGGTGCAGCGACTCGGCGACGTAGTGCGCCTCGCGCCGCATGCCGACCCGCTCCATCAGCCGCCACGACGCCTCGTTGTCGGCGAAGCAGAGCGCCTCGACCCGGTGCACGCCGAGGTCCTCGAAGCAGACGCGGAGCAGCGCGGCGACGGCCTCGGTGGCGATGCCGCGACCGGCGTGGTCGGGGTGGACCACCCAGCCGAGCTCGACCTGCTTCCGGCGGCCCTGCTCCTCGACCTCCGACTGAGCCCAGGCGTCCTTGAGCCAGAGCATCAGGTCGCCGACGATCGGGCCGCCGGGCTCGCCGAGCTCGATGACGAGCGTGCGCGACAGCCGGAGCGGCCGGTCGAAGCGGTCGCGGTAACCCTCGAGGTCGCTGGGCAGCGAGGTCAGCCACGCGCTGACCTCGGGCCGCCGGCGGAACTCCCACGTCGGCTCGAGGTCCGCGACCGTGGCCGGCCGGATCGAGAGCCGCTCGGTCCGCACGGGCCAGGGCACGGCGGACAGGTCCTGCACGGGCACGGGATCGTGAGAGCCGGTCACTGCAGGGCCTCCAGGAGGTGCGCGTAGGTGCTGTCGGGATCGCCGTCGTGGCTGCGGATGATGATCGTGTGCGCGCGGTGCGCGGCCAGGTCGAACAGGGCCCGGTGCTGGGCGATCAGGCCGGCCTCGCCCATCGCCGCGACGGCCTGCCTGGCGTGGTGGTGCCAGGGGTCGCGGGTGACGCGCCGGTGGAACCGGTCGACCGCGGCGACGGGGTTGTCGGTGAGCAGGACGTGGACGTGGTCCGCGCCGGACTGCCGGGCGGCCGCCTCGAACCGCTCCAGCTCGCTCAGCCGGGCCACCAGCTGCGGGAGCACCACGTCGTGGCCGGTGGCGAGGTGCTCGGAGATCAGGGCGAGCGCCGCCGTACGGGCCAGGGCCCCGGCCCCGCGAAAGTCGGCCTCCCATCCCCCGACGAGGGTGCGGAGGACGTCGATCTCGCAGTCGAGGACGCCCGGGTGCTCGTCCACGTAGCGGCGTGCCAGCGTCGACTTCCCGATCCCGGGAGGACCATTGAGGTGGATCAGCCGGCTCACGTGGTGGATCGTAGGCCCGCGGGGATCCGGCGACAGGAGGACGGCGTGGCACAGAGGTACGACACGGTCGACGAGTACGTCGCGTCGTTCCCCGTCGAGGTGCAGGTGAAGCTGCAGGCGATGCGGGCGACCGTGAGGGCCGCGGCGCCCGCGGCCGTCGAGCTGATCTCCTACGGGATGCCGACCTACAAGCTGGACGGCCGGGCGCTGGTCCACTTCGCCGGCTGGACGAGCTACCTCAGCCTCTACCCGACGCCCGCCGAGGACGACACCGACGGCGCCCTCGAGCGGGAGCTCAGGCCCTACCGGGCCACCAGGGCCACCGCGCGCTTCCCGCTCGACCGCGAGCTGCCGCTGCCGCTGGTGGCGCGGATCGTCGAGGCTCTGCTGCGCCAGCGCGAGGACGGGCTGGGCGCTCTGTAGTCAGCGTTGCCCGGGGACACCGTCGAGCAGGTAGACGGTGTAGCCGTCGAGCGCGGTCACCGGGTGGTAGAGCCGGACGAGCGCCGCCTGGGCGTTGCGGTCATCGACGCCCCAGGTGGCCAGGGTCGAGCCGCTCACCACGACCCAGGTCGGCCGCGCCGGTCCCTCCAGCACGCGGGTCAGCTCGGCCAGCTGCGGGTCGCGGACCCGGACCGGCAGGCTCCACAGCTCCTCGTAGGGGCTGGCCAGTCCGGCCGCCCGGAGCACGTCTGGGTGCCCGAAGGCCATCACGCCGGTGTCGCCCGGGTGGGCGTGGGTGCGCAGGTAGGACTCGACGGCGGCGTCCTCGCGCCAGGTGGGGTGGGCGTGCACGACCAGGCCGAGGGAGACCACGGCCGAGACGGCCGCGAGTGCGACGAGGGCGCGGGTGGCGAACCGGTGCAGCCGGGAGTGGGTGAGGGTCGCGGCGACGGCGACGACCAGTCCGGGGACCGCGCCGATCAGGTAGTGCAGCCAGTAGCTGCCGCCCCCCACGACCCCGACGACCTCCCACGCGAGCAGGGCCACGGCGAGCGCGTGCGCCCGCGTGAACCGTCGCCGGAGCAGGAACGTGGAGCCGAGCAGCAGCACGATCGGGATCGCGCCCGACAGCAGCGCCGCCAGGGTCATCCCGATCGCCCGCCCGGGCGTGGTGGCCGTGGACGAGGCGTGGATGACCGCGGCTGCCTGGAAGCGGAACGTCACCATCGCGTCCCACAGCTCGACCGGGTCGGTGCCGCGCGCGGCCGCCCAGCCGACGGCGAGCGCGGTGACGACCCCCGCTCCGACGACGGAGTACGCCGCCCGCCGGACGACCGCCCGGCTCGCCCCCGCCCGGACCATCAGCACGGTCAGCACCGCGACCGCGACGAAGACGTCGAGGAGGTTCTGCTTGACCAGCGCGGCGCAGGCCCCGGACGCCCCGGCGAGCAGCCACCAGGTGCGGCTGTTGCGGCCGACGGGATCGGCGTACGCCTGGAGGGCGGCGGCCAGGCCGGCCATGACGAACGGCAGGGCCAGCACCTCGCCGTCGACCTCGCCGATCCCGAAGAGCGGGGTGGAGAGGAAGACCGCGGCGGTGGCGGCGCACCAGACCGGGACCGAGCGGCTCCACGGGGCGAGCTGGTGACCGACCCGGCCCGCGAGCAGGACGGTGACGACCACGGCGAGCATCCCCATGAGGCGCAGCCCGACGGCGCCGCCCGCCAGGTCGAAGAGCTGGATCAGCAGCGGCGGCCGGTCCACCCAGTAGTCACCGTAGAGCGAGGTGCCGGGGGACCACTGCGCGGCGACCATCAGGAAGCCGCCCTCGTCGGAGCTCAGGGGCTTGGTGACGTACGGCGCCCACGCGG
Organism: Nocardioides ginsengisegetis; assembly: GCF_014138045.1. Lineage (NCBI taxonomy): Bacteria > Bacillati > Actinomycetota > Actinomycetes > Propionibacteriales > Nocardioidaceae > Nocardioides > Nocardioides ginsengisegetis. The sequence goes on from NZ_JACGXA010000003.1 coordinate 99,713, forward strand.
CCGCGCCGGCGAGGGCTGCGACCAGCACGCCCCACGGCACCTGGCGCGGCGACCACCACGGCGACGTCCGGGTCCGGTCCTGCGACCCGTGGCCGGGGGAGTGGTGGAGCGGGGCGAGCGAGCTCATGGGGCTGCCTCCGCGGCCAGTCTCGCGTCGCAGCCGTGGTCGCGGAGGGGCCCAAGGTCCTGTCCGTCCCGGTCCCAACGGTCCAGCAGGATCGCGCTCGCGGCCAGCGTGCGCTCCCAGGAGCGGGGCGCCGAGGTGCGGTCGGTGTCGTGCAGCAGCACGGTGCCGCCGGGGGCGAGCCGTCGCTCGACGGTGCGCACGATGCGGGCCGGGGTCGCACCGGCCTCCCAGTCCCGGCCCCACGCGGTCCACAGCACGGTGCGCAGTCCGGCCGCCCGGGCGGCGTACAGGGCCGGGGTGGTGAGGACGCCGTAGGGCGGGCGGTACCACCGCGGGGCCTCGCCGGTCAGCTGCTCGAGGAGCCGGGCACTCTCGCGGAGGTCCCGCGCGAGGGTGCCCGGCCGCTTGAGGGCGACGCACGTGTGGTCCCAGCCGTGCACGGCCAGCTCGTGGCCGCGGGCCGCCATCTCGGCGACGAGCACGGGGTGCCGGGCCGCGTGGGCGCCGAGCAGGAAGAAGGTCGCGGTGCGGCCGTGGGCCTCGAGCAGGTCGAGGAAGTACGGCGTCGTGGCCGGGTCGGGCCCGTCGTCGTAGGTCAGCGCGATGTGCGGGCCGGGGCCGACCCCGGACAGGCCGGGCAGCAGGTGGCGGCGCAGCGGGCCGATCGAGGCGAGCGCCGGAGCGTGCGCCACGACGGCGGCGGCCGCCAGGGCGGCCCGCTTCATGCCGGCACCCGCTGGGTGGCGAGGGCGTGGACGAGGGTGGGGCGGGTGGGCGCCGGCAGCGGCGCCTGCGGCTGGGCGAAGGCCTCGACCAGGGCGGGCGAGAGCTCCTCGGGGGACCGCACCCAGGGGACCAGGCCGGCCTCCTCGAGGGCGGCGGCGTTGGTCATGCCGTGGCCGGGCAGGCAGCGGTAGGTCAGCACCGGGACGCCCGCGTCGAGCGCCTCCAGCGAGGTGAACCCGCCGGCGTTCTGGATGACGAGGTCGACGGCACGCAGCAGGGTGGGCAGGTCGTCGCGCCAGCCGAGCGCGACCACACCGGTGACCAGCTCGAGCCGCCGCTGGAGGACGGCGTTGTGGCCGCACAGGACCACGGGCACGGCGAGTCCGGTCGCGAGGACGTCGAGGGCGGCGGCGGTGAGCTCCCCGATGCCGAGCGACCCGCCGACGACCAGCGCGAGGCGGGTCCCGGGCTCGAGCCCCCACGCGGCGCGGCAGACTGCGCGGGTGCCCTCGGGGGCGACCAGGTCGGGATCGACGTGCGGGACGAGCGGCTCGATGACGCTGGCCCGGCCGCCGAGTGCGACGGCCTGGCGGGCGGCGATGTCGTGCAGCGCGAGGTGGTGGTCGACGAAGCGGTGCACCCACAGCGGGTGGACGGAGAGGTCGGTCAGGTAGGTGACGACCGGCGTGGTGAGCCGGCCGCGCATCCGGAGCCGGCCCAGGGCCTGGCTGGCGAACGGGTGCGTGGAGACGACCAGGTCGGAGCCGCGGGCGATCCCGAGCAACCGGCGCGCGGTGATGGCCAGCGCCCGCGTGACCAGGCGGTGCAGGACGCCACCGGGCTGGAGGTGGCGCAGCAGCACGCCCCACGAGGTGGGGCTGACCTCGAGCTGCTTGAGGTACGCCGCGCGCAGGATCCGTCCGATCGCGGCCGGGAACAGGTCGACGACGTCCCAGACCTGCACCAGGTGGCCCTGAGCCGTGAGCCGGATCGCGATCTCGCGGGCGGCCGCGTCGTGGCCCGCCCCGAAGCTGCCGGACACGATGTGCACCTCGGCCGGCCCGTCCTCGGGGTCCAGGAACGGGAAGCCGGGACCCCGACGGCGCGAGTGCCACAGCGACGGGGAAGCGGTCGCCGGGCCCTCGAGCATCGCGGTCATGGTCGAAGCGTGGCTCGCTGTTGCTGCCGACAACCTGAATGCTGCAGCGTCAGCGCAGGGACGCGAAGACGTCGTCGAGCAGGGGCCGCCCGGGCGCGCGGCCCACCTCGCGGAACCACTCGGTCCCGAGCACGCGCCGGGCCAGCGGAGCCGGCAGCCGGAGCAGCAGCGCGAGGGTCCGGGCGCCGCCATCCCCGGTCGCCTGGGAGGCGTGGGCCCGCATCGAGGCGCGCTTGGCCGCCAGGTGGTCGCGGACGTCGACGCGGTGGGTGAGGTCAGCGCGGGCGGTGTAGGCGGCGTCCAGCGTCGGCAGGGCGGGGAGCGGCAGGACGCGGGCGAGCCGGGCCAGCCAGCCCACGGCGCGCTGCAGGGACTGCCGGTCGATCGTCGCCTCCAGGACGACCGGCGTGCCGGCGAGGGCGGCGGCCACCAGTCCGGCGCGGTGCACCTGCACGTGGTCGGGGTGGCCGTAGCCGCCGGCGGGGTCGTAGATCGTGAGCACGTCGGCCTCCTCCTCGACGAGGATCGCCGCGAGGTCCTCCGCGACCCGACGCGCGTCCGTGGTCGCGAAGGTCGTGCCGCGTCCCCGGACCGGCGCCGGCCAGCCGGAGTCGGCGTAGCCGAGCACCTCGACGCGGGCCGCGCCGATGGCGGCGGCCGAGGCCTCCAGCTCCGCGAGACGGCGGTCCCCGAGGTCGGTGCGGTCCTCGGCCAGCCCGGCCTCGCCGGCAGTCGCGACCACGACCACGACCCGGTGCCCCTGCGCCGCGGCACGGGCCAGCGTCCCGGACACGAGCAGCGCCTCGTCGTCGGGGTGGGCGTGGAACGAGACGACCGTCCAGCTCATCCGGCCACCGCCGTACGTCGATCGCCGGCACGCAGGACGGCCCGGTCGTAGAGCGCGTCGGTGCGGGCCCGGGCCACGTCCCAGCCCAGGTCGGGGGCGACCTGCCGGTTGTGGGCCGCGATGTCGGCTCGGAGCCCGGGCGTGGTCAGGAGCTCGACGAGTGCGTCGACCATGCCGTCGTCGGAGTCCGCGAGCAGGCCGTCGACGCCGTGGGTGACGAACTCGCCGAGGCCGCTGCGGCTGCTGCCCACGACCGGCAGGCCGGCGCAGCGCGCCTCGAGGGCCGCGATGCCGAACGACTCGAGGACCGCGGGGGCGACGTACACGGAGGCGGCGGCGAGGTGGTCGCGGATCGCGCTCCGCTCGAGGCGGCCGGGGACCGAGACCCAGTCGGCCATGCCGTGCCGGTGCAGGTAGGCCTCGAGGCGCGGGCGCTGCGGGCCGTCCCCGATGACCACGGCGCGGACCGGCATGTCCTCGGGCAGCCGACCTCGCAGGTCACGCAGCATCCGGGCCAGCGCGAGGGGTCGTTTGGTCCAGGCGAGCCGGCCGACGGTGACCAGGGTCGGCACGTCCACGAGGGCCGGGGGCAGCCGCCAGTCGGCCGGGTCGACCGCGTTGGGGAGGACGTCGACCGGCACGTCCGGGCCGAGCATCGCGCGGATCGGCCCGGCGGCGCGGTCGCTGACCGCCGACCAGTGCACGGGCCAGTCGCGGAGGCCCAGGACGCCGCGGGCCAGGGCGGGGAGCGGGCCGAGGTAGGTCCACAACGAGTGGATGGTGACGAGCGTGGGGAGGCCGAGTGCTGCGGCCCGGCGCGCGGCGATGCTGGCGAACGGCGACCAGACCGAGACGTGCACGTGGACCACGTCGGGGCGCTGAGCGGCGAGCACCTCGGCGATGGCGGCGTCGAGCGCGAGCGGCCCCGATGCGGGGAGCCGGTGCACCCAGGCGGGGTCAGTGGCGTCGGGGTCGGGCGTCGTGGTCAGCACGCGGGCGTCCGAGCCGGCGGCGCGCTGGTGGGCCACCAGGTCGGAGACGTGCATCTCGATGCCCCCGAGCCGCGGCAGGTAGCAGTCGGTGACGTGCAGGACCCGCCTCACCGGTGGGCCCACAGCCACGCGGCGAGCCCGGCGCCGCCGACCGGGATCTCGATGCCGAACGTGAAGACGCGGTAGAGCAGCACGCCCGCCACCGCCGCCACCGGCGCGCCACCGAGCGCGACCGCGACGCCCACCAGGCCGACCTCGACGACGCCCGCGCCGCCCGGGGTGAGCCCGGCCAGGGTGAGCAGCCGCTCGACGGCGAACGCCAGCAGCACCGCGCCGGGCCCGATCCCGACACCGGCGATGGCGAAGCAGGCGAGCATGAGCAGGGCGAGCATCGCGGTGTAGGCGCTCATCCCCAGCGTCAGCTGGCGCCAGCGGTGCCGGACCAGCCAGCTGCACTGCGACTGAAGGCCGAGCAGCCACGCCTCGACGTGCGGCTCGCGGGTCGAGCCGAGCCGGCGCAGCAGTGGCCGGGCGGCCCGGTCGACGGCCCGGCCGGTCCGCTCCGCACACACGGGGCTGGCGGCCAGGACCGCCACGACCGCGGCCGCGACGGCCAGGAGCACCGTGGCGACGGTCGCCGTACCGGCCCAGCGCGTGAGCGCGCCGTGGTCGAGCAGCAGCGCGACCGGCAGCACCAGCAGGGGGAGCAGCAGCTTGGCGAGGACGTCCCAGGTGTTGGTGACGACGGTGTACGCCGCGAAGGCCGCCCGGTCGTGCCCCCAGGCCCGGACCATCCGGTAGTTCAGGGCGATCCCGGCCGCGCCGCCCAGCGGCAGCACGTTGGCGACCGCGCTGCCGGTCAGGCTCAGGGTCAGCGCGCGGCGGTGGGTGAGGCCGGGCAGGGCGCCGGTCAGCGTGATGGTGTGCAGGAGCAGGCCGGTCGCCCAGAGCAGGCCGAGGAGGCCCAGCTCCGGCACCGGGACGCGGGCGAGCTGCTGTCCGACGAGGGCCCAGGGCGCGCCCGAGACCCGCGGCACCACGACCACGAACAGGGCCGTGACCGCCGCGACCACGACGAGGGTGCGGGCGGCCGCCCACGGGCCCGGTCGGGCCGGGGCGACGACAGCGGTGGTCATGCCGCGATCGTCCGGCGCGATGCCTGCCAGCCACCTGAACGTGTCGACCCCGGTCAGGCAGGGTGCAGGCGCGGGCGGCCACCCTTCGGCCGTGACCTCCCTCGCCGACCTCTCGCGCGCCGTCAGCCCTGTACGAGACGCCGCCGACCCGGGCACCGACGAGCCCGACATGGGCTGGGTGGGCCGGGTCTGGCTGGTCGTGCTGGCCTTCGCGGCGGTCACGGCCTGGCGCTCGTGGGAGGTCGGGATCCCGGTCCGCGACCCCGGCGGCGAGATCCTCCGGACCCGCATCACGATCACCCTCGCGCTGCTGGTGGCACTCGCCGCGGTCGACGCCGTACGTCGCACGCCGCGCGGGCTCCGCACGCCGGCGACCGTGTGGGCGACCCTCCGGGCGCGCTGGACACCGACCCGGACCGGGCTGGTGCTGGCCGGACTGGCGGCCTACCACGCGGTCTACTTCTGCTACCACAACCTCAAGAGCTGGGACGTCCTCAACACCGAGCGCGACGCGCTGCTGACCCGCGTCGACGAGGCGCTGTTCCTGGGCCACTCACCGGCCGTGCTGCTGCACGACCTGCTGGGCCAGCACCTCGCGGCGTACGTCCTGATCGCGATCTACGAGTCCTTCCCGACCCTGGTGTCGGTGGCGTTCGTGGCGGCCCTGGCGCTGACCGACCGGGTGCGGGACGGCTGGTTCTTCATCGCCTCGATGGTCTGGGTCTGGATCCTCGGGGTCGGCACCTACTACCTGGTCCCCTCGCTCGGGCCCTTCCACCAGTCGCCGGAGGACTTCGCGGGCCTGCCGGACACGATCGTGACCGACACCCAGGCCCGCTACCTCGCCCAGCGCGACCAGCTGCTCGCACATCCGGGCTGGCACGACTCCTTCGCCCAGGTCTCGGCGTTCGCGAGCCTGCACGTCGGGGTGACGACGGTGATCCTGCTGATGGTCAGGCACCACGGGATGCGCCGCGCGACCCGCGCGATGACGCTCTTCCTCGCCGGCACCCTGGTCGCCACGATCTACCTCGGCTGGCACTTCGCCGTCGACGACCTCGCCGGGCTGGCGATCGCGGCGCTGGCCGTCTGGCTGGGCCGGCGGACGGTGTACCCGTGCCGAGCGGGCGCCGATGGTGCAGGCTGCGCACATGCACTTCGTCGGCGTGGACCTCGCTTGGGGGGAGAAGAAGCCCACCGGGCTGGCGGTCCTCGACGCTGACGGTGCCCTCGTGCACGTCCAGGCGGCGGGCAACGACGACGAGATCGTCGAGGCCCTGGGCTCCTGGGTCGACGGTCCCTGCCTGGTCGCGATCGACGCCCCCCTGGTCGTCACCAACCCGACCGGGTCGCGGCCGGCCGAGCGCGCGCTGAGCAAGGACTTCCGCCGCTTCGAGGCCGGCACCCACCCCTCCAACACCGGCAAGCCGGAGTTCGCCCACGGCTCCCGCGGCGGCCGGCTGGTCGCCCGGCTCGGCCTCGACATGGACCCGCGGTCGGGCCGCGACCGGCGCGCGATCGAGGTCTACCCGCACCCCGCGACCGTCGTGCTGTTCGGGCTGCCCCGGACGCTGAAGTACAAGGACAAGCCCGGCCGCTCCTTCGACCAGCTGCGGTCCGAGCTGCTCGTGCTGATGGGCTTCGTCGAGGGCGTCGTCCGCACCAACGGCGCGTGGTCGGCGCTGCGCCGGGCGGTGGAGACCGCGACGAAGAAGGCCGAGCTACGGGTCGTCGAGGACCAGGTCGACGCCGTCGTGTGCGCCTACGTCGCGCTCTTCGCGCACCGCTGGCCCGAGCGCACCACGACCTACGGCAACCCCGAGGCCTACCTGACCGAGGGCTACATCGTGACCCCCACGCTGCGCACGGAGGACCTCGCCCGCCAGGAGGTCGTCCAGGCCGCGATCAGCGAGTACGCCGCCCGCCACGCCGAGCTGCGCGAGGCCGGCGCCGCCTTCGTCGAGCTCGTCGAGTCGGTCCTCGACGAGGCCGGCATCAACTACCTGAGCGTCACCGGCCGGGCCAAGAGCGTGTCCTCGTTCGCGGCCAAGGCGGCCCGGACCGTCGACGGCGTCCCGGTCTTCGTCGACCCGCTGCGCGACATCACCGACACGATCGGCATCCGCGTCATCACCTACGTGCACAGCGACGTCGCCGCGGTCGCCGACCTGCTCGGCGACCAGGTCGTCATCCACGACGACCGCGACATGGGGCAGGAGACCGCGAGCCAGGGCCGCTTCGGCTACGCCTCGCGGCACCTGCTGATCGGGCTGGACGCGACGCGCGAGGGGGAGCCGGCGTACGCCGCCCTCGCCGGGCTCCGCGCGCAGGTGCAGATCCGGACCGTGCTGCAGCACGCGTGGGCGGAGTTCGAGCACGACATCCGCTACAAGGGCACGATCCCCGACGAGCACGTGCCGGACTTCGACCGGCGGTTCACGCTCGCGGCCGGGCTGCTGGAGCTGGCCGACCGCGAGTTCTCCACGATCCGGGACCGGCTGACCACCCAGGTGGCGCCGAGCGAGCCGAGTGCGCCCGAGGACGACGACCCGCGCATCGACCCGCGCGAGCTCGCGGCGTTCCTGGCCGGGCAGTACGCCGACGCCGGCTGGTCGCGCACCGACCACTACACCTGGATCTCCGGGCTGCTGCTCGAGCTCGGCGTCACCTCGCTGGTCGAGCTGGCCGACGTGCTGCGGACCGTCGAGGCGCTCGACCTGACCGCGCGGATGGACTACCGCTACCCGCCGGGCGCCGTACGCCGGCTCGACGACGCGCTCCTCGCGGCGTTCCGCGAGCGCTACGTCGGGCTGCACGGTAACGCCCACCGTGCTGCCGCGTTGACCGGTCGGCTGGAGAAGCTGGCCCTGGACCGACCCACCTCCTGAGGAGTGCGCGTGACCGAGACCAAGACCGACCCGCTGACCGCCCGCGCGGCCCAGGCCGCGATCTCCGTCGGCCGCGCCGTGCAGAGCCGGATCTACCGCGAGGGCGTCTTCGGTCGCCGGCCCGTCGTACCGGTCGAGCCGGCGGCTCTCGAGGCCGAGGCGGAGCGCCGGATGAGCCCCGAGGCGTGGGCCTACGTCGCGGGCGGTGCCGGGCAGCAGCGCACGGTGCGGGCCAACCTCCAGGCCTTCGACAAGCACCGGATCGTGCCGCGGATGCTGGTCGACGTGGAGGACCGCGACCTGTCGGTCGAGCTGTTCGGCCGCCGGATCCCCGCGCCCGTCCTCTTCGCGCCGATCGGCGTGCTCGAGATGGCGCACCCCGAGGCCGAGCGGGCGGTCGCCGCGGCCGCCCGGTCGCTGGGGTTGCCGATGGTGATCTCGACGCAGGGCTCGATCCCGATGGAGGAGACCGCGGAGGCGCTCGGTGACTCGCCGCGGTGGTACCAGCTCTACTGGAGCCGGAACGACTCCGTCGTCGACTCCTTCGTGCGGCGGGCCGAGGCGATCGGCAGCGAGGCCATCGTCGTCACGCTCGACACCCACGTGCTCGGGTGGCGCACCCACGACCTCGACCTCGGCTACCTCCCGTTCGCGCGGGCCGAGGGCATCGCGCAGTACACCAGCGACCCGGCGTTCCGCGCGCTCGCCGAGGCCCGGGCGGCGACCCCGTCGTCCGAGCCGACGCCGCGGCCGACGCTGTCCGCGGTCAAGGCGCTGTTCTCGATGGCCCGGCACTACCCCGGTGGGTTCGTCGACAACCTGCGCTCGCCGGTGCCGCGGGCGGCGGTCGAGACGTTCCTCGACGTGTTCTCCCGGTCCACGCTGACCTGGGACAACCTCGACTACCTGCGCTCGCGGACCTCCCTGCCCATCCTGCTCAAGGGCATCCAGGACCCGCGCGACGCCGCGCTCGCGATCGAGCACGGCATGGACGGCATCGTGGTCTCCAACCACGGCGGCCGCCAGGTCGACGGCGCGATCGGCTCGCTCGACGCCCTCCCGCGGATCGTGGAGGAGGTCGGCGACCGGATCCCGGTGCTGTTCGACTCCGGCGTCCGCAGCGGCGCCGACGCCTTCAAGGCGCTGGCGCTCGGCGCCTCGGCGGTCCTCGTCGGACGCCCGTGGGTCTACGGCCTCGCGCTCGGTGGCGCCGCCGGGGCCCAGGCCGTCATGGAGCACGTGCTCGCCGAGCTGGACCTCACGATGGCGCTCACCGGCGTCTCCACGGTCGACGAGATCACCCGGGACCTCCTGGCCTGACTCAGGGGCAGGACGAGCCGCTGGCGTCGCGGACGTAGAGGGTGCGGTCGGCGGGGACGAGGGCGGTGCGCTGCCACAGCGAGAGGCCGACCTCGGGCCAGTGCGCGACCGACAGCAGCCCGTCGGCGTCGTCGCCGCCGCAGGCACCGTCGCGGAAGCCGATCTCGAGGGTGACCTTGACGGTCCGCCCGTCGCGCACGACCCGATCGACGGGGAGCTCGGCGTCGAGCCCGTCGGGGTTGGTGTCGGCCTTCGTCCGGGCGACGGCGGTGCCGCCCGCCATGCTCCCGAGGCCCGGCGCGACGACGCTGTCGACGTGCACGTCGCGGCCCGAGCGGTTGGTGACCGCCAGGGTGATGCGGCAGCTCATGGCAGGCCGCGCGCCGATCACCCAGCCGTCCCGGTAGGGCTTGACACTCGCCCCGGTGCAGGCCGGCGCCCCGGCCCACTCCGCCTCGACCTGGCCGAGCTCGTGGCGCGCACCGACCACCCAGACCGTCATCGCCAGCGAGGCGGCGACGAGCAGCGCGAGCACGGCGTACGACGCCCGGGACCTGTCCACGGCCGGATCATGACAGCCGTGGTCACCGATCTGTGGGATGGGCTCGGCGCCGACCGCGGCATAGCCTCGAGGGCATGACCCCTGCCGAGCTCCTGCTGGACGCCTTCGGGCGGATCGCCGAGGGCGGGTGCGCCGTCGTGGAGGGCCTCGAGCCCGACGAGCTGACCCACCGGGTCGGGCCCGACGCCAACTCCATCTCCTGGCTGGTCTGGCACCTCACCCGGATCCAGGACGACCACGTCGCCGAGGTCGCCGGGACCGAGCAGGTGTGGACCGAGCAGGGCTTCGACGCGCGCTTCCACTTCCCCTTCGACACCGCCGCCACCGGCTACGGCCACACCCGCGAGGAGGCGGGCCGGGTGCGCGCGTCCGCGGGCCTGCTCGCCGCCTACCTGACCGCCGTCCACGAGCGGTCCGTGGCGTTCCTCAAGACCGTGACCGAGGCGGACCTCGACCGGGTCGTCGACGAGCGCTGGGACCCGCCGGTCACCCTGGGCGTCCGGCTGGTCAGCGTGACCGGCGACGGGCTGCAGCACCTCGGTCAGGCGAAGTACGTCCGCGGCCTGCTGGCCCGCTGACGAGGCGGCAACCGGCCGGGTGGTCCGGCGCGCCCGCCTCCCGGGCATGCTGGCCCCATGGGAACCCCGACGTCGAGCACCCAGCGGTACGCCGCGCTCGCCCGCCTGCTCGTCCGCCACGGCCGCTCCGACCTGCTCGCCGGGGCGGGTCTCGACGAGTTCTCGATCGACGACGACATGCCAGCGGGCGACGTCGACGAGGCCGAGGCGTTCGCGCGCGACCTCGAGAACCTCGGGCCCACCTACGTGAAGCTCGGGCAGCTGCTGTCCACGCGCTTCGACCTGCTGCCCACGGCGTACACGACCGCGCTCGCGCGGCTCCAGGACGCGGCCGAGCCGTTCCCCTTCGAGCAGGTGCAGGAGATCGTCGAGGGCGAGCTTGGCGGCCAGATCCGCCACCTCTTCGCCGACTTCGACCCCGAGCCGATGGCCGTCGCCTCGCTCGGGCAGGTCCACCGGGCCACCCTCCCGAGCGGCCGCCGGGTCGTGGTGAAGGTGCAGCGTCCCGACGCGCGCGACCAGGCGCGCGAGGACATGGAGGTGCTCGCGAAGCTCGCCGGCCTGGCCGACCGGCACACGGGGGCGGGCCGGCGCTACGGCTTCGGCGACCTGCTCACGCAGTTCCGGCGCTCCCTGGCGGGCGAACTTGACTACCGGCGCGAGGCCCGCAACCTGGCGAAGTTCCGGGAGCTGTGCGCCGGCTACGACCTGCTGGTCGTCCCCGAGCCGGTCCCGGACCACTCCAGCTCGCGGGTGCTCACGATGGAGCGGCTCGACGGCCGCAAGGTCACCGACGTCGGTCCGCTCGGCCTGCTCGAGGTCGAGGCGCGGCCGATGGTCGACCAGCTCTTCGCCTGCTACCTCAAGCTGATGCTCCAGGACGGCGTCCTGCACGCCGACCCGCACCCGGGCAACGTGCTCCTCACCGACGACGGGCGGCTCGGCCTGCTCGACCTCGGCATGGTCACCACGGTCCCCGGGCGGCTCCAGGACCGCCTGGTCCGGCTGCTCCTGGCGATCGGGGACGGGGACGGGGACGAGGCCGCCGCCGTGCTGGCCGGCATGGGCCACCCGCTCGACGACTACGACGCCGCCGCCTTCCGGGACGAGGTCGCCCACCTGGTGACCGAGGCGGCCGTCGCCGGGTCCGACGTCCAGGCGGGCACCGTGCTGATGGAGCTGAGCCGCACCTCCGGCCAGCACGGGCTCCGGCCGCCGGCCGAGATGTCGATGGTGGGCAAGGCGCTGCTCAACCTGGACCGGGTCACGTTGCACCTCGACCCCGACTTCGACCCCGCCCAAGCCATCCGCAGCAACGTCGGCGACCTGCTCACCAGCGGGCTCAAGGTGAGCCCGGCCGGGGTGATGGCGGCCGCGATCGAGGCCAAGGAGTTCACCGCCCTGCTGCCCAAGCGCGCCAACCGGATCCTCGACGCCCTCGCCGAGGGCGAGTTCTCCGTGCGCGTGCAGGCGATGGACGAGGAGCGGCTCCACCGGGTGCTGCAGCGGGTCGCCAACCGGGTCACCCTGGGCATCATCATCGCGGCGACCGTCCTGGGCGCCGCCCTGATGATGCGGGTGCCCACCGACCACCGGATCTGGGGCTACCCGGCGCTGGCGATGGGGTTCTTCATGTTCGCGGTGCTCGCCGGCGCCGCGCTGGCCGGCTGGATCGTGCTGACCGACCGGAAGGTCGCCCGGCAGGACCGGACCGGCACCTGACCCCTCGACTCGCGGGTCACCAGGGGCTCGGCTTGAAGTCCTTCACGAAGCAGCCGAAGAGGTCCTGCCCCGCCTCGCCCATCACGATCGGGTCGTAGACGCGGGCCGCGCCGTCGACCAGGTCGAGCGGCGCGTGCCAGCCCTCGGCCGCGATCCGCAGCTTCTCCTGGTGCGGGCGCTCGTCGGTGATCCAGCCGGTGTCGACGGCCGTCATCAGGATCCCGTCGGTCTCGAACATCTCGCCCGCGCTGGTGCGGGTCAGCATGTTGAGCGCGGCCTTGGCCATGTTGGTGTGCGGGTGGCCGGGGCCCTTGTAGGACCGGGAGAACTGCCCCTCCATCGCGGACACGTTGACCACATAGGTACGCCGCGCACCGGCCGCGCGGGCCGCCCGCATCGCCGGCCGCAGCCGCGAGATCAGGATGAACGGCGCCGTCGCGTTGCAGAGCTGGACCTCGAGCAGCTCCAGCGGGTCGACCTCCTCGACCTTCTGGGTCCAGGAGTTCTCCGTCTGCAGGTCGGGCAGCAGGCCGCCCGCGTCGACGGCGGTCCCGGCGAGGTGCGCCTCGAGGCTGGCGTTGCCGGCGGTCAGGGCCAGCGCGGTCATCGACGCCGCGGTCTGCGCCGCGATCGCCTCCTCGACCGACTCGCCCTCGTGGTGGGCCACGGCGTGCTGGCGCAGGGTGCCGGCGATCGCCGCGGGGTGGGCCTCGCTGATCCGGTCGAAGGTGACCATCTCGGGCAGCCCTGACAGTTCGCTGTGGTCGGGCAGCGGCGCCGACTCCATCTCGACCAGCTGGCTGTAGGAGCCCGGGGAGCGCCGCACGGTCTGGGCGGCGTTGTTGATCAGGATGTCGAGCGGGCCGGCCGCGGCGACCTCGTCGGCGAGCGACACGACCTGGGTGGGGTCGCGCAGGTCGATGCCGACGATCTTGAGCCGGTGCAGCCAGTCGGCGCTGTCCTCGAGGGCGGCGAAGCGGCGTACGGCGTCCTTCGGGAAGCGGGTCGTGATGGTCGTGTGGGCGCCGTCGCGGAGCAGGCGCAGCGCGATGTACATGCCGATCTTGGCGCGGCCGCCGGTGAGCAGCGCCCGCTTGCCGCTGAGGTCGGTGCGCTGGTCGCGCTTGGTGTGGGAGAACGCCGCGCAGGTGGGGCAGAGGTAGTGGTAGAACGCGTCGACCAGCGTGTAGTCGTTCTTGCAGATGTAGCAGCCGCGCGGGTTGATCAGCTCGCCCGCGAAGGCGCCCTTGACCGACGAGACCAGCGGGATGCCCTGGGTCTCGTCGTCGATCCGCATCGGCGAGCCGGTGGCGGTGCGCTCGGTGACGGCCCGGTCCGCGGCCAGCTCGGCGGCGCGCTTGCGGGTGCGGCGCTCGCGCTTGAGCGCCTTGTACATGTGCGAGGCCGCGTGCTTGACCGTCCGGATGTCCGGGTGGTCCTCGGGCAGGTGGTGCAGCTGCTGCAGCACCCGCACCGTGGTCGCGAGGTCCTCGGGGTCGACGCCCGCCTCGGCCGCCAGAGCCGGGTCGAGGGCGGCGTCGAGGGCGGCGTCGAGATCGTCGGTGCTGCTCGGATTCACCGGTCGATGGTAGGCGTGCCCGGCCGCACAGCCTGCATCCACCGATCTCCGCCTGCTGCGCGCCACCATCCGGGCACGCTGGCTACGTTGCCGAGGCTCGAAAGACGTCCAGTCTGCCTTCGCCCCGGTCGCCTTGCCAGCGCACCCGTCTGGTGACGCTCGCGACGGCGGCCATCGGTGGATCCAGGCTCAGGCCGCTTCGGCGGTGGGCCGGGTGATCCGGTAGCGCACGAAGGACGGCACGGCGATCGCCGCGACGACCGTCCCGACCACGACGAGCACGCCGCCGCCGGCGGCCGCCGCGGCCGTGCCGACCGCCGCGGCCGTGGCCCCGTGGGCGACGTCCGCGATCCGCGGCCCGCCGGCGACCACGACGATGAAGACGCCCTGCAGCCGGCCGCGGACCGAGTCGGCCGCCGCGCTCTGGAGCATGCTCGTGCGGAACGCCGCCGAGGCCATGTCGGCCGCCCCACCGAGCACCAGCATCGCGACCGCGGCACCGAGCATCGGGGTGCGCCAGTGGCCGGCGAGCCCGACCGCGACGCCGAAGCCGATCATCGCCAGGCCCCAGACGAGGATGCAGACGATGACCGCGCGGCCCTGCCGGTCGACCCGGGAGACCCACCCGGAGAAGACGCCGCCGACGACGGCGCCGGCGGGGATCGCGGCGAACAGCAGCGCGAACGCCAGGCCACCGCCGGACGGGCCCCCGAAGCCCTCGTGGGCGATCTGCGGGAAGAGCGCCCGCGGCATGCCGAAGACCATCGCGATCAGGTCGACCACGAAGGACATCAGCAGCACCGGGTGGCCGCGCAGATAGGCCAGCCCCTCGACGACCGACCGCAGCCCGGGCGTGGCCGTGGGTGCGCCCTCGACGGCGAGCCGGGGAAGGCGGACCACCGCAGAGAGGGTGGCGAAGAGCGTGAGCGTGTCCAGCAGGTAGAGCCAGGAGAAGCCGAGCACCGGGATCAGCGTGCCGGCGACGAGCGGACCCGCGATAGCGCCCGCCTGCATGATCGTCATGTTCAGGGAGTTGGCGGCGGGCAGCTGCTCGAGCGGCAGCAGCTTGGGCAGCACCGCGCTGCGGGTCGGCTGGTTGACCGCGAAGAACGCCTGCTGCACCGAGAAGAGCCCCAGCAGCAGCCACACGTGGCCGCCTCCCGCTGCCGCCTGCAGCCAGAACAGCGCGCTGGTGCCGATCAGGCCCGTGGTCGTGCAGATCAGCATCGTGCGCCGGTCGAAGACGTCGGCGAGCGCGCCGCCCCACAGCCCGAAGACGACGAGCGGGACCAGGCCGAAGAGCCCGGTGAGGCCGACGTACGCCGAGGAGTGGGTCTCGGCGTAGATCTGCGCCGGGACCGCGACGACCGTCAGCTGGGCGCCGATCACCGTGATGATGTTGGCGGTCCACAGTCGGCGGAAGTGCGGGTTCTGCAGGGGCCGCGTGTCCGCCACCAGGTCCTTGATGCCGTCCCGGAGCCTCGCCACGGTCCAGAACCTACGTCCGAACGCGGCCTGCGCCCCAACCGCGTCCAGCGTGACGCCCCCGCGTCGCTCGGAGGCCGGTGTGTCACAACCGGCTAACGAACCGCTCGACGTAATTGCGTTGACGTGCATCACTACGGTGTCCTGTGCACCGGACCAGGGGGGTCCGAGCGGGAGGGTGAAGTGACCACGCTGGACAGCGGGCGGGACGTCCGTTACGACATCGGCGAGCTCGGTCGGCCGGGGGGCATCGGCATCCGTTGCCAGGGCGTCGTGCATCTCTACCGGACCTTCGAGGGCCACGACGTCGTCGCCCTCCAGGGCGTCGACCTGACCATCGAGCCCGGCGAGCGGGTCGCGTTCCTCGGACCCAGCGGCTCGGGCAAGTCGACTCTCCTCACGCTGCTCGGCGGCATCCAGAAGCCCAGCGCCGGCCGGATCTTCCTCGGCAACGAGGAGATCTCGCGGATGGGGGAGCGCTACCTCGCCCGGATCCGCTCCCGCCGCGTCAGCACCATGCTCCAGGGCTCGACCCGCAACCTGCTGGCCTACGCGACCGCCCGCCAGAACATCGCCTTCGCCCGCCTCGCGATGACCTCGGCGGAGCGCAAGGACGCCGTCGCGGACATCGACCTGCTCCGCGTCGTCGGCCTCGACCAGCAGATCGACCAGGTTGTCTCGACCATGTCCGGCGGCCAGCGCCAGCGCCTCGCCCTCGCCTGCGCGGTCTCGACCGGCCCGCAGCTGCTGCTCGCCGACGAGCCGACCAGCCAGCTCAGCCACGAGGACCGCGACCACGTCATCGAGCTGATCCACAACCTCGGCGACGACCTCGGCACCACCATCGTGGTCGTCACCCACCAGCCCGAGGTCGCCGCGACCTTCCCGCGCACCGTGACCATGAAGGGCGGCCGGGTCGGCGCCGAGGGCCGCGACGGCGCCGAGTACGTCGTGATCGGCGCCGAGGGCGTCGTCCACCTCCCGACCCACCTCGCCGAGCAGTGGCCGCAGGGCACCCTGGTCCGGATCGAGCCCGAGGACGTCGACCGGCTCGTCGTCTCCCGGCCCTCGGACACGCCCGAGGCGCCCGTTGGCCACCCCGTTGGCCACCCCGCTGACCACGCCGCTGAGCACGCAGCCGACCACTCCGCCAGCACGACCGAGGAGCTGGCATGAGCCTGAAGCTCGACCACGTCACCTACGTCGTCTCCCGCACGCTCCTCGACGACGTCGACCTGGAGTTCAAGGCCGGCGAGCTGACCGCGCTGTCCGGGCCCAGCGGCTCCGGCAAGACCACCCTGCTCTCCATCGCCGGCGGCCTCGTCGAGGCCACGTCGGGCACGGCGTCGTACGCCGGGGAGTCGATGTGGCAGGGCACCGGCGACCCGCGCCCGGAGGTCTCCTTCGTGCTGCAGGTCTATGGCCTGGTCCCGATCCTGTCCGCCCGCGAGAACGTCTCGGTCGCCCTGCGCGCCCGCGGCGTGAAGCCGGCCGACGCCGACGAGCGCGCCGAGGCGGCGCTCGCCCGCTTCCACATCGCCGACCTCGGCGACCGCCAGGTCGAGGAGCTGTCCGGTGGTCAGATGCAGCGGGTCGCGCTGGCCCGCGGCCTGTGCGTCGACGCCCAGGTGCTGCTCGCCGACGAGCCGACCAGCGAGCTCGACGAGGGCAACCGCGGCCTGGTGCTGGCCGAGCTCCGCAAGGAGGCCGACCGCGGCGCCGTCGTGGTCGTGGCCACCCACGACCCGGCCGTGGTCGACGCCTGCGACCGGCACTACGTGCTCGACGAGGGCAAGCTGGTCGACCACATCGAGCCGATCGACCTGCACCACTTCGACCACCCGGAGCGCCGGATCATCGAGGAGGCGGCGCCGCCGCACTTCGACGAGGAGGTCGCGCCCGAGCCGGTGACCGAGCCGGCCGAGCCCACGGGTGAGCCGGTCCTGGTCGAGACGCCCGCCGACGCGGACGCCGCCTTCCGCCGTCCCTCCACCGACTCGTGATCCGCACCTTCCGGGGCGCCTGGTCCCGGAGGGGGACGCTGCTGCCGCTCCTCCTCCTGACCATGGTCGTCGTGACCGGTGCCGTCACCACGATCGGCTTCGCCCAGCACGCGAACACCTCGGCGGCCCTGGCCGTCCCGCTGTTCGTCCTCGGCGCCTTCGCCGTGCCCGCAACGGGTCGCGAGCTCGCGGCCGCCCGGCGCGGTGAGATCGCGATCGCCCGGCTGCGCGGCCTCCAGGGCGGCGAGCTCGCCACCCTGCTCGCCGTCGAGCCGCTGCTCGTGCTGCTCGCCGGCGGTGCGGCCGGCCTCGTGCTCGGCAGCGCCGGGTCGTGGCT
Source organism: Nocardioides ginsengisegetis (assembly GCF_014138045.1). Taxonomy (NCBI): domain Bacteria; kingdom Bacillati; phylum Actinomycetota; class Actinomycetes; order Propionibacteriales; family Nocardioidaceae; genus Nocardioides; species Nocardioides ginsengisegetis. Next base: position 117,174 of record NZ_JACGXA010000003.1, read on the forward strand.
GGCGACCGCCGTCTGGACCGGCGGGCCCGGTGGGCTGCCCGGCCTCACCGCCGTCCTCGCCGGCCTCGGCATCGTCGCGGTCGGCCTGGTCGCCACGATGCTCGGCATGCTCAGCGCGCTGCGCGAGCCGCTCAACCTGCAGGTCTCGATCGCCTCGCGGCCGCACCCGGCCGGCACCGGCGCGATCTTCGCCGACGTCCTGATCGTCGTGGGCGCCGTCGTCGCGGTCTACCGCAGCGGCGTGGCCGATCCCGGCCACCCCGACGTGCTGGTCCTGGCCGGTCCGGCGCTCGTCGGCCTGGCGATCGGCCAGCTGGTCGTCTGGCTGGTCCGGATCAGCGCCCGGCTCGCCGTCGGCCGCACTGCCAACGGCGGCCTGACCGGCTTCCTCGGCGTACGCCGCCTGGCGCGCGTCGCCGACGCCGCCACCCCGATCCGGGTGCTGGTCGCGGCCGCCGTGGTCGCCGCGCTCGCCCTCACCGGCGCCACCGAGGTCAACGGCTGGACCGACGACACCGCCCGGCTGCGCAGCGGCGCACCCCTCCGGGTCGACGTCGACGAGGACGCCGTCGGCGCGCTGGCCCTGACCCGTGACCTGGATCCCGACGGCCGCTACCTGATGGCGGCGGTGCTGGTGCCGGGCGAGGGGAGCGCGGCGGCCAGGCGGGCCTTCCTCGACACCGGCCGCTACGCCGCGGTCCTCGGCGACTTCTACGCCGACACCCCGGCCGCGGCGATCGCGGACCAGGTGGACGGCCTGGGGGGTGCGGACTCCTCGGTCGCCTCCGGCGACACCGTGACCGCGACGGTGCGGGGCGTGAGCGCCCGGACCAGCGGTGTGATGCGCCCACGCGTCGTCGTGGCCTACCTCGACGAGCACGGCACCGACCAGCGCGCCGAGATCGGCGTGGAGCTGCCGCTGACGGGCGCCGCCCAGACCGGCAGCGCGGCGCTGACCGGCTGCGACGGCGGCTGCGTCATCACCTCGGTCACCCTGGCCAGGACCCGCGGCGACCGCACCCTGCCGTGGGTGCTGACCGCGCTCGACTTCGGCGGCACCGACGCGATGGCCACGACGTGGAAGCCCGCCTTCCCGGGCCGCTTCGGCCAGCCCGGCGGCCCGGTCGTGGTCGACGAGGGCCTGCTCGCGCCGGCCAGCAACCGACCGCTGGTGGCCGAGCCGCTCTCGAGCGGCCCGAAGATGCCGGTGCTCGCCACGCCCAGCGTCACCTTCGACGGCCGCCCCCAGCTCGACTCCACCGGCGGCGACGAGCGCCCGGCCCAGGTGCTCGCCACCGTGCCCGCGCTCCCGCTCGTCGAGGCCGACGGCCTGCTCGCCGACCTGCCGCGCGCCGCGGCCGGTGCGCCGCCGACCGTCCCGGCTGCGCAGGTGATGGTGCTGGCCCGGGCCGACACCCCGGCCGCGCTGCTCGCACAGCTGACCGACGCGGCCGGACACGACCCGCGCACCCTCACCCAGGTCGATGCCGCGGTCTCCGACGAGACCGGCGCGACCCAGGCCCGGGTCTACTCCCTGATGGCGGTCTTCTGCCTCGTGGCCGCCCTCCTGGTGCTCGCCGCCGCCGTCGGCCGCCAGCGCTCGGCGTGGGCGCGCGAGGTCGCGGCCCTGCGGGTCGTCGGCGTCGACCTGGCCACGCTGCGGGGCTCGGGTCGCCTCGAGATCGCCTGGCTCGCCATCGCCTCGGTGCTCGCGACGGTGGGCGGCGCGCTGCTCGCCGTACGCCTCCTGCTCGCGCACCTCTCCCTCGTCGACGTGCCGACCCACTCGGTGCCGCTCGTGACCGGCGTGGCCGCCTGGCCGCTCGTCGTGGCCGCCGTCGTGGTGGCGGGTGTCGTGCTCGTCGTCAACGGCCGCGGTCGCGCGCTGCACCCCGACCGGACCCGTCCGGCCATCCTGCGTGAGGAGGGCGCGGCATGAGGACCATGCTGGCCACCGTCATCCGCGGCCTCCGGGCCCGCGGCCTGCTCTCGGCCGGGTCGGTGCTGCTCACCGCGCTGGCGATCGGGTCGGCCGTGCTCGGCCCGATCTTCCAGGTCGCGGTCACCAGCTCCTACCTCGTCACCCGCCTCGACGAGGCGCCCAACCAGCTGACCGGGCTGACCTGGACGTTCGACCCGAGCCCCGGCACGACGCGGACGACGTACGACGCCGTCCAGCACGCCGTCGACGCCACCGACGGCGGCCCCGGCCCCTACGCGGCGCCGCAGACCTCGCTGGAGTCCGTGCGCGCGTCGGCCCTGGGTGGCATCGCCATGCTGCTCGCCACGCCCGACGGCGGTGCCTGCGCCCACCTCGAGGTCACCGGCGCCTGCCCGCAACAGCCCGGCGAGGTGCTGATGCTGGGCGGCGACCTGCGCGACACCCACCACGCGATCGGCGACACCATCACGATCGACGACCCCCTGGGCGATGTCGTCGTGGTCGGCAGCTACCGGGTGCCGCCGAGCGCGGAGGACTACTGGTTCGACCTCGGCCGCTTCGCCAGCACCCCGCGCCGCACCGACGAGCGCACGGGCGTCGTGACGCCCTACACCCCGGCGCCGTTCGTCACGGTGCCCGCGTCCTTCGGGGAGCTGCCGGTGTCGGCCTGGAGCGTGCGGGTCGACCGGCGCCTCGTCGCCCCGGCGGACCTCACGATCGCCGACATCGACGACGCCCAGGCGGCCGCCGACGCGCTTCCGATCGAGCAGGCCGCCGAGGTCGAGGGCGGCCGGTTGAGCAGCACCTCCATCAACGACATCCGCGCGATCGCCGCCGAGGTCCGCGCCCAGCAGCGCACGGCCAAGGCCTCGATCGCCCCGGCCGTGCTGTCACTCGTGCTCGTCGCGCTGGCCCTGCTGCTGCGGCTGCTGATGGCCGCGGCCGACCTGCGGCTGCCCGAGCTCGCGCTGGCTTCGCTGCGTGGATTGTCCCGACGCCAGATGTGGGCGCTCGGCCTGTCCGAGCCGATCACCCTCCTGCTGCTCTCCGTCCCGACCGGCGCGGTGGTCGGCATCGGCCTCGCACTGGGGCTGGTCCGCTGGTGGCTGGTCCCGGGCCTGCCGCTGCCGCTCCCGTGGACGGCCATCCTGGCCGGCGGTGCCGTCGCGCTCGCCGCGATCGGCGTGGCCGTGCTGGCGGTGGGGCTCGTCCTGCGGGTCTCGCTGTCCGAGCAGCTCACGGGCGTACGTCGCCCCCGCGAGACCTCCCGCACCGGCCTCATCGTGCAGCTGGTGCTGGTGGCCGCGGCGATCGCCGTGCTCGTGAGCAAGCTGTCGGGCGGCAAGCCCGGCGACCCCGACGTGACCGACCTGGTCCTGCCGGTGCTGCTCGCGGTGGTCGCCGGTGTGGCCGCGACCCGGATCACCGCCGGAGGAGCCACCTGGTGGACCCGGGCCCGTCGCCGGACCCGCTCGCTGGCCAGCTTCGTCGCCGCCCGGGCGATCAGCCGCCGCCAGGAGGGCACGCTGGTGATCCTGCCGGTGACCGCGGCGATCGCGATCTGCGTCTTCGGCGCCGGCGTCTACGGCTCCGCCGCCCAGTGGCGGGCCAGCGTCGCCGCGACCGCGGCTCCCGCGCCGGTCGTGTGGACCTCGCCGCTGCCGATGAACCGCACCGTCGCCCTGACCCACACCCTCGACCCCGACGGCCGCTACCTGATGGCGGTCAGCCGCCTCAACACGCTCGGCCCGACCTACACCGTCGCGGACACCTCGCGCCTGGCCCGGGTCTCGTCCTGGCAGGAGCAGTGGACCCCCGGCGTCCCGGTCGAGCAGGTGGCCGCGGCGCTCGCCCTCAAGGCCGACGTCCCTCGGGTGACCGGTCGCAGGATCGGGATCACGGTCGACCAGCAGCTCGAGAGCGACAGCGACGTCTACGTCCGGCTGCGGCTGGGCGTCGAGGGCGACCGCGCGCACTACGTCTTCCTCGGCCCGTTCGGGGCCGGCACCTCCAGCAGGGCCGGCGCCGCGCCGTACTGCTCGAAGGGCTGCGACCTCGAGGGCATGACCATCGGCGGTCCGGCCGCGCTGACCGCGCAGATGAAGGGCACGCTGACCATCAGCGGCATCGAGGTCGACGGCACGCCCGTCACGGGCGGCATCGACGGGGCGGGCTGGGTGCGCGCGCCCGACTCCTCCGCCGCCGAGGCCGTCACCGACATCCGCAGCTCCGGCGACAGCCTCGAGGTCGACATCGACTCCGGCGGCGACCGGGTCATCGCCCAGCTCGCCTCCGGCGCGCTGCCCACCGCGCTGCCGGTCGTCAAGGGCGTGGACGCGTCGACGTCGGCGCAGGCCGGCTCGTTCGGCAGCACCAGCTCGACGGAGTTCGCCGTCGACCCGGTGATCACCGCCCAGAGCGTGCCGTTCCTCGGGCCCAACGGGCTCCTGATCGACTACAAGATGCTCACCACCGACCGGACGATCTACGAGCAGAAGTCCACCGTCTACGTGCTCGCCCGCAGCGATGCGCCGAAGTCCGTCACCCAGGGCCTGCAGGACCGCGGCGCCTCGATCTCCACGACCTTCGCCGAGGTGCAGCACACCCTCGACCAGGGCGCCTACGCGCTCGCGCTGCGGCTCTACGCCGTGGTCGCGGTGCTCGTGCTGCTCATGGCGCTGGCCGGCCTGTTCGTCAGCACCGCCGTCCAGCTGCCCGCGCGGCGCCGGGACGCGGCGGCGCTGCGCGTCGTCGGCGTGCCCCGTGGCTCGGTGATGTCCGCCGTCATCCGCGAGTTCGCGGTCGTGCTCGGCGGCACCGCCGTCGCGGGCCTGGCGGCCGGCACCCTGGCGCAGTACGTCGTCCTCCGCACCGTGACGCTCGGCTACGTCGAGAACCTCTCGACACCGGCCCTCGTCGCCGCGGTCGACGTGCCGCGGCTGCTGCTGCTCACCGCCGCCACCGCGCTGGTGTTCGGGACGGTGGCGCTGGCCAGCGCCGGGCTGACCGTGCGGGGTGCGCGCGGCGCGACGCTGAGGGAGAACGCCCGCTGACCGGCCTCCGGCTAGCGTGACGACATGCAGCTGCAGCGCACCGTCCGCACCACGGCCAGCCCCGACGTCGTCTTCGACTACCTCAGCGACTTCACCACCACCACCGAGTGGGACCCCGGCACCGTCTCGACGGTGCTGCTCTCCGGCGACGGCGGGGTCGGCACGACCTACCGCAACGTGTCGTCGTTCCTGGGCCGGGAGTCCGAGCTGACCTACACCGTCGTCGAGCGGATCTCGCCGACCCGCTTCGCCCTGCGCGGCGAGAACAAGACCGTCGTCGCCCACGACACGATGGAGGTCCACCCCGAGGGAGCCGGGACGCGGGTGACCTACACGGCCGATTTCACGTTCAAGGGCGTCGCGAAGTTCCTCGCCCCCCTGCTCCGCCCGGCGCTGACCCGGCTCGGCGACCACGCCGAGGAGGGGCTCGCGGCCGCGCTCGGCAAGCTCGCGTGAGGGCCCGTCCCTGGCCGCAACCGGACCCGGTCGGGCCCGGTCAGGAGTCGGTGTGGGTCTACCCCCGTCCGCCGCGCCTGGAGACCACGACGGCCCTGCTGGAGGTCTGGCTCGGGGGCGTCGTCGTGGCCAGCACGCGGGACGGGTGGCGGGTGCTGGAGACCAGCCACCCGCCGACGTACTACCTGCCGCACGAGGCGTTCGCGCCCGGCGTGCTGCGTGCCGCCGAGGGGTCGTCGTACTGCGAGTGGAAGGGTCGCGCGGCCTACTACGACCTGCTGTCCGGCGGGGTCGTGGCTCCGCGGGCCGCCTGGACCTACCCGCAGCCGACGCCGGGGTTCGAGCCGATCGTGCACGCGCTGGCGGTGATGCCGGCGCTCGTCGAGCGGTGCGCCGTCGACGGCGAGACGGTCGTCCCGCAGGCGGGCGGCTTCTACGGCGGCTGGGTGACCAGTCGGGTCGCCGGGCCGTTCAAGGGCGAGCCCGGCTCGATGGGCTGGTAGCGCTCAGCCCTTGCCGAGCAGGCGCTTCGCGCCCTTCGGCCACCACTCGCCGGACGGCGGCCCGCCGTGGCAGGTGTCGTCGCTGGACTGGCCGTCGGACTCGCCGGGGTGCTTGACCCAGAGGTAGCCGTCGAGCGGGCCGTAGGCCTTGTCGTTGGTGAACAGGAGCCGCGGCTTGCGGCCGATCCGCGCCCACGTCGGGTTGCAGACGTCGCCGTCGACGATGTCTGCACGCGGGGCGCCGTTGCGGGCGGTCTCGGTGACGTAGCGCTTGCCGGTGACGCCGAGCTTCTTCAGCTCGCGGACCACGGCCTTGGCGTAGGCGATCTCGTCGGGGCTCTTGCGGTAGTTGCCGACGTTGGTGCTGAAGCCACGGGCGAGCGCGATGCCGGAGGCCTTGAGCAGCCGGGCGATGTCCTCGGGCGTGCGCCACCCGGAGTGCCCGGCGTCGATGTAGACCCACGCGCCCGCGTCGGTGAACGTCCGGGTCGCGAAGCGCAGCAGCCCGGACCGCTCGGCGATCTTGTCGGCGTCGCACTCGGGGTTGCCCATGAACGGCACGGCGTCCGGCTCGAGCACGACCATCGCGTGCTGGTCCTTCATCCCGGCCGCCGCCTGCTTGACCCAGGCCTTGTACGACGGGGAGTCGGGCAGCCCGCCGGCGGAGTAGAGGCCGCAGTCGCGGCCCGGGATGGCGTAGATCGACATCACGGGCGTCTTGTCCGCGTCGTTGGCGTCCTCGGTGTAGGCCGCCACGGCGGCCTTGACCTGGTCGGTGGCGTAGTAGTCGGTGATCCACAGCGCCTGCGCGGTACGGCCGATCGGCGCGAAGACCGCGTTGCGCTGGGCGGCGCTGGCCGCCGGCATGTTCGGGTCGACGAACAGCCCGCGGGTGAGCCGGGGGTCCTTGGCCAGCGCGGCGCGGGCGTGGGCGGGGGACCGGTCGGTGCCGGCCCCCACCGCGCCGACGGCAGGCAGGGACGCCACCAGGGTCAGCACGACGCCGGCGCCGAGGGTCCGGGCGCGAGGGAGCACGGTCCTCAGGGTAGGTCGGGGGTCCCGCCGGCGTGGCCGTATCGGGTCAGGCGACGATCGTGCGTGTGCAGACGTCCGACGCGGTCCGGACCTCGAAGCCCGCCCGGCGGTAGAGGGCGGGGGCGTCGTGCGGGTTGTTCCCGTCGACCATCAGCGTCAGGGTCGTCGACCCTTCGCCGGCCGCGACGTGGTGGGCGTGTCGGAGCAGGACGCTGGCGAGCCCGCGCCGGCGGTACGCCGGGGAGGTGGCGAGCTCGAGGACGTGCAGGCCGCCCTGCTCGGCGTTGCGCCGGCTCAGGATCATCGCGGAGGCGGCGACGCCGTCGACCTCGGCGAGGACCCACAGGTCCGGGGCGTGCCCGGGCAGCGCCTCGTGGAAGGCCATCCAGTCGGCGTACCCCATCGGCTCGTAGCCCCACTCGCCGGCGAACGCATCGTCGAGGAGCCGGTGCACCCGCGCGGGATCGGCGGCCGCGGTGACGATGACGCCCTCGTGCTCGCGGAGCCCGTCGGGGACGGCGGCGACCGGCGCGACCATCTCCCAGAGGGTGCGTTCGTGGGAGAAGCCGGCCGCCTGCAGCCGGCGCTCGGCGGCGCGATCGCCCTGCGCCATCATCGACTGGACCACGACCTCGCCCTCGCCCACCGCCTCGTCGCGCGCCCAGCCGAGCAGGGCGTCGTACCCCGCCCCGGCGAGCAGGTCACCGACGCGCCCGGGCAGGTCGGGATGGGTGCGGACCCGGGCGAAGAACATCGTCGCGCCGGAGTCCCTCAGGGCGTAGCACCACTGCACCAGCCGGCCCGACCGGTCCCGCACGACCAGCTGGTCGGACCGGGTCGTGGCGGGGAGCTCGAGGTAGGAACGGACGTCCTCCCTGGTGGCCGGGCAGAAGCCGAACACCGCGGTCAGCTCGGCCTCGACGAGCGCGAAGGCCTCGTCGACGTCGGTGACCGCACCGACGGAGAACTCGCTCGCCAGGCTGGCGTCCAGCAGGAGGGGAACCATCGTTCGAGTCTGCGGCCGCGACCGGCGCGCGGGCCATGGTCCATCGTGGTGGCGGCCAATGGCCCGTTCAGGCGTCGGTGAAGAGGCAGAACGGGTGGCCTGCCGGGTCCAGCATCACGCGTACGTCGTCCTGTGGCTGGTGCCCGGCCTGCGTCGCACCGAGCGACTCGGCGTGGGCCACGCCGGCCTCGAGGTCGGCCACGCCGATGTCGAGGTGGGCCTGCATCTGCTGGTCGCCGGGGCCGGCGGGCCACGTGGGCGGGACGTGCCCGTCCTCGAGCTGGAAGGCCAGGCCGATCGAGGGGCCGGTCGCTCCCGGTGGCTTGAGCACCACCCACTCGTCCTCCTCCTCGCGAAGCTCCCAGCCCAGCAGCGCTCGGTAGAAGCGGCCCAGCGCGCGGGGGTCCGGGGCGCCGAGGACGGTGTTGGACAGCCGGTAGGTCGGGGCGGTCATGGGCCGACCCTAGAAAGTCGGGGCAGTTTCGGAAAGGGTTGTCGTATCCGCTGCCGCCTGACCGTGGTGGTTTCGAGACGGTTGCTGCGCAACCACCTCAACCAACGATCACGACCTGCCCATTCAGGAGGAAATCCCATGTCCCAGTACCTGCTCTCGGTCCACCACACCCCGGACGACCCGATGTTCGACCTCACGCCCGAGCAGATCCAGCCGATCTTCGAGGCCGTCGACGCGTTCAACGAGAAGCTCCGCGCCGAGGGGGCGTGGGTCTTCGCCGGCGGCCTGCACCCGATCGAGTCGGCCACCACCGTCGACTACACCGGCGACGAGCCGGTCGTCACCGACGGGCCGTTCAGCGAGTCCAAGGAGTGGCTCGGCGGCTTCTGGGTGATCGAGGCCGCCGACCTCGACGCCGCCCTGGCCTGGGCGACCGCGGGCTCGAAGGCCTGCGCCGGCAAGGTCGAGGTCCGTCCTTTCCAGGACGAGCCCGAGGCCTGACCTCCCGGATGCAGGAAGCACAGGCGATCGAGCGGATCTACCGCGCGGAGTACGGCCGCGTGGTCGCCTCGCTGGTCCGCCGCTTCGGCGACATCGACATCGCCGAGGAGGCGGCCGGCGAGGCCCTGCTGGTCGCCGTCGAGAAGTGGCCCGTCGACGGCGTTCCGCCCAACCCGGGCGGCTGGCTGACCACGACGGCCGGCAACCGGGCCATCGACCGGATCCGGCGCGAGTCGCGCCGCGACGCCAAGCACCAGGCGGCACTCATGCTGGAGGACGACACCCCCCACGAGCCGACCGGGATCGTCGAGGACGACCGGCTGCGGCTGATCTTCACCTGCTGCCACCCCGCGCTCGCCCCGGACGCGCGGGTGGCGCTGACCCTGCGGCTGCTCGGCGGCCTGACCGTCGCGGAGATCGCGCAGGCCTTCTTCGTCCCCGAGACGACCATGGCCCAGCGGATCACCCGCGCGAAGAAGAAGATCAAGGACACCCACATCCCCTATCGGGTGCCGGGTCCCGAGGACCTGACCGCGCGGCTCGGCGCGGTCCTCGCGGTCGTCTACCTCGTCTTCAACGAGGGCTACCTCGCCAGCTCGGGCGACGCCCCGATCCGCGAGGAGCTCACCGGCGAGGCGATCCGGCTCGGGCGGGTGCTGCGGCAGCTCCTCCCCGACGTCCCCGAGGTCACCGGGCTGCTGGCGCTGATGCTGCTCACCGAGTCACGGCGTACGACGCGGGTGGCCGGCGGCGAGCTCGTCCCGCTGCACGAGCAGGACCGCGGCGGCTGGGACCGCGCCCTGATCGCCGAGGGCCACGACCTGGTCCGGGCGTGCCTGGCCGCCGGCCGACCCGGGCGCTACCAGCTGCTCGCCGCGATCAACGCGGTCCACACCGACGCCCCGGCCGCCGCCGACACCGACTGGGGCCAGATCGCCACGCTCTACGGTCAGCTCGAGGCGCTCGCGCCCAGTCCCGTCGTCACCCTCAACCGCGCGGTCGCGGTCGCCGAGCTCGACGGCCCGGACGTGGCGCTGGCGATGGTCGACCGGCTGCCCCTGCAGGGCTACCACGCCTGGCACGCCACCCGCGCCGACCTGCTCCGCCGCCTCGGCCGCAGCGCCGAGGCGAGGGCGGCGTACGACGCGGCGATCGCGGCCACCGACAACGACGCGGAGCGCGCCTACCTCAGCCGGAGGCGTGGCAGTCTGGCGCCATGAGCGACTCCAGGACTGCCCAGCCCCTGCAGCTGCCCGCCCCCGACGCCACCCGTGAGTGGGTCGAGGCCCGCACCCGCGAGGGACTCGACGGCGTCCGCGCCCTCGTCGAGGAGTTGCGCACGTCCCCGCCGGCCGACGCCCTCGGCGTGCTGCGCCAGTGGGACGAGGTCACCCTGCGGCTGAGCAACGTGGCCGCGGTCGGGTCCTTGCTGTCCAACGTGCACCCGCTCGAGGACGTCCGCACGACCTGCGAGCAGGCCGAGGTCGCCGTCGACAAGCTGGCCACGGAGCTCCGCCAGGACCGCGCGCTGTACGACGTCTTCGCCGCCCTCGACCCGGCCGGGCTCGACGCCGGCGCGGCCCGGCTGCTGGACAAGACGCTGCGCGACTTCACCCGCGCGGGCGTCGACCGCGACGACGCCACCCGGGCCCGGCTGACCGAGATCAACGAGCGGCTGACCACGCTGGGTCAGGACTTCAGCCGCAACATCCGCGACGACGTCCGCACCGTCCGGGTCGCACCCGAGCGGCTGGCGGGGCTGCCGCAGGACTGGCTCGACGCGCACCCCGCGGGCGACGACGGGCTGGTCGGGATCACCACCGACTACCCCGACGCGGTGCCGGCGCGGATGTTCGCGCACGACCCTGAAGTGCGGCGCGACGTGACGGTCGCGTTCCAGTCGCGCGGCTACCCGCAGAACGAGCCGCTCCTGAACGAGATGTTCGCGCTGCGGCACGAGCTCGCCACGCTGGTCGGCTACGCCGACTGGGCGTCGTACGACGCCGAGGTGAAGATGATCAAGGAGGGCCCGGCGATCCCGGCCTTCATCGACCGGATCGCCGACGCGGCGGCCGAGCCTGCCCGTCGCGATCTCGACGTGCTGCTGGCCCGCTTCCGCCAGGACGTGCCCGACGCCGACGCGCTGACCGCGGCCGACGCGTCGTACTACGAGGAGCTGGTCCGCAAGGAGCAGCTCGACGTCGACGCGCAGCTGGTGCGGACCTATTTCGACTTCACCCGCGTGCGGCAGGGCCTCCTCGACGTGACCGGCCGGCTCTTCGGGGTGCGCTACGAGCAGGTCGACGTCCCGGTGTGGCACGAGGACGTGGCGGTGTACGACGTCTTCGCGCTCGACGCGACGGCACCCCTCGGGCGCATCTACCTCGACCTGCACCCGCGCGAGGGGAAGTACAAGCACGCCGCCCAGTTCACCCTCGCCGACGGCGTGGCCGGCCGGCAGCTCGCCGAGGGCGTCCTGGTCTGCAACTTCTCCCGCGGGCTCATGGAGCACGACCACGTCGTCACGCTCTTCCACGAGTTCGGCCACCTCGTGCACCACGTGCTCGGCGGCGGCCAGGAGTGGACCCGCTTCTCCGGCGTCGCCACCGAGTGGGACTTCGTCGAGGCGCCGAGCCAGATGCTCGAGGAGTGGGCGTGGGACCCCGAGATCCTGGGCAGCTTCGCCACCAACGCCGCTGGCGAGCCCATCCCCGCCGACCTGGTCGAGCGGATGCGCACCGCCGACGACTTCGGCAAGGGCTACCAGGCGCGCACCCAGATGTTCTACGCCGCGGTGTCCTACTGGTTCCACACCGACCGGCCCGCCGACCTGACCTCGGCGATGGTCGCGCTGCAGGAGAAGTACGCGCCGTTCCCGTGGATCGAGGGCACCCACTTCTTCGCGAGCTTCGGCCACCTCGGCGGCTACTCCTCGGCGTACTACACCTACATGTGGTCCCTCGTGATCGCCAAGGACCTCTTCAGCGCCTTCGACCCCGCCAACCTCTTCGACCCCGAGGTCGCCGGCCGCTACCGCGACCGCGTCCTCGCCCCCGGTGGCAGCAAGGACGCCGCCGACCTCGTCGCGGACTTCCTCGGCCGGCCCTACACCTTCGACGCGTACGCCGCCTGGCTGGCGCGGTAGCGCTGGCGACTACGACGGCAGGGCGGCGCACCCAGGCCCGGCGGCGAGGATGAAGTGCGCGTTGTCCTGCCAGATGTAGTGGTGGGAGCCTTGGTGGTAGTAGACCCGCAGGTGCTCGATCTCGGCGGTCACCTCGGGATCCTCCAGGTGGAGGTACATGAGCACGTTGTCGATGGCGCCGGTCGACGCGGGGGCCAGCGCGAAGCCCGTCAACGGTCGGCTGGACCGCATCAGCAGGCGCTGCTCGTCGCTCATCTCCCGCGGCGGATCCCCCTGGACGTGCCCCAACAGCGATCGATCGCCGCTCACGTCAGCGACACGGGCCGCCGTGAGGGTGACGCGCGTGGCCCCGACGAGCTCGGCACTGTCCAGCGTGACGGGCTCGTCCGAGGCGTTCCGGACGACATCGAGCCCGACCACCATGTCGGTCGCGTCCCGCTTGGTCATGCACGACGTGACGGAGTCACCCCCGGGTCCGAGCGGGCCGCCCAGCATCGGCGGCGTAGACCAGGGTGAGGTGGCCGCCCAGCTCAGGACGAGGACGGCCGCGCCTGCGCCAACGATCAGTGGCATCCGGGTGCCGGCGCGCAGTGTTCGGTCGAGCATGGGACCCCCGAGAGTCGAAACAACACGTGAGCGCATCCTGCACGACGAGCCGTCCCACACCTTCGACGCGCACGTCGGCCTTGGGCGACGCCGTCGGGTGCAGGTGGCCGCGCCTGCGGCGCGGTTCACAGGATTACGTGGTCACCGCAGGGTTCGCACGAGGTGCCTCCGGGCCCTGCTTGCCGGCTTTCGGTCGCCTGGCTCGACCGTCGTGATCAAGGTTCACAGATTGATCGTCCGTCGGTCCATGCCCGCCCCGCCCCGGCCGGCTCAGCTCGGCCGGCTGACGTCGGGGCGCACCGAGGGGTTGCACCGGGCGCAATTCTCCCGGCGGCCGCGGTGCTGGAAGCCGGTCGCGGTGATGTGCCACAGGCCGAACCAGACGTTGTAGCCCGGTTTCATCCCCTGCGCGTCCATGTGTCCACTCTCGCGTGCGTTTGGTCGGTCGGTCTATGTCCGCCTTGTGAAGGCGACCTTCCCGCCGGTCTGCTTGGTCATCGTGAACTTCGGGTCATGGGCCCGGGCGTGGTGGTGCGGGCACAGGAGCATGCCGTCCTTGTTGGTCTCGCCGCCTTCGCTCCAAGGGATCGGGTGGTGTCCGTGGCACAGGCCGGGTGGCCAGTCGCATCCTTCGGCGTTGCAGCCGCCCTGCTCGATGGCCATCGCGATGCGCTGGGACTCGGTGTGGAAGCGGCGCTTGCGGCCGAGGTCGAGCACCTGGGACTTGCCGCCGAGGACGGCCGGGATGATGCCCGCTTCACACGCCAGCCGGCGGGCCTGGCCGGCGGTGATCCGCTCGCCGGTGTCCAACGACGCCGCCTTCAGCCCACCCATGAGCGTCGAGATGTCCATGGTCACCACGACGGTGGCGCTGACGCCGCCGGCCTTCGGGAGGCGCTTGATCGGGTAGCGCTCGATGAGCTCGACGAACGCCTGACCCATCCGCTCCGCCGACGGTCGCCGCTCACCAACTGAACCGTCGACCGCGGCGCGGTGCTTGGGAGCCGCGAACGCGAGCAGTGCCTTCTTCAACATGGCGGCCTGCGCGGACGGGAGCGTGAACCGGCCGTGCACCTTGCCGTGCCCGTCGTCGGTCATGGTCAGCTTGGTGGACCGGGCCGCGTCGCGCTCCTCGTCCTCGAGCTGCTTGGCCTCGTGCGCCTCGGCGGCGTCGGGGTCCAGGAACTCCAGGATCCGCCGGCCCAGCCTCTTCAACGCCTGCGCGTCGTGCTCGGCGGCGAACTTGATCAGCATCGCCTCCGCCTCGTCGCGATGCTCGACCGGGAGGACCTCGACCGCATCGACGATCACCCGCGCCTGGTCGACCAGGACATCGCCCGCGGCCACCGCCGTACGCAACGCGGGCCTCGCCGCGAGGCCGACGGCGAGCCGCATCTTCCCGTGCGCCGTCGTGCGGGTCTGGTGGGTGGCGTGCGCCCAGAAGTTCGTGGTCGAGGTCGCGCCGACCGAGTCCCCGACCCCGACGGTCTTGGCGTGCTCGGCGACCCGCATCTCCAGCTCCGCGAGCTGGGCGGACAGCCGGGTCACGGCCGTCAGGGTCGCGGCGGACTCCTCCGGCGACATCGACCACAGCGACACATCCGAGAGCTCCGCAAGCTTCGACTGCATGGCCTCGACAGCACGCGACACCTGGTGTCGAGGCGGCTGCTGGACCATCGCTGTCATGGGTCAACTCAACACATGACCACCGACAATTTCGGGCCTGAAAGCCACCTATCCACAGCGTTGGAAAGTAAAGCTTTGAACCTCGATCACAACGGTCGAGCAAGGTGACCGAAAGCCGGGAATCAGGGTCCGGAGGCACCTCGTGCGAACCCTGCGGTGGCCACGTAATTCTGTGAACCGCGCCGAAGGCGCGAGGACCTTGTGTGGCCCGTCTTCGCGATCTACGCTAGCGATATATCGCGAACAGTCGCCGACAGTCACCGAACAGTCGCCGTGACGCGATACTCCGAACCATGGAAAGGAGTCCTGTCATGGGACACAAGGGATTCAACCGACAGTGGGCCGCCCACGCCGAGCAGGAGTGGTGCCAGCACCGCAACCGCGGCGGCTGGGGCGGCTTCGGGCCGGGTGGACCGGACGGCTTCGGCCGCTCCGGACGCCAGGGCCCGCCGCCGTGGGTCGCCGGCCTCTTCGGGCTGGCCCAGGGCGAGCAGCAGCGTGGACCGCGGGTCCGCCGGGGCGACGTACGCGCCGCCATCATCGACGTCGTCGCCACCGGCACCGAGTCCGGTGAGCCGATGAACGGCTACCAAGTCATCCAGCAGATCGCCGAGCGGTCGGGCGGGGAGTGGCGGCCGAGCCCGGGCTCGGTCTACCCGACGATCCAGCAGCTCCAGGACGAGGGCCTGATCCGGACCGAGGACGTCCGCGGCCGGGTCACGCTCCACCTCACCGACGAGGGTGCGGCGTACGTCGAGGCCAACCCCGACGAGCTCGCCTCGGTGTGGGCGCCGTTCGAGCGGCGCAGCCAGCGTCGCCCGGACTACGGCGACCTCAAGCCGGAGATCGGGCAGGTCATGGGCGCGGTCTGGCAGATCGTCACCACCGGCACCGACAAGCAGCGCCGCGACGCGATCGAGGTCCTCATCGAGACCCGCCGCAAGCTCTACGGCCTGCTGGCCGAGGGCGACGCCGCGGACGTCGACGAGGAGAACGGAGAGGAACAGTGAGCGAGCAGCACCTGCGGATGAGCGACGCCGAGCGCGAGCAGGCGGCCGCCGAGCTGGGCGAGCACTACGCCCAGGGCCGGCTCACCGCCGAGGAGCACGCCGAGCGGCTCGACCAGGTCTGGGCCGCCCGCACGCGCGGCGAGCTGACCCCGATCTTCTCTGACCTGCCCGGGCAGTTCGGCCGCACGCAGCAGCGCGCGACGTTCACCGCCCCGCGCAGCCCGTCGTACGACGGACGCCGCGGCGGCCCCTTCCGCCGAGGCATCCCGGGGCCGGTCTTCGTGGTGCTGGCGATCCTGCTGGTGTTCACCGTCGTGACGCACCTGCCGCTGATCGTGCTCGGGCTGCTGGTGTGGTGGTTCGTGGCGACCCGCCACCACCGCCACCACCCGCTCGCCCGCGGGCGTCGCTGCTGATCGGGGAAACACACCGCGTGGGATCTCGGGCGCGGCGATACTCGCCAGGTGATCTCGGCTCGTTCAACCACCGTGGCGGTCGCCCTGATCCTGACGGCCACCGCCTGCACGGGTCCCGGCTCCGCGTCGGACCCAGCGCACGACGCCTGGACCGCGCGCGATGCGCTTCCCAGTTGTGGCCGCGTCCGGATGGATCAGGGTGACTCGCTGCAGCGCGCGAGCGCCGACGGCATGCAATGCCTTCTGATGGCGATGCGTTCCGGCGAGGGCGGGGAGTTCGTCCTGACCCGCCCCACGACCGAGGGGGACCCGATCACCACCTACTACCGGGTCCTGCCGGACGGCACCTTCGAGACCTACGTCGACAACACGGCCGACCACTACGGCAGCGGTCGGTGGGAGTACCGACGCTGCAGCACGCGCAGC
Organism: Nocardioides ginsengisegetis; assembly: GCF_014138045.1. Classification (NCBI taxonomy): domain Bacteria; kingdom Bacillati; phylum Actinomycetota; class Actinomycetes; order Propionibacteriales; family Nocardioidaceae; genus Nocardioides; species Nocardioides ginsengisegetis. The sequence continues at coordinate 133,413 of NZ_JACGXA010000003.1, forward strand.
CCGTCCCTGAGCCCCTGCTAACCGACGAGCTTGAGCGCCACGATCGCCAGGAGCAGCAGCACCACGAGAGCGGCGACGCCGGCCAGCACGCGCGGCAGCATCGAGCGGCCGGCGGACTCCTCGGTGCGGTCCCGGTCGACGAAGGCCTGGAACATCTGGGTGCTGGCGGCGGGGTCGAGATCGTTGTCCGGCATGGGCGACAACGCTACCGGGCGCGCTCCTGCCTAGGCTCGGCGCCATGAGCGCGAAGTCCCCCGAGCAGATGATGGCCGCCGTCACCGCGTCGATGGCCGAGCGCACGGGGCGCACCCTCGACGAGTGGGTGGCCGCGGTCGAGGCGAGCGGGGTCGACCCGCTCGACCAGAAGGCGGTGCGCGCCTGGCTCAAGGACACGCACGGCGTCCTGCAGAACACCCAGTGGGCGATCGCCTTCGAGGCGGCCCGCCGCAACGGCTGGGTCGAGCCGGACGTGGAGGGCTACATCGAGAGCCAGTACGCCGGCCCCAAGGCCGGGATGCGGCCGGTCTTCGACGCGGTCCGGGCGCTGCTCGAGTCCCTGGGTGACGACGTGTCGGTCGAAGGGCGAGGCGGCTACACGCCGTTCGTCCGGCGCCGCCAGTTCGCGGCGGTCGCGGCGGCCACCCGCACCCGCGTCGACCTCGGGCTGCGGTTCACCGACGCCCCCGACTCGTCGCTGCTCACGCCCGCCACCGCGCCGGGCCAGTCCACGCACAAGCTCGGGCTGACGAGCACCGACGACCTCACCGACGAGGTCGAGGCGCTGGCGCGGGCGGCCTACGACCAGAACGGCTGATGCGGAGCAGGCCCCCAGCCGGTCGAGACCACCTCACGAGGAGTCTTCCGCGACCCCGACCTCCGGGGTTACCGTCCGATTGCCGGACGTCGGGGGCGTCGGCCGGTCTCGGGCAGGAGCGCCACCGCTACGCGCCGTACCCCCTGCCCGAAGCTCCCCCCGCATCGGGCAGGGGGGTCGGTCACGCGCCGGCGCGCTCGCGCAGCAGCTCCCGGGTCCACGTGAAACAAGCCGCGGACAGCTCCACCGGATCGCCTGCGCCCGGCAGCAACGCCGTCAGCCGCTCGGCCACGTCGGTCGGCAGGTCGGTGTGCAGGTAGCGCAGCCCGAAGTCGTGCCGCCACGGGCAGTGCTTGACGCGCAGCAGCCGGACCAGCGGGGTGAAGCCGAACGCCAGGTAGAACTGGGTGGCCTCAGCCTCCTGCCCGCGCCGGATCGCCCGGTTGACCAGCCACTCCGACGTCGCCGTGCGTTGCCCGATCTGGTCGACGGCCTCCGCGATGGCCCGCTGCAACGCCTCCTCGTCGTCGTGCCGCAGCACGACGAGCCCCTCCGGGTCGTGGACGACGACGGGCGTGCCGTGCCGGCGTACGTCGACGTGCCGGTGCTCGTCGGACAGGTCCGACAGGTGCAGGTCGACGATCCGGGTCGGCGCGGTCAGCGCGCCGGGGTCCGGGGCGTGGTTGACGAAGCACTGGCGTCCGTCGGGCCAGGTCGAGAGCGGCAGCTCCCACACGTGGTCGACGTCGAAGTCGGCGCGGATCCGCGTGAGCAGCCGGTCGTAGACGTCGTGGACGGTGCCCGGGGTGCAGAGCACGTCGAGGTCGAGGTCGGACCACTCGTCGTACCCGCCGGTGGCGGCGGAGCCGCCGACCCAGATGCAGAGGACGTCGGGGTCGGACTCGCCGGTGGCGGCCAGCCAGGCCAGCCAGTCGTCGTAGCGGGAGAGGTCAGTCGGCACGCAGCAGACCCTAGGAGGCGGTCGGCCCCGGGGCGACCCGGTTTTGGTGGCCTAGGGTCGGGGTACTCATAGGTCACCACACTCGGAGGTGCACATGACCGACGCGCCCGACCGCCCGAACGGCGGATCATCGCGAGGACTCTGGATCCTCATCTACTGCCTGCTCGTCCCCGCGGTGGTCGTCCCGCTGCTGGTGCCGCTCTACGACAAGGCCGGCCCGACGCTGTTCGGGTTCCCCTTCTACTACTGGTTCCAGTTCGCGCTGATCATCGGCGCCGCGATCCTGACGCTGAGCGCCTACGTGGTGTCGACGAAGGCCGACGCCCGCGAGCGCGCCGCCCGCCTCGAGCGGAGGGACCGGCGATGAACGGCGTGGTGGTCGGAGTCTTCGTCTTCCTGTTCCTGCTGGTCACCGTGCTGGGCTTCGCGGCCGCGCGCTGGCGCCGGGCGGAGTCGCTGGACAGCCTCGACGAGTGGGGGCTGGGCGGCCGCGGCTTCGGCACGTTCGTCGCGTGGTTCCTGATCGGCGGCGACATCTACACGGCGTACACCTTCATCGCGGTCCCCGCGACGTTGTACGCCGGCAGCGTGGTCGGCTTCTTCGCGGTGCCCTACACGATCGTGATCTACCCCCTGATCTTCCTGTTCCTGCCGCGGCTCTGGTCGGTCTCGCACAAGCACGGCTACGTCACGCCGGCCGACTTCGTGCAGGGCCGCTACGACTCCAAGGGCCTCGGCCTCGCGGTCGCCGTCACCGGCCTGCTCGCGACGATGCCCTACATCGCCCTCCAGCTGGTCGGCATGCAGGTGGTGCTCGAGGTGATGGGCCTGGGCACCGGCAGCGACAACTGGTTCGTGCAGGACCTGCCGCTGTTCCTGGCGTTCGCCGTGCTCGCGGCCTACACCTACTCCTCGGGGCTGCGGGCGCCCGCACTGATCGCCTTCGTCAAGGACACGCTGATCTACATCGTGATCCTCGTGGCCGTCTTCTACCTGCCCTCGCAGGTCGGCGGCTGGAGCCACATCTTCAGCGCCGCCCAGGACAGCTTCAATGCGTTCAACACCGACAACGCCGACGCGGTCGCGGCCGGCACGGTCCCCGGCAAGGGCACGATCCCGCCGGGTGCCGCCCAGTGGGCCTACGCCTCGCTCGCCCTCGGGTCGGCGCTGGCGCTGTTCATGTACCCGCACTCGATCACCGGCGTCCTCTCCACCCGCAGCCGCAGCGTGATCCGGCGCAACGCGGCCCTGCTGCCGGCGTACTCCTTCCTGCTCGGGCTGCTCGCCCTGCTCGGCTTCGTCGCCATCGCGGCCGGCGTGAAGGTCGACAACCCGCAGCAGTCGGTGCCGCAGCTGTTCGAGAACGAGTTCCCCGCGTGGTTCGCCGGCGTCGCCTTCGCGGCGATCGTCATCGGCGCGCTCGTGCCTGCGGCGATCATGTCGATCGCGGCCGCCAACCTGTGGACCCGCAACGTCTACAAGGCCTTCATCAACCCGGCGGCGACGCCGAAGCAGGAGGCGACCCAGAGCAAGGTCGTCTCGCTGCTGGTGAAGTTCGGCGCGCTGGTCTTCGTGCTGGCGCTGTCCGACCAGTTCGCGATCAACCTGCAGCTGCTGGGCGGTGTCTGGATCCTGCAGACGTTCCCGGCGATCGTGGTCGGGCTCTACACCCGCTGGCTGCACCGGTGGGCGGTGCTGGCCGGCTGGGCCGTGGGCATGGCCTACGGCACCTGGCTCGCGTACGGCGTCCCGCTGCCGACCGACCCGTCCAGCCACTTCGGCGGCCCGCTGGTGCTCTTCCCGGGCACCGACACGAAGGTCTACATCGCGCTGATCGCGTTCCTGGCCAACCTGCTGGTGGCCGTCGTGCTGACCGTGGTCCTCCGCGCAGCCGGTGTCGGGGCGGGCGTCGACCAGACCCACGCCGACGACTACACGGCCGACGTCGGTGAGGAGGGTGTCGCCGAGGAGCTCGACGTCCACGCGCCGGCGCACGCCTGACCCGGATCGGTATGGTCGAGGACGTGACGACCCCATCGTTCGAGCTCGGCCAGGACCACCTCGACCTGAAGGCCTGGGTCCACGACTTCGCGGCGGAGGTGATCCGACCAGCGGCGTCCGAGTGGGACGAGCGCGAGGAGTTCCCGTGGCCGGTCCTCGAGGAGGCCGCGAAGATCGGGCTCTACTCGATCGACTTCTTCGCCACCCAGAGCTTCGACGAGACCGGCCTGGGCATCCCGATCGCCATGGAGGAGATCTTCTGGGGCGACGCCGGCATCGGCCTGTCCATCGTCGGCACCGCGCTCGCCGCGGCCGGGGTGAGCTCCAACGGCACCCCCGAGCAGGTCGGCGAGTGGGTCCCCCAGATGTTCGGGAGCCCTGGTGATCTCAAGCTGGCCGCGTTCTGCTCCTCCGAGCCCGACGCCGGCAGCGATGTCGGCGCGATGCGCACCCGGGCGACGTACGACGAGGCCACCGACGAGTGGGTCCTCAACGGCACCAAGACCTGGGCCACCAACGGGGGCCTGGCCGACATCCACGTCGTGACGGCGGTCGTCGACCCCGAGCTGCGCACCCGCGGCCAGGCCAGCTTCATCGTGCCGCCGGGCACGAAGGGGCTCAGCCAGGGCCAGAAGTTCCACAAGCACGGCATCCGCGCCAGCCACACCGCCGAGGTCGTGCTCGAGCAGGTCCGGGTCCCCGGCCGCTGCCTCCTCGGCGGCAAGGAGAAGCTCGACGCCCGCCTCGCCCGGGCCCGCGAGGGCGGCGCCAGCGGCGGCAAGAACGCCAGCATGGCGACCTTCGAGCGGACCCGCCCGGCGGTCGGCGCCCAGGCGATCGGTATCGCCCGCGCGGCCTACGAGGTGGCGCTGGACTACGCCAAGACCCGCGAGCAGTTCGGCAAGCCGATCATCGAGAACCAGGCCATCGCGTTCATGCTCGCCGACATGGCGACCTCCATCGAGGCCAGCCGCCTGTTGGTGTGGCGGGCCGCGTGGCTGGCGGCGAACGGCAAGCCCTTCGACCAGGCCGAGGGCTCGATGTCCAAGCTCTTCGCCGGCGAGACGGCCGTGAAGGTCACCGAGCGCGCCATGCAGATCCTCGGCGGCAACGGCTTCACCCGGGAGTACCCCGTCGAGCGGATGGCCCGCGACGCCAAGATCTACACCATCTTCGAGGGCACCTCGGAGATCCAGCGCCTCGTCATCGCGCGAGCCATCTCCGGGGCGCCCATCAGGTGAGCCGGCTCGGGCTGCCCGCGCGACCTCGGTGGGTCGGGCGCGGGCGGCTCCGGGACCCAGTCTTCTGGGCCGAGGTCATCCAGGTCGTCAAGACCGTGGCCGCCGGCGTCATCGCCTGGCTGCTCGCCACGCGCGTCTTCGATCTCCAGCAGTCGTTCCTCGCCCCTTGGGCCGCCCTGCTGGTCGTGCACGCCACCGTCTACCGCACGTTCTCCCTCGGCGCCCGCCAGGTGGGGGCCACGGTGGCAGGCGTCCTGGTGGCCTGGCTGGTCGGCCACGCTCTCGGGCTCGACCCGGTCGCGGTGGGCGCGGTGCTCCTGGCGGGGCTGGCGATCGGCGCGCTGCCCTGGTTCGAGGACCAGGGGACCACCGTGGCCGCTACGGCACTGGTCGTGCTGACGACCGGCTTCTCCACCAACGACCACGCGCTGGTCTCGCGCCTGCTGGACACCGGCATCGGCATCGGGGTCGGGCTCGTGGTCAACCTGGTCGTGTGGCCACCCCTGCGACAACGTACGGCGATCGCCGCGCTGGACGCGCTCGACGACAAGATCGGGCGGCTGCTGGTCGACATGGGCGAGGGGCTGCTCGGGGACCTGTCGGGCGACACCGTCCACGACTGGCTCGAGCGCCTCCGCCAGTTGGACAGCGATCTCGACCACACCTGGGCGCTGGTGCGCCAGGCCCGCGAGAGCGCGCTGCTGAACGTGCGGCGCCAAGCTCACGCGTTCCGCGACCCGCAGCTGTGGGTCCGGTTGCTGCAGGGCCTGGAGCAGGCCATCGCCGAGACGATGAGCATCTCGCGCACCCTGACGCTGGCGACCCAGGACGGACCGGCCTGGCACGACGAGTTCCGCTCCGAGTACGCCCGGATCCTGCGCGCGAGCGGTGAGGCGATCGAGGCCGCGGACCGGGCCCGGTTGCGGCGGTGCCGCGATGACCTGGACCGGATGGTGGAGGTGGGGGCGCGGGGCACCGCCGACCTGTGGCCGGTCTACGGTGCCCTGGTGGTCAACCTGCGCAACATCCTCGACGCCCTGGACGAGGTGGCCGCGGTGAATCCGCTGGCCCAGCCGCCCAAGCCCTTCCGGCGGACCGCATGAGTGAGCGCCTCCGCTTCGCCGGCCGGATCGCCGGCCTCGGGTCCACCAGCGGCACGCGCGTCGTCGTGGGCCGCTGGCAGGACACGCCGTACGGCGCCTTCGCGGACGCGATGGTCGAGACCTCCGACGGGCACCGGGTGCTCCTCGCGCCGACCCGCGAGGTGGCCGACCTGCTCGACGCGACGTACTTCTTCGACGAGGTGCGCGTCGAGCCCTTCGCCGTCACCGACTCCCCGCACGGCTGGGACGTCCGGTCGCCCTCGTTGGCGCTGGACCTGGTCCTCGGCCGCCGCCGGCCCGTCGGGCACGTGCTGCGGGCCGTGCCGCGCCGCCTTGCCGAGCACCCGGCGTGGTGCACGGTGACCGACCCCGGCGCCCGGCTCGTGATGCGCGGGGTCCGGACCCGTGGCTCGGCGCGCGGCGGCCGCCGTGAGTGGTACGGCGCCACCGACCTGCACGACCTCACCTGGGCCAGCGGCTCGTTCGACGGCGCCGACCTGGGCGAGCTCGCCCCCGTCGACCCGCCGTGCCGCTACGGCTTCAGCTCCGCACCGCGGCGCCCGTCGGTCACCCGCGTGGTCAGCACCATCGAGGTCTGAGCCTGCTCAGAGCGCGATCGCGCGGTTGACCCAGTTGGAGGTCACGACCATGCCGACCTTCTCGTAGAGGCTGAGCGCGCCGGTGCGGGAGTCGGTCGACAGCTCGCAGCTCTTCGCGCCGTGCGCGACGGCCTCGCGGAAGGAGTCGACGAGCAGGCACTGGGCCAGGCCGCGGCCGCGCTCGTTCTTGTCGGTCGCGAGCCGGGCGATGAAGCCGCCGGCGGGCCCGAGCTGGACGTTGGCCATCGCCACGACCGATCCCGAGGCGTCGGTGACGCAGCGCAGCTGCCACGGCGCGAAGCCCGGGCGGCCGACGATCTCGGCCTGCCAGTCCTCGAACGGCTCGCGGTCCCGGTCGGCCCACTCGAGGAAGGCGTCCTCCTGGACGGTCCAGCACGCGGCGTACTCGGACTCCTCGGCCGTGCGGACGGCGTAGCCCTCGGGGAGCTCGCGGTCCGGGATGGTCGCGCCCTCGGGGAGCTGGAGCACCCAGCTGTTCCAGCGGACGTGGTAGCCGAGGCCCTCGAGGAGGCGGTCGCCGGGCGAGTCCGCCGGGACCGGCATGCCGATGACGGAGTAGCCGCGCTCGCGGGCCTTGTCCTGCATCCAGGTGGCGATGGCGGTGCCGAGGCCGCGGCCGCGGTGGTCGGGGTGGACGGCGGCGTCGCCGCGCTCGTGGCCGACGACCTCGCCGTAGCCGACGAGGTGGCCGCCGACGAAGACGCCGAGCGAGCTGGCGCCGAGGTCGTGGCTGGGGCGGGCCCAGTCGCCGACGATGTCGGCCTCCTCGATCACGGCCTCGCCGATGTCGTGCCGCTCCTGCGCGGCCATCAGCTCGAAGACGGCGGTGGCGTCGCCCTGCTCGAGCGGGCGCGTGGTGTAGCCGGACGGGATGCTCATGGGAGGTATGAAGCCACAGAAATGCCGAACGGGCCGCCCATTTTCATGGGCGACCCGTGCAGTGGTCCTGACCGGCCCCGCAGATCAGGCGTTCTTGATGGCCGAGACGTCGAACTCGAGCTTGACCTTCTCCGAGACGAGCACGCCGCCGGTCTCGAGCGCAGCGTTCCAGCTCAGGCCCCAGTCCTTGCGGTTGATCGAGGTCGCGCCTTCGAAGCCGACGCGGAGGTTGCCGAAGGGGTCCTGGGCCGAGCCGGTGGACTCGAACTCGATGGTGACCGGCTTGGCGACACCCTTGACGGTCAGGTCGCCGGCGATGGTCCAGTCGTCCCCGTCGCGCTCGACCTTGGTGGAGACGAAGGTGATGGTCGGGTTGGCCTCGGCGTCGAAGAAGTCGGGGGACTTGAGGTGGCCGTCGCGGTCGGCGACACCGGTGTCGATGCTGGCGGTCTGGATGGTGAGCTCGACCTTCGAGGCGGCCGGGTTCGCGGTGTCGATGTGCGCGGTGCCGGCGAAGTCGGTGAACTGGCCGCGGACGGTGGTGACCATCGCGTGGCGGGCGCTGAAGCCGAGACGGGTGTGGGTCGGGTCGATCGTGTAGTCGCCGGTGATGTCCTCGACGACCGTGGTGGGGGCGTCGAAGGCGTGGTCGAGGACGGCGGTCTTGCTGCTGCGGTTGAAGAAGTTCATGGGGTGCTCCTGGTCTGCCTTGTCGGGGTCTTCGTACAACTTTCAATCAGTAGAACCGGACCTCGGTCCGGTTCATTCCCGACAGGCTGTGATCTGGACCACACCGTTACCCGGCCCGGTCAGCGGAAGGCGGACTCCCCGGTGAGGGCCTGCCCGATGACGAGCTGGTGCACCTCGGACGTGCCCTCGTAGGTCAGCACCGACTCCAGGTTGTTGGCGTGCCGCATCAGCGGGTACTCCAGCGTGATGCCCGCGGCGCCCAGGATCGTCCGGCACTCCCGCGCGATCGCGATCGCCTCACGGGTGTTGTTGAGCTTGCCGATGCTGACCGCCTCGGCCGGCAGCCGCCCCTCGTCCTTGAGTCGGCCCAGGTGCAGCGCGAGCAGCATGCCCTTGCCCAGCTCGACGGACATGTCGGCGAGCTTGGCCTGGGTGAGCTGGTAGGACGACAGGCGGCGGTCGAAGATCTCGCGCTCCGCGGCGTACGCGATGGTCGTCTCCAGGCAGTCGCGGGCCGCGCCGAGGGAGCCGAAGACGATGCCGAACCGCGCCTCGGTCAGGCAGGACAGCGGTCCGGACAGGCCCCGGGCCTCCGGCAGCATCGCGGAGGCGGGCAGCCGCACCTCGTCGAGGGAGAGCTCGGCGGTGACCGACGCCCGCAGCGACATCTTGTGCTTGATCTCGGTCGCTGTGAAGCCCGGGGTGTCGGTCGGGACCACGAAGCCGCGCACGCCGTCCTCGGCCCGCGCCCAGACGACCGCGACATCGGCGACGGTGCCGTTGGTGATCCACATCTTGTTGCCGGTCAGGACCCAGTCACTCTGCGGATTTCCTGGGGCGTCCAGCCTGGCCCTCGTGCGCATGCCGCCGGGGTTGGAGCCGAAGTCGGGCTCGGTCAGCCCGAAGCAGCCGATCGCCTCGCCGGTGGCCATCCGCGGCAGCCACTCGTCCTTCTGGGCGTCCGAGCCGTGCTTCCAGATCGCGTACATCGCCAGCGAGCCCTGCACCGACACGATCGAGCGCAGCCCGGAGTCGCCGGCCTCGAGCTCCAGGCAGGCCAGGCCGTACGCCGTGGCGCTGGTGCCCGCGCAGCCGTAGCCCTCGAGGTGCATGCCGAGCAGGCCGAGCTTGCCGAACTCCAGCGCGAGGTCGCGGACCGGGACGTCGGCGTTCTCGTACCAGCCGGCGATCTCCGGCTTGAGCCGCTCCTCCACGAAGGAGCGGACCGTGTCGCGCATCGCGCGGTCGTCGTCGCCGATGAGGGAGTCGGTGTCGAGCAGGGAGAGCGGGGTGCGGGTCATGCGCCCATCATGGCGCGCCGGAAACGCAGGAGCCGCGACCCCCGGTGGGGGTCGCGGCTCCGGTGCTGGGTGGGTGCGTCAGGCGGCGTGGACGTGGGTCTGCGCCGGGGCCTGCGGGGCCGGGCTGACCCAGCGAGCCTCGAGGTGCTCGCGACCACGCGCGTCGACGACGCTGACCCAGGTCTGGACGAGACCGGCGGTCATCTGCGTGTTCATCATGGGACACCTTTCGTTCACCTTCTGTTCACCAAGAGTAGCGCACACCCACCCGGGGGGTGGCATTTCGACGGATGTCGGGCTCGTTCCTCCACCTGGACCCTTGGCGACGCCGCGCGACGGCCTCTTTGCTCCCTTTCGGGCATCCACAGGGGGTCGGCCACATACCGCCGTACGGGGGCCGTGACCCACTTCGGGGAATTCCTGCCCGATTTCGGGCAGAAACTTGCTGTTGAGACTGGTCCGGTCCACCATCGGTCCGTGCCCGTCGACGCCGCGCTGATCGCCCACCTGGTCGCCACGACCGGACTGAGCCCGGCCGAGGCGACCCGCGTGGTGGAGGACGTGGTCGCCTTCCACGCCGAGCCCGTGGAGGACTACGTCCGGCGGCGGCACGCGGACCTGAAGACCTACGGCGCCAAGAATCCCGAGATCTTCGCCCGGATCGCCGAGGAGCTGGCCGCCCGCGTGGTGGCCGCTCCGCAGCTCAGCGAGCGGCAGCTGCGGCGGCTGGTCTACGGCTGATCGGGCTTCGAGACGGTTGCTGCGCAACCTCCTCAGCCACCGAACCTCACCACCGAACACAGGAGACACGAGATGTGCGGAATCGTCGGCTACATCGGCACCCAGCAGGCCGCGCCGCTGCTGCTGGAGGGCCTGACCCGGCTCGAGCACCGCGGCTACGACTCGGCCGGCGTCGCCGTGCTCGGGGGTAGTGGGGTCAGGGTCGCCAAGAAGGCCGGCCGGGTGCGGGACCTGACCGAGGGGCTGCCCAAGCGCTTCACCGGCCAGGTCGGCATCGGCCACACCCGGTGGGCCACCCACGGGCCGGCCAACGACGCCAACGCGCACCCGCACACCGACGAGGCCCAGCGGGTCGCGGTGGTCCACAACGGGATCATCGACAACGCCGCGGCGCTCCGGCAGCAGCTGAGCGACGACGGCGTCGAGCTCACCTCCGACACCGACACCGAGGTGCTCGCCCACCTGGTCGCCCGCTCCGGGGCCGACACGCTCGAGGGCAAGGTCCGCGACGCGCTGGCCGCCATCGAGGGCACCTACGGCGTGGCCGTGCTGCACGCCGACTTCCCCGACCGCATCGTCGTCGCGCGCAACGGCAGCCCGCTGATCATCGGCGTCGGCGAGAAGGAGATGCACGTGGCCAGCGACCTGGCCGCGCTGGTCCGCTACACGACGACGGTCGCCCACCTCGACGACGGGGAGCTCGCGACGCTCACGGCCGGCGGCTTCACCACCTACCGCCAGGACCTGTCCACCACCCACAAGCTCGCGGAGCAGGTCGACGTCGACCCCGCGTCGTACGACGCCGGCGAGCACGACTCCTTCATGCACAAGGAGATGCAGGAGCAGCCGGCCGCGGCCGACCGGGTCCTGCGCGGCCGGCTCGACGAGCGGTTCGGCACCGCCCGTCTCGGCGGCCTCAACATGGACGCGCGCGAGACCCGCGCGATCCGCCGCGTGAAGATCCTCGGCTGCGGGTCGGCCTACTACGTCGGGCAGATGGGCGCCGCCCTGATCGAGGAGCTGGCGCGGATCCCCGCCGACGCCGAGGCGGCCAGCGAGTTCCGCTACCGCAACCCGATCATCGAGCCGGACACCCTCTATGTCGCGGTCAGCCAGTCGGGGGAGACGCTGGACACCCTGCTGGCCGTGCAGGAGATCCGCCGCAAGGGCGGCCGGGTGATCGGCCTGGTCAACGTGGTCGGCAGCGCGATCGCGCGCGAGTGCGACGGCGGCATCTACCTGCACGCCGGCCCCGAGGTCGCGGTCGCCTCGACCAAGGCGCTGACCAACATGTTCATCGGGTTCTCGCTGCTGGCGCTCCAGCTCGGCCGGGTGCGCGACCTGTCCATCGCCGACGGCAAGCGGCTGATCGCGGGCCTGACCCGGCTTCCCGACCAGATCCAGGCGATCCTCGACCGCGAGGACGAGCTGGCCGAGGTGGCGCGGACGCTGGCCGGGGCCGAGAGCCTGTTCTTCGTCGGCCGGGTGCGCGGCTTCCCCGTCGCCCGCGAGGGGGCCCAGAAGTTCAAGGAGATCTCCTACCGGCACGCCGAGGCCTACCAGACCTCCGAGCTCAAGCACGGCCCGCTCGCGCTGATCAGCGAGGCGGTGCCGACCGTCGCGCTGGTGCCGTCCGACGAGCTGACCGACCGCAACGTCGGCGCCCTGCACGAGATCGCGGCCCGGCGTGGCCCGCTCGTGGTCATCACCCACGAGGACGTCGACCTCGGCGACGTGGCGGCGCTGCGCATCGACGTACCGCGCAACGAGCGGGAGCTCGACCCGATCCTGCTGACCGTGCCGCTCCAGCTGCTGGCCTACCACGCGGCGCTCCACCTCGGCCACGACATCGACAAGCCGCGCAACCTGGCCAAGTCGGTCACCGTCGAGTGAACCCGGTCCGGGCGTGACGAAGGACTCCGCGACCTGGAATCCCGCGTGAGGCGCAACACCCACTAACGTCGGTGTCCATGAGCAACGACGAGAACGAGCCCACCGGCGAGGCGACCCCGAGCTTCGTGGACCTCGGACTCGACGAGGCAGTGCTGAAGGCGTTGCGCGACGTCGGCTACGAGACTCCCTCGCCGATCCAGGCCGCGACCATCCCGCCGCTCCTCGAGGGGCGCGACGTGGTCGGCCTGGCGCAGACCGGCACCGGCAAGACCGCGGCGTTCGCGCTGCCGATCCTGTCGCGCCTCGACCTGTCCCAGAAGACCCCGCAGGCGCTGGTCCTCGCGCCGACCCGCGAGCTCGCGCTCCAGGTCTGCGAGGCGTTCGAGAAGTACGCCGCCCGCATGAAGGGCGTGCACGTCCTCCCCGTCTACGGCGGCCAGGGCTACGGCGTCCAGCTGTCCGCGCTCCGCCGCGGCGTCCACATCGTCGTCGGCACCCCGGGCCGGATCATGGACCACCTCGAGAAGGGCACGCTCGACCTGTCCGAGCTGCGCTTCCTGGTGCTCGACGAGGCCGACGAGATGCTCAACATGGGCTTCGCCGAGGACGTCGAGACGATCCTCGCCGACACCCCGGTGGACAAGAACGTCGCGCTGTTCTCGGCCACGATGCCCAAGCAGATCCGCCGCATCTCGCAGCAGTACCTCAAGGACCCCGTCGAGATCACCGTCAAGAACACGACGGCCACGGCGCCCAACATCACCCAGCGCTACCTGATGGTGAGCTACCCCCAGAAGGTCGACGCCCTCACGCGCATCCTCGAGGTCGAGAACTTCGAGGGCACCATCGTCTTCGTCCGCACCAAGAACGAGACCGAGACGCTGGCCGAGAAGCTGCGCGCACGCGGCTACTCCGCGGCCGCCATCAACGGCGACGTCCAGCAGAACGTTCGCGAGCGCACGGTCAACCAGCTCAAGGCCGCCAAGCTCGACATCCTCGTGGCCACCGACGTCGCCGCCCGCGGCCTCGACGTCGAGCGGATCAGCCACGTCATCAACTACGACATCCCGACCGACACCGAGTCCTACGTGCACCGGATCGGCCGCACCGGTCGCGCCGGCCGCAGCGGTGAGGCGATCTCGTTCGTGACCCCGCGCGAGCGCTACCTGCTCAAGCACATCGAGAAGGCCACCCGCCAGCCGCTCACCCAGATGCAGCTGCCGTCGGTCGAGGACGTCAACGTCACCCGCCTGAGCCGCTTCGACGACGCGATCACCACCGCGCTGTCGCAGACGAGCCGGATCGACAAGTTCCGCGACATCATCAAGCACTACGTCAGCGAGCACGACGTGCCCGAGGTCGACGTCGCCGCCGCGCTGGCCGTGGTCGCGCAGGGCGAGACCCCGCTGCTGCTCGACCCGCGTGACGAGCCCGCGCCGGTGCGCGAGGAGCGCCCGCGTCGCGACGACCGCGGTGGCGACCGGTTCGACCGTGCCGACCGAGGCGACCGCCCGGCACGCAAGCCGCGCGGCCGCACCGACGTGCCGATGGCGACGTACCGGATCTCGGTGGGCAAGCGCCACAAGGTCGAGCCCCGCCAGATCGTCGGCGCCATCGCCAACGAGGGCGGCCTGGGCCGCCAGGACTTCGGCCACATCGACATCCGCGGCGACCACTCGCTCGTCGAGCTGCCCGCGGGCCTCGGTGCCGACGTGTTCGACAAGCTGTCGACCACCCGGATCTCCGGCAAGCTCATCGAGATCGAGCTCGACAACGGCTCCGGCGGCTCGCGGGACTTCGAGGACCGCAAGCCCCGCCGCAAGCCGCGGCACTGAGCGTCAGCGGCGCCGGGCTCCCGGCACCGTCAACGTGGCGATCGCCGTCGTGAGCGGCACGGCCAGCACCAGGCCGATGCTGCTCGCGAGCGCCCGCACGACCTCCTGGCCGATCTCCTCGGTGACGAGCAGGTCGACGAGCGGCCGGTCGTAGAGCTGGATGACGAGCAGCACGGTCAGGGCGGCGCCGGCGTAGGCGAAGACGATCGTGTAGATCGTCGAGGCGATGTGGTCGCGGCCGATCCGCATGCCACTGGCGAAGAGCGCGCGGCGCCGCATCTCGGGCGCGGCGCCGCGCAGCTCCCAGACCGCCGAGGCCTGGGTGATCGTCACGTCGTTGAGCACGCCGAGCCCGGCGATCACGATCGCGCAGGTGAGCAGACCCTGGTAGCCGAGGTCGTTGACGAAGCCGCTCAGGACGCTGCCGCTCTCGTCGTCGACGCCGGTCAGGTGGGTCGCGCCGACCGACCAGACGCCGATCCCGGCCGTGATCGCGACGCCGGCCAGGGTGCCGGCCAGGGCGGCGCTCGTCCGCATGGACAGGCCGTGGGTCGAGTAGAGGACGACGTACATGATCGCGGCGGAGGCGACCAGGCCGACCAGGAGACCGGACTCGCCGGTGAGCAGCGCGGGCAGCACGAACTTCCAGACCACGACCCCGCTGACGCCGAGCCCCACGAGCGCGAGCAGGCCGCGGAGCCGCGCGACCGCCACGACCACGAGGGCGAAGGCGATCGCCAGCACCCACAGGGGTCCCGAGCGCTCGGTGCCGACGTAGGAGAACTGCGCCGGCTGGCCCTGGGCGGGCGGGGAGCGCAGCAGCTGCACGGTGTCGCCGGCCGACAGGCCGGCCGCGGCGACCTGGGGCGGGACGACGACGGAGACCTTGGTGCCCTCGTCCTTGCCGCTGTCGACGGTGGCGCTCAGGTGGCCGCACGCGGTCTGGTCGCCGGACCCGTCGCGGGCGCAGGGCTGCTCGACCGACACGACCGTGGCGTCGGGGAACGTCGCACCCGGGGCGGCGTAGGCGACCGACTTCGTGATCGCGTCGGCCTTGCCCGCGTCGGGCCACAGGAGGACGAGCCCGGCGATCGTCGCGGCGGCGACGGCCACGAGGATCGTGAGGAGGACGGCGCGTGGCGTGCGGGCGACCGTGACGCCGTCGTCTCCGTGGCCGCGACCGGCGCGGTGCGAGTGTCCGTGACCCATGCGCGACATCCTCGCCCAGACCACGCCGACATGCCTCTGGTCAGCAGGACCGACGGGTGCTTGAGTGATCCCGGTCACACCGGGTGGCCGCTCGATCGTTCTCGGAGGTCCTCGTGCGTGTCCGCCCGCGTCTTCTCGCCACCGCTGCCTTCCTCGCCTCGTCCGTCGCGACCCTGCTCGTCCCGGCCGCGCCGGCCACCGCCGCCGCTCCGGTGTACGTCGCCCTCGGCGACTCCTACTCCTCGGGCGTCGGCACCCGCAGCTACATCAGCGACGGCACGTCCTGCCAGCGCTCGACCTACGCCTACCCCAGCCTGATCGCGGCGGCCCGCGGCTACGCCTTGAACTTCCGGGCCTGCTCGGGCGCGAAGATCCCCGACGTCACCAACAGCCAGCTCTCGGCGCTGACGGCGGCGACGAGCTACGTGACGATCTCGGTCGGCGGCAACGACGCCGGGTTCAGCGACGTGCTGACCGAGTGCGCCCAGCCCTGGTGGTCGAGCAACTGCGACGGTGCGATCAACACCGCGCAGGCCTACATCAACAACACCCTGCCGGGCGCGCTCGCGACGCTCTACTCCTCGATCCGGTCCCGGGCGGCCAACGCGAAGGTCGTCGTCGTGGGCTACCCGCGGCTCTTCCAGGGCGAGGACTGCAACGCGGCGACGTGGTTCAGCCCGGCCGAGGAGACCCGGCTCAACCAGACCGCCGACCTGCTCAACTCCAAGCTGGCCAGCGCAGCGGCGGCCCGGGGCTTCGCCTTCGCGAACCCGACCAATGCGTTCATCGGCCACGCGGTCTGCGACAGCGTGGAGTGGCTCAACGGGCTGTCCAACCCGATCAGCGAGAGCTACCACCCCAACCGGTCCGGGCACTCCTCCGGCTACGCCCCGCTGGTCAGCCCGCTGCTCACCGGCGCCCCGCTGACGGTCACCGCCGCCACGGTCGCCGCGGCCAGGGCCCAGGGACCGGCGATCGCCGTACAGCAGCGGCGGTACGCCGACCTCGACGCCTCCATCGAGCCCGAGTCGTTCCGCGCGCCGGTGGTCCCGACGCGCCGCTGATCGTCGCGGCGTCGGCGACGGCTGGTAGAACCGGGCCATGCGTCGCGACACCAGGACCGCCACCGCCACGTTCGCCGCCGGGCTGCTCGCCGTCGGCCTGCTGAGCGGCTGCGACGCGGCCGAGAAGGTCACCGGACCGGACGCGACCGACGCCGCCGACACGCTGGCGGGCGCGTTGTCCTCGGGGGACTTCGGCGACGTCGGCGTGGACGGCGGCACCCCGGATGCGGTGAGCCAGGACTACGCGACCCTCGTCGACGGGATGGGCGACGTGACCCCGTCGGTCACCGCCGGCGAGGTGCAGGAGTCGGGTGACTCCGCGAAGGCCACGCTCCAGTGGACCTGGCCGATCGCCGGCGACGAGTGGACCTACTCCACGACCGCCGAGTGGACCCTCGTCGACGACGAGTGGCTCGTGGACTGGGACCCCGCCGTCGTGCAGGGCGACCTCGTGGACGGGCAGCGGCTCGACGCCACGCCGATCGCGGCCCGGCGCGGGCCCGTCGTCGGTGCCCACGGGATCAAGCTGGTCACCGACCGGGCGGTGATGCGGTTCGGGATCGACCGCTCGCAGGTGCCGGCGAAGAAGGCCGGCGACTCGGCGCGGCGCCTGGCCGCGCTGGTCGGCATCGACCCGAAGGCCTACGTCAAGCTGGTCGAAGCGTCGGGGGACAAGGCGTTCGTCGAGGCGATCGTCTACCGGCAGGGCGAGGTGCCGCGGGCGCTCGCGCGCGCCGACGACATCCCCGGGGTGCTGTCGGTCTCCGGCGAGCTGCCGCTCGCGCCGACCAAGGAGTTCGCGGCGCCCATCCTGGGCCGCGTCGGTCCGGTGACGGCCGAGATGATCAAGGACGACCCGGACACCTACCACCTGGGCGACGAGGCCGGCACCTCCGGACTCCAGGCCCGCTACGACGAGCAGCTCCGCGGCGTCGAGGGCGTGGTGGTCGAGCGGGTCGACGACCAGGGCAGCGGGACCGAGCTGTTCCGGGTGGCGGCGCAGGCCGGCACGCCCCTGCGGCTGACGCTCGACGTCGACCTCCAGCTGGAGGCGGAGCGGCTGCTCGCCGACGTCGGTCCGGCGAGCGCGATCGTCGCGCTCCGGCCCTCGACCGGCGACATCCTCGCCGCGGCCAACGGTCCCGGCGCCGACGGCTACAACATGGCGACCTACGGGCAGTTCGCGCCGGGGTCGACGTTCAAGAGCGTCAGCAGCCTCGCGCTGCTCCGGGCCGGCCTCACCCCCGACAGCGTCGTGCCGTGCACGCCGACGATCACGGTCGACGGCAAGACCTTCAAGAACTACTCCGACTACCCCGCGACCGGGATCGGCCGGATCCCGCTGCGCACCGCGCTGGCCAACTCCTGCAACACCGCCTTCATCAGCCAGGCGGGCAAGGCCGGCCGGTCGGGCCTCGTCGACGCGGCCGCGTCGCTGGGGCTCGGCGTCGACCACGACCTCGGCTTCCCGGCGTACTTCGGCAACGTCGAGCCACCCGCCTCGGAGACCGAGGGCGCCGCCGACATGATCGGGCAGGGCACGATCCTCGCCTCGCCGATGGCGATGGCCGCGGTGATCGGCTCGGTCCAGTCGGGCCGGCTCGTGGTGCCGCGGCTGGTGGAGTCGGTCGACGTGGGCCCGCCCGACGGGGTCGAGAAGCTCACGGCCGCGGAGGATGCCGCGCTCAAGTCGATGCTGCGTGGCGTGGTGCTCAACGGGAGCGGCCGGGGGTTGCTCGACGTGCCCGGCCCGCCGGTGATCGCCAAGACCGGCACCGCGGAGTTCGAGTCCGACGGCGGCAAGGTGCTCACCCACGCCTGGATGATCGCCGCCCAGGGCGACCTGGCCGTGGCGGTCTTCGTCGACATCGGCGAGTCCGGGTCAGGCACGGCCGGGCCGATCCTCGAGGCGTTCCTCCGGGCCGCCCGCTGACGCGGGCGACCCGCGGGATCAGGACAGCCGCACCCGCGGGTCGAGGATGCTGTAGACGACGTCGACCAGGATGTTGCTCATGATCAGCACCGACGCGCTGAAGAGCGCCGTGGCCGACACGACGGGCAGGTCGCGGGCACCGACGGCCTGGAGGCTCCAGAAGCCGATGCCCTGGATGTCGAAGATCCGCTCGGTGAAGATCGTGCCGGCCAGCAGGGTGCCGAACTCCAGCCCGAAGATCGTCACGACGGGGACGAGCGCCGCGCGCAGGCCGTGGCGGTAGACCACCCGGCGCGGCGCCAGGCCCTTGGCCTTCGCGGTGCGGATGTAGTCCTCGCTGAGAGCCTCGACCATCGCGCCCCGGCTGTAGCGAGTGAACTGCGTCGAGCCGTAGATGCCCAGCGCCACCCAGGCCAGCAGCATCCCGGAGAACCACGAGGCGGGGTTCTCGGTGATCGGGTGGTAGCCCGGGTTGCTCAGCCCCGGCACCTCGAAGATGACGGTGCAGTAGAGCCACGCGAGGAGGGCGAACAGGTAGTAGGGCACCGAGCTGATGACCAGGAAGCTCGACACGAGGGCCTTGTCCGCGACGCTGCCCCGTCGTCGGGCGGCCGCCACCCCGATCGGGATGCCGAAGGTCAGGTAGAGGAACGCGCCGCCGATCGCCACGGAGAACGTCGCCGGTAGCCGCGACTTCATCTCGGTCCACACGGGGACCTTGGTGCGGTAGGAGTAGCCCAGGCAGGGCGCCGGGCAGTCGTAGGCCGTCGGGCCGATCTTGATGGTGCGGCCGACGAAGACGCCCTTGGCGAACTTGCCGTACTCCTCGTAGACCGGGTTGTCGTACCCGAGCGAGTGCTCGAAGGTCGCGAGCCGGGCCGGGCTGCACCGGTTGTTGGTCTCGCGGTCACAGATGGGTTGGGCCGGGCTCGAGGGGCCGTACCAGAACAGCAGGAAGATCGCCATGGAGACCAGGCCCACCACGACGACGCCCGCGAGCAGGCGCTTGACGACGTAACCGAACATTCCGAGAACCCCCTAGGCGTGCCGCGACAGCCGCGCGACCGGGGCCGTTCTACTCCACGGGGCGGGCGAAGTCGATCCCCTTGCAGTGATTGACCGCCGGCTGCGGGGGAGCGGTCGTCAGGACAGGCGCACGCGCGGGTCGAGGACGCCGTAGACGACGTCGACCAGGATGTTGCTCAGGATCAGGACGGCCGCGCTGAACAGCGCCGTCGCCGACACGACCGGCAGGTCGCGGGCGCCGACGGCCTGCACGCTCCAGAAGCCGATGCCCTGGATGTCGAAGATCCGCTCGGTGAAGATCGTGCCGGCCAGCAGGGTGCCGAACTCCAGTCCGAAGATCGTCACGACCGGCACCAGGGCGGCCCGCAGGGCGTGCTTGTAGACGACGTTCCGCGGCTGCAGGCCCTTGGCCTTCGCCGTGCGGATGTAGTCCTCGCCCAGCGCCTCGACCATCGCGCCGCGGCTGTACCGGGTGAACTGCGTGGACCCGTAGATGCCCAGCGCCACCCAGGCCAGGATCATCCCGGAGAACCACGTCGCCGGGTTGTCGGTGAGCGGGTGGTAGCCCGGGTTGCTCAGTCCCGGCACCTCGAAGATGACGGTGCAGTAGAGCCAGGCGAGCAGGGCGAAGAGGTAGTAGGGCACCGAGCTGATCACCAGGAAGCTCGAGACCAGGGCCTTGTCGGCCGTGCTCCCGCGCCGCCGGGCGGCCGCCACGCCGATCGGGATGCCGAAGGTCAGGTAGAGGAAGGCGCCGCCGATGGCCACGGAGAACGTCGCGGGCAGGCGGGACTTCATCTCCGCCCAGACCGGGACCTTCGTGCGGTAGGAGTAGCCCAGGCACGGGGCCGGGCAGTCGTAGTCGGTGGGGCCGATCGTGATCGTGCGCCCGACGAAGACGCCCTGGGCGAACTTGCCGTACTCATCGTAGATCGGGTTGTCGTAGCCCAGCTGGTGCTCGAACCGGGCAAGCCGGACGGGGGTGCACTTGTTGCTGGTCTCGTGGTCACAGATCGGCTGGGCCGGGCTCGAGGGGCCGTACCAGAACAGCGCGAAGATCGCCATGGAGACGAGCACGAGCACCACCACTCCGGCGAGCAGGCGCTTCACGACATAACCGACCATCCCAGAACCCCCCAAGGGCAACGCAGTGCGCACCCGGCGGCGCCGGGACTGGGAAGTTCTACTGCACCGGCGCCCGGAAGTCGATCACTTCGGGCCGATCGAGCGCGCCACGTCGTCGGGCATGGCCTCGTAGTGGGCGAAGGTGCGGGTGAACGTGCCGGCACCATGGGTGGCCGAGCGGAGGTCGACGGCGTAGCGGACCAGCTCGGTCTGCGGCACCTCGGCGAGCACCTGGGTGCGCTCGTCGCCCGCCTGGTCGGTCCCGAGCAGTCGGGCCCGGCGCGCGGACAGGTCGCTCATCACCGGCCCGACGAGCTCGTCGGGGACCACGACGGTGACGGTGTCGTAGGGCTCGAGCATCGTGACCGTGGTCGTCGCGGCGGCCTCGCGCAGGGCGAGCGCTCCGGCGGTCTGGAACGCCATGTCGGAGGAGTCGACGCTGTGCGCCTTGCCGTCGGTGAGGGTGACCCGGAGGTCGACGACGGGGTAGCCGTTGCGGACCCCGCGCTGCATCTGCGCCCGGACGCCCTTCTCCACGCTCGGGATGAACTGCCGCGGCACCGCACCGCCGACGACCTTGTCGACGAACTCGAACCCCGACCCCTCGGGCAGGGGCTCGACCTCGATGTCGCACACGGCGAACTGGCCGTGGCCGCCCGACTGCTTCACGTGCCGCCCGTGACCCTTGGCGGGCCCGGAGAAGGTCTCCCGCAGCGAGACCAGGAACGGCTCCTGGTCGACGTGCACGGAGTAGCGCGAGGTGAGGCGCTCGAGCACCACGTCGGCGTGCGCCTCGCCCATGCACCAGAGCACGAGCTGGTGGGTCTCGGAGTTGTTCTCGATCCGCAGCGACGGGTCCTCGGCGCCGAGCCGCGCCAGCGCCTGGGAGAGCTTGTCCTCGTCGGCCTTGCTGTGCGCCACGATCGCGACCGGCAGCAGCGGCTCGGGCATCGTCCAGGGCCGCAGCACCCGCGGCTCCTCGATGGGGGACAGGGTGTCGCCGGTCTCCGCCCGGGTCAGCCGGCCGATCGCGCACAGGTCGCCGGCGATGATCCGGCCGGCCGGCACCTGGGCCCGGCCGAAGGGGTGCGCCAGCGCCCCGATCCGCTCGTCCTCGTCGTGGTCCTCGTGCCCGTGGCCGTCGCCGAAGAACGAGGTCACGTGACCCGACACGTGCACCGGCTGGTCGGGGCGCAGGGTCCCGGAGAAGACCCGGACCAGGCTGAGGCGACCGACGTACGGGTCGCTGGTGGTCTTCACGATCTCGGCGACGAGGGTGCCGTCGGGGTCGCAGGTGATCGTGCCCGCGGCCTTGCCGGCCGGGGTGAAGACCTCCGGGGCGGGATGCTCCACGGGCGAGGGGAAGCCCCGCACCACGAGGTCGAGCAGCTCGGTGCAGCCGACCCCGCTGGTCGAGCAGACCGGCACGACCGGGAAGAAGGTCGCCCGGGCCACGGCCCGCTCGAGGTCGGCGGTCAGCACGTCCTCGCCGATCACCTCGCCGCCGACGTAACGGTCCATCAGGGTCTCGTCCTCGGACTCCTCGATGACGCCCTCGATGAGCTCGCCGCGGAGCTCCTCGTGCTCGTCGTCGCCGGGGGCCAGGAGGCCGGTCAGGGAGACGACCTCGTCGCCGGAGCGGACCGGGACGTAGAGCGGCATCACCCGCTCGCCGAACGCTTCCCGCGTCTGGCGCAGCACCCCGTCGTAGTCGGCGCGGGCCTGGTCGAGCTTGGCCACCACCACGGCGCGGGGCATGCCGACCTCGGCGCACTCGGCCCACAGCACGCGGGTCGCCTCGTCGACGCCCTCGTTGGCGGCCACGACGAACAGCGCGCAGTCGGCGGCCCGCAGCCCGGCCCGGAGCTCGCCCACGAAGTCGGCGTAGCCGGGGGTGTCGACGAGGTTGACCTTCGTGCCGGCGTGCACGAGCGGTGCGACCGCGAGGGAGATGGAGCGGCCGTGGGCCTGCTCGGACTCCTCGAAGTCGCAGACGGTGGTGCCGTCGCGGACCGAGCCGGCGCGGGTGACGGCGCCCGAGGCGGCGAGCAGGGTCTCGACCAACGTGGTCTTGCCGGAGCCACTCGGGCCCACGAGCACGACGTTGCGGATCCGATCGGGGCTGCTCGCCTCCAGATCGTGGCCCGATGCTCTCCGGGAGCTTCCCTTCTCGGCCATCACGCACCTCCGACCCGGCACCGGCCGGGTGCGGGTGCCCTGTCTCCGAGGCAACTCCTGTTGGGGCCCGCGCGCAAGGGGGGATTTGGGGAAAGAGGAGTGCTCACACGCACGCGGGGGACCGGGCAGCGGCCGGTCGACCCCGCGTGCGTGCATGGCTGGCCCGGATGCGTGGGGACGTGCCCGGGGCCGAGCGAGGGTGAACCCCTCGCTGCATGGGGTCAGCAAGGGGTTCATTGCCGACGACAGGGTGCTCCCTCCGAGGTCGACATCCGTAGAATCCCACGAACCCGCCGACGCTGTCCCCTGTTTCGGGCAACCTCTGGGGTGCAAGGGTGGTCCCATGACCGCTCACACTCCTGCACTCGACCTGCTGGCTCCGGACCAGCGCGGCATCCTCATCGGCGGCACCTGGCGCGAGGCCGACAGCGGCGACCGGTTCGAGGTCATCGACCCCGCCGACGGGTCCGTCATCACGACCGTCGCCGACGCCTCGGCGGGCGAGGCGATCGAGGCCCTCGACGCGGCCGTCGAGGCCCAGCACTCGTGGTCCCGGACGCCGCCGCGCGAGCGTGGCGAGATCCTGCGGACCGCCTTCGAGCTGGTCACGGCGCGGGCCGACGAGTTCGCGGCACTGATGAGCCTGGAGATGGGCAAGACCGTGGCCGAGGCGCGCGGCGAGGTGGCCTATGGCATCGAGTTCTTCCGGTGGTACGCCGAGGAGGCGGTGCGCATCCACGGCCGCTACATGCAGGCCCCCGCCGGTGGCAGCCGGCTGCTGACGCTGAAGAAGCCGGTCGGCCCGTGCCTGTTCGTGACGCCCTGGAACTTCCCGTTGGCCATGGGCACCCGCAAGATCGGGCCGGCCATCGCGGCCGGCTGCACGATGGTGGTCAAGCCCGCCCACCAGACGCCGCTGACGATGCTGGCGCTGGCCGGCGTGCTCGCCGAGGCCGGCCTGCCCGACGGCGTGCTCAACATCGTGCCGACCACCGACGCGGCCGGGGTGAGCGAGGCTCTGATGGCCGATGACCGCCTCCGCAAGGTCAGCTTCACCGGCTCGACCGGCATCGGGAAGGTGCTGGTCCGCCAGTCCGCCGAGCAGCTCCTGCGGGTGAGCATGGAGCTCGGCGGCAACGCGCCGTTCCTGGTCTTCGAGGATGCCGACGTCGACGCGGCCGTCGACGGCGCGATGCTGGCCAAGATGCGCAACATGGGCGAGGCCTGCACGGCCGCCAACCGGTTCCTCGTGCACCGCTCGGTGGCCGCGGAGTTCGCCGAGAAGCTCGGCAAGCGCATGGGCGCCCTGACCGTCGGCCGCGGCCAGGACACCGGCGTCGACGTCGGTCCGCTCATCGACGAGAAGGCGGTCGAGTCGGTCAGCCAGCTGGTCACCGACGCGATCCACGACGGGGCGACCGTCGTCTGCGGCGGCCAGGCCCCCGACGGCCCCGGCTTCTTCTATCCCCCGACCGTCCTGCTCGACGTGCCGGCCGAGTCGGCGATCAACGCGGAGGAGATCTTCGGCCCGGTCGCGCCCATCACGACCTTCGACACCGAGGAGGAGGCCGTCGCGCGGGCCAACGACACCGAGTACGGCCTGTCGTCCTACGCCTACACCCGCGACCTGGCCCGCACGATCCGGCTGGCGGAGTCGCTCGACTACGGCATGGTCGGGATCAACACCGGCCTCGTCTCCAACCCGGCGGCGCCCTTCGGTGGCGTCAAGGCCAGCGGGTTCGGGCGCGAGGGCGGCTTCGAGGGCATCGAGGAGTACCTCGAGACGACGTACGTCAACCTGCCTGCCGGCTGAGTCCGCGGCCCCGGGCAGGATGGCGCCATGGAGCTGTGGACCGGGGTGGCCGAGCAGTACGCCGACTTCGCGTCGTACGCCGGGGACTCCCCGTGCTTCGAGGCGTGGGCCCGGGGCGTGGTCGAGGATCCCGACGTGCTCGCCTGGATCGGCGGCCTGCCGCAGATCAAGCAGCAGCCCAACCTGGTCTTCGCGGCCGCGCGCTGGCACGGCGTCCCCGCCCCCGGCCCGTACGCCGGCCTCCGCGACGCCCTGCTCGGCGACGACGGCTCGATCCGCGCCACGATCCTGGCGCGCGCCACCCAGACCAACGAGGTCGGCCGGCTGGCGACGCTCGTGCCGGCGTTCGCGCGGGTGGCGCGGGGTCGTCCAGTGGCGCTGCTCGAGGTGGGGGCGAGCGCGGGCCTGTGCCTCTACCCGGACCGCTGGTCCTACGCCTGGGCCGTCGGTGGGGGCGAGGTCGACGAGGTGGTCGAGGCCGGCGTCGGCCCGCGCCTGTCCTGCCGGGTCAAGGGCGATCTCGACCGTCCGGTCGGGATCCCGTCCGTGGCGTGGCGGGGCGGCATCGACCTGAACCCGCTCGACGTCACCGACGAGGACGAGATGGGCTGGCTGACCACGCTGGTCTGGCCCGAGCACGACGACCGCCGCGAGCGGCTCGTCGCCGCCATCGAGATGGCCCGCACCGACCCGCCCGACCTGGTCCGCGGCGACCTCCTCGAGGAGCTCCCCGCGCTGGTCGAGCGCGCCGCCGCGCACGCGCCGGTCGTGGTCTTCCACTCGGCCGTGATCGCCTACCTCGAGCCGGACGACCGGGAGCGCTTCCACGACCTGATGACCGGGCTGGTCGCCGAGGGCCGCTGCCATTGGGTCTCCAACGAGGGCAAGCGGGTGCTGCCGCGGGTGACCGCGACCGGCCCGGACGTGGCCGCGGAGCGGCCGACCTTCGTGCTTGGCGTCGACGGGCAGACGGTGGCGTGGACGCACGGCCACGGCCGGTCGATGCGGTGGTTCGGCTAGGCCGCTCCGGTCAGCCGGGGGTGCCGAGCGTGGCCGCGAGCCGGGTCCGGGAGCGGATCCCGAGCTTGCGGTAGACGTGCGAGAGGTGCCACTCCACCGCCTTCACGGTGACCACGAGCTCCTCGGCGATCTGCCGGTTGGTCAGCCCCTGGGCGGCCAGCCGGGCGACCTTCCGCTCGGACATGGTGAGCGCGGCGAGCGCCTCTCCCTGCACGCGGCGCGGTGTCTCGCCGAGCCGCTCGAGGAGCCGCCGCACGCGACCCTGGAGCGGCCACAGCTCCTGCCGTCCGGCGTACTCCTCGGCAGAGCGGAGCAGCGCCAGCGCCTCGGCCTCGTGGGTGTCGCCCGGCAGGAGCAGGAGCCCCGCCAGGTCGGTGTCGATCTGGGCGCCGAGCCGCCGCGCGCCGGTGCCGTCGATCACGGCGCGGGCCTCGCGCAGCAGCGCCACCCGGTCGCCGGCGGCGTCGGCGGTGGCCAGGGTCCGCAGCGCCTGCGCCCGGGCGTACGCCGACCCCGACGGGCGGGTGTGCCCGAGGTGCTCCCGGGCCAGCTCGGCGGCGTCCCGGCGCCGTCCGAGCCGGAGGGACGCCAGCGCCAGGCCGGCCCGCCACGGCAGCACCTCGGGGTCGTCGTCGGCCGGCCCGATCCGCCTCCCGGCCTCCTCGAAGTGGTGCAGGGCGGACTCGAGCTCGTTGAGCGCCGACGCCAGCTCGCCCCGCGCGTGGTGGGCGATCGCCCCGACCGGGCCGGTCGCCTCGAGGAAGTCCCCGAGCTCCTCCCCGAGCGCCAGCGCGTCCCCGACGTCCCCGCGGGCGAGCCGGCACTCCAGGCCGATCGCCAGCAGCATGACCTGCTCGCGAGGTGGCAGCGGTCCGGACGCCCGGAGCGCGTCCAGCTCGGCCAGGGCCTCGGTGACCTGCCCGGCCCGAGCCAGCCCGATGACCGCGGTGACGCGGGTGGCGTCGGTCTCGGTCGCGTCCGGGGCCTGCATGTTCGAAGGTTAGGAAGCGGCGTCCGGATGCGGGCTCGTTCCGCCGCGATTTTGCCGAGCTGGACCAGATAGGTGTCGGCCCAGGAACTCCAGCAGGTGGATGTCGGCCCCCGCGTCGTCCGCGGCGGACCGGGCCCGGTCGAAGCGCAGGCCGCGGTCGGTCGGGTCGACCACCCGGTGCGCGACCGGCAACAGGTCGGCGGCGAGATCGGCGGGGATCGGCGTACGACGTCCCGTGGCCTGGGCGACGTCCCAGCCGTGGACGGTGATCTCGAGGGCGGCGGTCGCCACGAGCACCTCGCTGGTGACCTCGACGTCGCCGACGACCACGTCCGGGCCGGCGGTTCGCGCCGCCCGCGCCGCGTGCGACCAGGCGCCCAGCAGTGCGCAGGCCTTGTCCTGCAGGGTCGAGACCCGGGGCACCGGACTCGCGGGTCGGCGGACCGAGACCGCGCCGCCCGCGGCCTCGGTGAACGCGTCGAGGGCGTCCTCCATGTGCCTGAGCAGCTGGTCCAGGGTCCAGGCCGAGCAGGGCGTGGGCCGGTCGAGCAGGTCGGGGCCGACGCCCTCGAGCGCCCCGCGCGTGTAGACGAGGGACCGCCCGAGCAGCTCGACCGCGGCCTCGAGCCGCGGGGTCACCGGTGGTCCGCGGCGTCCCGGAAGTCGGCCGGCAGCCGGGCGGGGAGGCCGAAGGTGGCGAACAGGCTGGTGTCGAAGAAGGCGCTGACGTGCCGGACGCGGGTGTCGTCGAGCTCGAGCACCTGGAGCTGGAACGGCACGAAGTCGCCCTCGGGCGTGCGCATGTAGAGGCCGAACGCCGGCTGGCCGTTGGCGGACGTCTCCAGCATCGGCATGTCGAAGCTGCCGCCCGGGCAGTGGTTGCCGATCAGGTCGCCGATGTGGTCGGGGCCGACGTACCAGCTCGTGAACGGCGGCATCTCCCAGACCGCCTCGGCGGTCAGCATCGAGACGATGGTGTCGACGTCCTTGCGCCAGAAGGCCTCGACGTAGCGGTCCAGCAGCTCGCGCTGCTCGGCGTTGAGGTCGGGCTGGACGGTGTCCTCGGTGAGGCCGCGCGCGGCGAGCTGGGCGTGGGCGCGCTGCAGGGCGGAGTTGACCGCGGCGACGGTGGTGTCGAGGGCCTCGGCGACCTCGGCGGCGGTCCAGCGGAGCACGTCGCGCAGGATCAGCACCGCGCGTTGGCGGGCCGGCAGGTGCTGGAGTGCGGCCACGAAGGCGAGCCGGATCGAGTCGCGCTCGGCGACCACGACGGCGGCGTCGGGGACCGGCTCCAGCCAGGCGATCTCGCCGTTCTCCCGGAGCTCGTCACCGGGCAGCGCGTCGGCGGTGCCGAGGCCGGTCGGGAGCGGACGGCGGGGTCGGCCCTCGAGGTTGGTGAGGCAGACGTTGGTGGCGATCCGGTAGAGCCAGGTGCGGACCGAGGACCGGCCCTGGAAGTCGGCCGAGGCCTTCCAGGCCCGCAGGAACGTCTCCTGGACGAGGTCCTCGGCCTCGTGGACCGAGCCACTCATCCGGTAGCAGTGCGCGAGCAGCTCGCGCTGGTAGCGCGCCGTCAGCGTGGGGAAGTCCTGCAGCTCGTCCGTGCTGGGGGTGGTGCTGGTGGTGCTCGTGCCCGCGGTCATGGTCGCTCCCTCGTCCTCGTCCAGTCTGCCTCGTGGGGCAGACCGGCGGAACGGGCCGGACTCATCGGTGACCGGCGCGGTGCTTCTCGACCAGCTCCAGGGCGCGCACGGCGGCGGGCAGCGCGGCGGCCCGGTCCTCGGGGACCAGTCCGACGCGGGTGCGCCGGTCGAGGAGGTCGTCGACGTCGGCCGCACCCTCGTGGGTGACGCCGAAGACCAGCTCGGCCAGGGTGACCGGCACCCGGTCGCTGACCGGGGCGAGCAGCTCCTCGTCGGGGAGCCCGGTGACCTCGCGGGCGTTGGCGAGGACCAGCTCGGCATCGGTGCCGTAGCGACGCACGAGCCGGGCCGGCTGCTCGAGGAGCGCGAGCCGGACGCGGGTGTCGGCGCCGCTGATCGGCAGGTGGCGGGTGCGGCAGGGGCTCGCCTCGAGGTGGCCCTGGGTGACCGCGGCGTCGACGGCGTCCTCGGCCATCTGGCGGTAGGTCGTGAGCTTGCCGCCGACGATCGTGACGACGCCGGAGGCCGAGGTGAGCACGGCGTGCTGCCGCGAGAGGTCGGCGGTCGAGCCGTCGCCGGCGTCGATGAGCGGGCGCAGGCCGGCGAAGGCGCCGACCACGTCGTCGCGACGCAACGGCCGGGCGAAGGCGGCCGACACGACGTCGAGGAGGAAGCCGATCTCGGGCTCGGTGGGCTCGGGCACGTCGGGGATGTCGCCGTCGGTCGGCTCGTCGGTGAGGCCGACGTACACCGTCCCGTCGGGCTGGGGCAGGACGAGCACGAAGCGGCTGGTCGAGCCGGGGACCGGGGCGAAGACGCTCACCTGGAGGCCGGGGAGGCTCTCGGCGCGGAGCACGAGGTGGGTGCCGCGGCTGGGGCGGAGGGTGACCTCCTCCACCAGCTCGCCGGCCCAGACGCCCGTGGCGTTCACGACCGCCCGGGCCGTGACGGTGGACGTGGCGCCGGTCAGCTCGTCGCGCAGGTGCACCTGGCTGCCGGTGGCGGACAGGACGCGGGCACGGGTGCGGACGTGCGCGCCGTGCTGGGCGGCGGTGCGGGCGATGGTCGTGACGAGGCGGGCGTCGTCCTCGAGCTGGCCGTCCCACGACAGGAGGCCGCCGCGGAGGCCGGACGGGCGCAGCGGCGGCGCCAGGGCGAGCGCCTCGGTGGCCGAGACGCGGCGGGGCCGGGGGAGGGTCTCGGGCGAGGTGCGCGCGCCGCGGCGGAGCACGTCGCCGGCGATCAGGCCGGCGCGGGTGACGGCGGCCTGGAACGTGGTCACGCTGGAGTTGAGGGGCACCAGCATCGGCATCGCGTGGGAGAGGTGAGGGGCGGTGACCTCCATGAGGATGCCGCGCTCGACGGCGCTCTCGTGGGCGACGCCGACCTGCCCCTGGGCGAGGTAGCGGAGCCCGCCGTGGACCATCTTGCTCGACCAGCGCGAGGTGCCGAAGGCGAGGTCGTGGGCGTCCACGGCGAGCACGGTCAGGCCGCGGGTGACCGCGTCGAGCGCGACCCCGACGCCGGTGATGCCCAGGCCGATGACGACGAGGTCGACGTCGGCGGGGGCGTCGGCAAGCCCGGGGGTGATGAGGGTGGCGGGTCCGGTCATGGCGTGAGGCTCCGGGTCAGCAGGGTGGCGAGCTCGGCGTCGAGCTCGTCCTCGGAG
Source organism: Nocardioides ginsengisegetis (assembly GCF_014138045.1). Taxonomy (NCBI): domain Bacteria; kingdom Bacillati; phylum Actinomycetota; class Actinomycetes; order Propionibacteriales; family Nocardioidaceae; genus Nocardioides; species Nocardioides ginsengisegetis. The sequence goes on from NZ_JACGXA010000003.1 coordinate 163,163, forward strand.
GCGTCGCCGTCGACCATGGTGTGGGCGGAGAGGACGAAGCCGTGGGCGGCCAGGAGCAGGCCGCGGGCGATCGCGACCGGGTTGCCGGCCCGCATCCGGCCCTCGGCCTGGCCGGCCCGGATCGCCTCGGTGGTGAGGGCGAGGATCGCGTCCTGGGAGCGGCCGCGGCGCGCGAGCAGGTAGGGGAGCAGCAGCTCGGGGTCGAGCTCCACGATGCGGAGGAACAGCTCGTTCTCGCGGAGCGTGCGGACCGTCCCGACGATGTCGGAGACCAGCCGGTCGACGGGCGACGCGGAGGCGTCCTCGTCGGCCACGATCGCGGTCACCACGCCGGACCACTCGCGCGTCATCAGGTCGCCGAGCAGCTGCTGCATGTCCGACCAGGAGCGGTAGATCGTCATCCGCGAGACGCCGGCCCGTCGCGCGACCTCGGTGAGCGTCGTACGGCGCCAGCCGACGTCGAGGATGCAGGTGCGGGCGGCGTCGAGGTAGGCGTCGCGGGGATCGCTCTCGGATCCGCTGTTGTGACGAAGTGACGTCATGTGTCACACTGTAACACATGACGGACTCGACGACCTCCCCCGCAGCAGCCCCGGGGCTGCCCTTCGAGCAGACCGAGATGCACCCCCAGCGCTGGGGCAGCCCGGACCGCGCGGCCGCCCTGCCCGAGTCGGCGCGCGGCCTGGTCGAGATGGCCTTCGGCGTCGACGAGCGGCCCGCGCTGGAGTCCCCGGCGCTGCCCGCTCCGGCGATCGAGCCGTCCCTGCTGGACGCCCTGCGCGACCTCGTCGGCGCCGAGCACGTCATCACCGACGACGAGACCCGCCGGCTCCGCACCCGTGGCAAGTCGACCCCCGACCTGATCCGCGCCCGCACCGGCGACCTGTCCGACGCTCCCGACGCGGTCGTGCGCCCCGGCGGCCACGCCGACGTCGTGGCCGTGCTGGCCTGGGCCGTGGAGCACCACGTGGCGGTCGTCCCCTTCGGCGGCGGTACGTCGGTCACGGGTGGCCTGGCCGCCCGCCGCGACGGCTACGCCGGGCTCGTCTCGCTCGACCTGGTCCGGATGAAGTCGCTGCTGGCGGTCGACCCCGTCTCGATGACCGCCACCCTCGAGCCCGGCCTGCGCGGACCCGAGGCCGAGGCGCTGCTCGCCGAGCACGGCCTGACCCTGGGCCACTACCCGCAGTCGTTCGAGTACGCCTCGATCGGCGGCTTTGCCGCGACCCGTTCCTCGGGCCAGTCCAGCGCCGGCTACGGCCGCTTCGACGCGCTCGTCGTGGGCCTGACCGTGGCCACCCCCACCGGCGACCTGACCCTCGGCTCGGCGCCCGCCAACGCGGCCGGCCCCGACCTGCGCCAGCTGCTGCTCGGCTCCGAGGGCGCCTTCGGCGTGATCACCGCCGTCACCGTCCGGGTCCGGAAGCTGCCGGCCGTCAAGCTCTACGAGGGCTGGCGCTGGGCCTCCTTCGCCGAGGGGGCCGCCGCGATGCGGACCTTGGCGCAGACCGGGCTGCTGCCCACGGTCATCCGGCTCTCCGACGAGTCCGAGACCGCGATCAACCTGGCCCGCCCCGAGGAGATCGGCGGCGAGGCCGCCGGCGGCTGCCTGATGATCACCGGCTACGAGGGCGAGCAGGCCGCGGTCGACGCCAAGCGCGCCGCGGTCACCGCCGTCCTGGAGGGGCTCGGCGGCACCGCCCTGGGCGAGGGCCCGGGCGAGGCGTGGGCGCACGGTCGCTTCAACGCGCCCTACCTCCGTGACTCCATGCTCGACGTCGGTGTGCTGGTCGAGACGCTGGAGACCGCGACGTTCTGGTCCAACATGGACACCCTCTACACCAGCGTGAAGTCCGCCCTCGAGACCTCGCTCGGCGCCGGGACGATCGTGCTCTGCCACATCTCGCACGTCTACGAGACCGGCTGCTCCCTCTACTTCACCGTCGCCACCAAGGAGGCCGAGGAGCCGCTCGCCCAGTGGCAGGCCGCCAAGGTCGCGGCCAGCGACGCGATGATCGCGGCCGGTGCGACGATCACCCACCACCACGCCGTCGGCACCGACCACAAGCCGTGGCTGGCCCAGGAGATCGGACCCGTCGGCGTGCAGGTGCTGCGCGCGGTCAAGGCCGAGCTCGACCCGACCGGCATCCTCAACCCGGGGGTCCTGATCCCGTGAGCCTCCAGACCCGATCGTTCACGTTCCTGGTCAACCCCGCCTCCGGCGGCGGTGCCGCCCCGGACGCCGTCGTGCCCGTCGCGCGGCTGCTCCGCGAGGCCGGCTCGACCGTCGACGTCACCTACTCGCCCGGGCCCCGGGCGATGGGCGCGATCGTCACCTCGGCCATCGAGCGCGGCGACGTGGTCGTCTCGGTCGGCGGCGACGGCATGCTCTCCTCGCTGGCCGGCGCCGTCTCCACCGGCGGCGGCACGCTGGCCGTGCTGCCGGCCGGGCGCGGCAACGACTTCGCCCGGATGCTCGGGCTGCCCGACGCCCCCGATGCGCAGGCACGGTTGCTGCTCGAGGGCGACGTACGCCGCGTGGACCTGCTCGCCCTCACCCTCCCCGGCGCCGAGCCGCGGCTGGTCGCGGGCTCGGTCTACTCCGGCGTGGACGCGCGGGCCTCGGAGATCGTCGACCGGGCGCACTGGCTGCCGCGGAAGCTGCAGTACCCCTATGCGGCGCTGCGTTCGCTCGCGGCCTACCAGCCCGGCCGCTACCGCGTCAGCGTCGACGGCGTCGAGCGGGAGTACTCCGCCGCCACCGTCGTCGTCGCCAACTCCGCCTACTACGGCAAGGGCATGAAGATCGCCCCGTCCGCCTCCGTCGACGACGGCATCCTCGACGTGGTCGTCATCGAGGCCGCGTCCAAGCTCGAGCTGATGCGCTCGCTGCCGACCGTGTACGACGGCGCGCACGTCGACCGGCCCGAGGTCACCATCCTCACCGGTCGCCGCGTGGAGATCCGCGGTCGCGCCCGCACGCCGATCCCGGTCGGCGGTGACGGCGAGCCACTGGGTCACCTGCCGGGGCTGACCGACCAGCCGGCGACCGTCGAGGTGCTGCCGGGGGCGCTGGCCGTCATCGCCTGACGCCTATCCGGGGAACGTCCAGACGAGCAGCTCGGTCGGCACCGCCGCGGTCACCTCGACCCCGGGCACGTCGGTGAACCGGAACGCGTCGCCCTGCGACAGCGGCTCGGCCAGGGACGAGCGGATCAGTGCGCCCTTGCCGACGTAGACGTGCTGCAGCGGGTCGTCGGGCAGCGTCAGGGTGTCGCCGGCCGCGAGGCTGGCGACCAGGAAGCGGCCGCCGGCGACGGCCGCCGCCTCGACCAGCTCGCCGGACACCAGCGCCACCTCACGCACGTCGTACGACGGCTCGCCGCCCGACGTCTCGGGGCGCAGCCAGGCCTGGACGAAGCGGGTCGGCCCGACGCCGGTCGCGGCCACCTCGGCGTGCGTGATGCCCGTGCCGGCCGACTGCACCTGCACCATCCCGGGGCGGACGAGCGTGGCCGCGCCGGTGGAGTCGGTGTGCTCGACCGCGCCGTCGAGGACCCACGTGACGATCTCGAGGTCGGAGTGCCGGTGCTCGGGGAAGCCCACCCCCGGGCCGAGCAGGTGCTCGTCGTGGCAGACCAGCGGCCCGAAGCCGAGGTTGTCGGGGTCGTAGTGCTCCCCGAAGGCGAACGAGTGGCGGGTGTCCCGTCCCCGATCTCGGGTACGGAATCGTTGGGTAGCCCGACGGATCTCAACAGTCACGGGCATGATTGTCGCGTGCCCCCGCCCCACCCCGAGAGCCACCCCGAGCTCCCTCCCGGCTTCCGCTTCGGCACCAGCACCGCGGCGTACCAGATCGAGGGCGCCGCCCACGAGGACGGCAAGGGCCCCAGCGTCTGGGACGCCTTCGCCGCGCAGCCCGGACGGATCAAGGACGGGTCGACGGGCGAGGTGGCCTGCGACCACTACCACCGGTACGCCGAGGACGTCGCGCTGATGAAGCAGCTCGGCGTCGGCGGCTACCGCTTCTCGCTGTCCTGGCCGCGGATCCAGCCCACGGGCGCCGGCAAGCCCAACGAGAAGGGCCTGGACTTCTACGACCGGTTGATCGACACGCTCCTCGACGCGGGCGTGCAGCCGATGGTCACGCTCTACCACTGGGACCTGCCGCTGGCCCTCGAGGACGACGGCGGCTGGATCAACCGGGCCACCATCGACCGCTTCGCCGACTTCGCCAGCATCGTCGGGGAGCGCTACGCCGACCGGGTCGAGCACTGGATCCCGATCAACGAGCCCAACGTCGTCACGATGATGGGCTACGCGACCGGGGTGCACGCGCCGGGCCGCACCCTGATGTTCGACGCCCTGCCCGTCGCCCACCACCTGCTCCTCGGCCACGGACGCGCCGCGATCGCGCTGCGTGCCGCCGGCGCCACGAGCATCGGGTGCGCCAACAACCACGCGCCGATGTGGCCGGCCAGCGACCTGCCCGAGGACGTCGGGGCGACCAAGCTCTTCGACGCGATCTGGAACGGCATGTTCCTCGAGCCGATGCTGCTCGGGCGCTACCCCGCCGACCTCCAGCCGTTGCTCGCGAACAACATCGAGCCCGGCGACATGGCCACGATCCGGCAGCCCCTCGACTTCTACGGTGTCAACTACTACAACCCCATGAAGGTCGCGGCGGCCCCGGAGGACTCCGAGATGCCGTTCCTCCTGGGCGAGCTGCTCGGCTACCCGACCACCGACTTCGGCTGGCCGGTCGTCCCCGACGCGCTGCGCGAGTGGCTGATCACCTTCCGCGCCCGCTTCCGCGCCGCCCTGCCGCCGATCATGATCACCGAGTCGGGCTGCTCCTACGGCATGGGTCCCGACGCCGATGGGGTGGTCGACGACCAGCCCCGCATCGACTACCTCGACGCCCACCTGCGTGCCGTCGCCACCGCCGTCCAGCGCGGGGTCGACGTGCGCGGCTACTACACGTGGTCGTTGCTCGACAACTTCGAGTGGGCCGAGGGGTTCACGCAGCGCTTCGGGCTCGTGCACGTCGACTACGAGACGCAGAAGCGCACGCCGAAGCGCTCGTTCCAGTGGTACGCCGACACGATCGCGGCGCAGACCAAGTCCGTCGGCTAGCCGGCTCGCTGGTTGGGGCCTACACCGACGTCGGGTGCGGGTTGCCGCGCCTGCGGCGCGGTTCAGAGAATTACGTGGCCACCGCAGGGTTCGCACGAGGTGCCTCCGGGCCCTGCTTTCCGGGTTTCGGCTTCTTCGCTCGACCGTCGTGATCGAGGTTTCAAAATTCTCTCGATTCTTTACCTTTCTTCGGTCGAAATAGGGCCTCTGGCCTGCGGTTTTGTCGGTGGTCCCTGCTGGAATTGATCCATGACAGCGATGGTCCAGCAGCCTCCTCGACACCAGGTGTCGCGCGCTGTGGCTGCTGTCCATGAACTGTTCGACGCGGTGTCCGATGCGTCGTTGTGGTCGATGTCGACCGAGGAGGCCGCGGCGACTCTGGCGGCGGCCACCCGGATGGTCGCGCGAGCGCAGGAGATCGAGATGCGGGTCGCCGAGCACGCCAAGACCGTCGGCGTCGGGGAATCCGTCGGGGCGACCTCGACGACCAACTTCTGGGCGCACGCGACCAAGCAGACTCAGACCGCCGCGCACGGCAAGATGCGCCTCGCGGTCGCGCTGGCCGCCCGGCCGGCTCTGCGTACGGCGGTCGCCGCGGGTGACGTGCTGGTCGACCAGGCGCGGGTGATCGTCGATGCGGTCGAGGTCCTCCCGGTCGAGCATCGCGACGAGGCCGAGGCGATGCTGATCAAGTTCGCCGCCGAGCACGACGCGCAGGCGTTGAAGAGGCTGGGTCGGCGGATCCTGGAGTTCCTGGACCCCGAGGCAGCGGACGCCCACGAGGCGAAGCAGCTCGAGGCCGAGGAACGCGACGCCGCCCGGTCCACCAAGCTGACCATGACCGATGACGGGCACGGCAAGGTGCACGGACGGTTCACGCTGCCGTCCGCGCAGGCCGCGATGCTGAAGAAGGCGCTGCTCGCGTTCGCCGCCCCGAAGCACCGTGCCGCGGTCGACGGGTGTGTCGGTGAGCGGCGGCCGTCGGCGGAGCGGATGGGGCAGGCGTTCGTCGAGCTGATCGAGCGCTACCCGACCAAGTTGCTCCCCAAGGCCGGCGGGGTGTCCGCCACGGTCGTGGTGACGATGGACATCTCCACCCTGATGGGCGGCCTGAAGGCAGCCTCCCTGGACACCGGGGAGCGGATCACCGCCGGCCAAGCCAGAAGGCTCGCCTGTGAGGCGGGGATCATCCCCGCCGTCCTCGGCGGGAAGTCCCAGGTCCTCGACCTCGGCCGCAAGCGCCGGTTCCACAGCGAGTCCCAGCGGATCGCGATGGCCATCGAGCAGGGCGGCTGCAACGCCGAGGGGTGCGACTGGCCACCCGGCCTGTGTCACGGCCACCACCCCATCCCGTGGAGCCTGGGCGGCGAGACGAACAAGGACGGCATGCTCCTCTGTCCCCACCACCACGCGAGGGCCCATGACCCGAAGTTCACGATGACCAAACAGTCCGGCGGGAAGGTCGCCTTCACCAGGCGGACATAGGCCGACGTACGACCAATCTGTGAACCTTGATCACGACGGTCGAGCCAGGCGACCGAAAGTCGGCAAGCAGGGCCCGGAGGCACCTCGTGCGAGCCCTGCGGTGACCACGTAATCCTGTGAACCGCGCCGTAGGCGCGGCCACCTGCACCCGACGGCGGCGCCCAAGGCCCTGAGTCTGGGGCGGGTCGAGGGAGCCCGCGACCAGGTCGGCCGCGTCTGTGTTGCCGCCGCCGGGCGGACATGGGTCAGCGATCGTTCCGTTTGGCAAGAAACAGTCGGGGTAGCGTGCCGCCAATGAGCAACGAGTCAGAAGACACCGGGCTGACCACCAGTCAGTTGTGGCGCATGGCCTGGGTACTTGGCCTCGTCGCGGTGGGCTCCTGTTTCGTGCTCGGCCAGCACGCCGCAGACCACACTCGTGTGCAGTCAGGGCAGCTCGTCTGGCTCGCCGTCGGTATCACCTCAGCCATCTTCTCGGGCTGCTGCGCCGTGCTCGTCGGGGTCAAGTCCGCCGAAAGCCGACTCACACGGTGGGCACGGGAATCCGACCGCGCCGACCGCTAGGCGCTCAAGACCCCGCACACCCGTGCTCGCTCGGCACCTCGAGACCTGACCGCCGGATCGCTCGGGTGCGGTAGACGAGGCGGCGGTTGCGAGACCTGGGCCCGATCAGTCGGCCGCTTGGTCGTCGTCGAACTCGAGCCTGAGCGAGCTGCGGTAGGCCGCGGAGGGCTCTGTCGACTCCTGCTCCGGCGGGGACGGGTCCCCACCCGCGGGCCAGACGGCCGTGGCGCTGAACGCGTAGCCGTCCTGGTCGACAGGCTGGAACGTGAACTCCACGTCCTGCCCCGCGTCGAGCGTGCGGTAGCCACGGACCCGCACCACGCCGAAGTGCGCCCAGCAGCCGCCGGGAGTTTCCGCGGAGTCGATGACACCCCACCCGTCGTCGTGGTGCCATTCCCGCACCTGACCCTGGGAGCTCATGGGTCGAGTGTCCTCGGCGCCGCAGCCGATCGCACGGCGTTTGTTGACGCCCGGGGAGGTTCACGATCAGTGTTCGGGCATTCGGATCACGGAGTGGAGGTGCGGACATGAGGCCTGCACGTCACACGGCTGCCCTCGTCGCCTGCGGCCTGGCCCTGGTCGCGCTCGGGTCCGGATGCGGCGCCACGGCTGCCGATGACCGTTCCGCACCGGTGTCGGCGAGGTCCGCCACGCCCACGCCCACGCCAACGACGGCGCCGCTGGAGCTCCCCTCCAACTTCGTGCGCCTGATGGCACACCACGGCTATGTGCTCGACCAGGGGAATGCCGCCGACGCGAGCATCGACGCCGACACCGCTGTCATCAGGGCGCGCACGGGTTACGGCCTCTTCAGCGACACCGATCCCGCGGTCGCCGCCTACTACCTGGTCACCACGCCGCGCGGCGGGCCGCTGGAGAATCCCCAGGATCCGGGCTCTCCCGTGGAGCCCGACCTCGACCACGCGCCCATGTGGGTCGTCTACGCCCGGACCGACGTCCTCAAGGACGAGTCACACCCGTCGCGGGGGTGGGTTCTCGGCAGCGTCGTGGTCTTCGTGGACGCGACGACGGGCCGGGCCGAGCAGGCCATCACCTACTAGCGGCCGGTGGGTCAGGTCGAGTGCCGCACGGCCATCGTCGCGCGGACCTGCTCCTCGTCGTAGGGCTCGCCGAGCCAGGCGTACATCGCGGCGAGCGTCGACGGGTCGGCGACGTACTCGTCGTAGTGGACGCGGTACGCCGCGTCGCCGAGGTCGTCGGCGACGTCGAGGATCCGCCGCTCGATGCCGGCGAGCTGGTCGGACTTGTCGCCGTCGGCCCACCACTTGCTCTTGAGGACGTCGGCGTGGTCGCGGGTGTTGACGAGGAACCGGGCTCCGGGGAAGACCTCGCGCAGCCACGCGACGTACTCCGGGAGGTCCGGCTGGTACCAGCGGATCTCCTTGAAGCCGGTGACGCGGGTGTCCTCCTTGGGCCGCAGCACCGTGTCGAGGACGAGCCGCCGGGTCTTGGCGAGCGCCTTGCGGCGCGGGTAGTCGGCGGCGCCGAACCACGGGTGCGTGCGCATCCGGAGCGCGTCGGTGGGGCCGGCCTCGCTGGCCCGCTCCATCGCCCGGTGGAAGTCGTAGAGGTGGTGCACGGCGTCGTGGTTCTCGCCGCGGATGAGCCAGCCCGGCTGGGCGTTGAGCAGGCCGGAGAGCAGGGTGGAGCCCGACCGGCCGTAGGTCATGACGAACAGGTAGGACAGGTCCCTCATCGACGCCGCAGGACGTACATCGACTGCCCGTCGGTCTCCCGGCCGTGGACGTACTGCTCGACGGCGAGGCCGGCGTCCCAGAGCGTCGCCTCGAAGAAGCGGCGGTCGAAGCGCACGCAGTGCAGCGCGCCCTTCCAGTCCAGCTTGAGGTAGTCGGTGGGGTTCTCCACGCAGTCGGGGACGTCCTCCTCGACGAACGCGGTCATCCACGCGCGGCCCTCGGGCGACAGGATCCGGGCGATCGTGCGGCCGTAGCCGGCGATGTCCTCGGTGAGCATGTGGGAGAACACCGAGTAGGAGTAGAGGACGTCGACGCTGCCCGGCTCCGCCGGGATGTCGTAGGTCTCGTCGCCGTCGGGGTTGTAGCGCGCGTTCTTCTGGTCCACCAGCGTGAAGCGGGTGTGCGCGTCGCTGAGGTGGTCCCGTGCCCAGTTGAGCAGCTCGGGCTGGACGTCGACGCCGTGGTAGTCGGCCACGTGACCGAGCAGGTGCTTGACGCCGACGGCGAGGCGGCCCGCGCCGCAGCCCCAGTCGAGGAGCGTCTTGCGGCGGGTCAGGCCCGCCGTACGACGCAGCATCCGCACGTCACGGATCCCGGCCTCGATGAAGTCCTGGTCCTTCTTGAAGTGCGCGCCGCCCATGCGCAGCGGGCCGGGCGGAAGCGGGATGTCCATCGGCAGGTCGGTGCTCACCCGGGGGAGTCTACGAGCGGGTGGCGCGTTGTCGCAGGGCCGCGTCGAGCAGCGTGGCGGCGCGGGCGTCGAAGGAGTGCTCGGCCACCACCCGGTGCGCGGTGGCCAGGCGGGCGTCCGCATCGGGGTAGTGCCGCTCGAAGTCGCCGGTGGCGAGCCGTCGGAAGTCGTCGACGTCGCGGAAGACCGGCACCGCGTCGTCCACCACGTCGCTCAGCCCCGCCACGTCGTCGCTGAGCAGCCGGGCGCCGCAGGCCAGCGCGTCGAAGACGCGGTTGGAGACGAACCCCTCGGTCCGCATGTCCTCCCAGTGGTCGTTGAGCACCAGCCCGGCGCCGGCGTAGAGCCGCCCGAGCTCCTCGTTGGGCACCGACGTGCCCGCGACGTCGGGCCACCACTCGGCCCAGCCGGTGCCGTAGAGGGTGAGGTCGGCGCCGGTCTCGCGGGCCGCCGCGACCACGGGGCGCAGGACGCCGCGCGAGCCGCCGACGAAGAGGAGCCGGGGGCCCGTGTCGGGGGCGGCGAGGCCGGGGTGGAAGCGGGTCGGGTCGGTGCACTGGAGCAGCGGGGTGATCGGAAGGCCCCACTCGCGGCTGCGGTGCGCGGACCAGGCGGTGCCGGCGGCGAACGCGACGTCGTACGCCGCGCACTCGGCCCCCGTGACGTCCTCGGGGTGGCTGATCACCCACAGCAGGTTGACCGGGCCGGGCTGGGGGGCGACGGCGTCGAGGCCGCGGATCGTCAGCACCACGTCGTCGGTGCTGCGCGACGCGCGGCCGCGGGTCTCGGGGTGGTCGACGGTGACCCACTGGCCGAGCCGGCCCAGCGCGTCGGCGAGGGAGCGGGCGAAGTGCAGGTCGCCCCAGTGCCCGCCGATGCCGGCCGGGGCGGCGATGTCGAGGGCCCAGCGCAGGGCGGGGCGCCCTTCGACCACCCGGATCGGCTCCCCGGCCTCGTCGTACCCGGCCCGACCCAGCAACTGCTGGGTGGTGGACAGCCGGGCGGGGGTCGCCGGCTCGGACGGCGGCCCGTCCTCGCGGGGCTGGACGACCCGGCTCGACGCGACGAGGACCGTGTCGCCGTCGGCTCCCTCCCGGCGGGCGAGGACGCCCGGCCAGGGCGCCGGCAGCGCGAGGCCGTCGAGCCGCTCGGCGTCGCCGGTCGGATGCCCCACCAGCAGCGGGGCAACGCCATCCGAGGTGTACGCCGCTCCGGCGGCCGCGACGGTGAAGTCGGGCGCGAGCAGCAGCGGCTGGGCGGACGCGACCCCGTCGCGTTCCAGCGCGGCGACCAGGTCGTCGAGCCAGGGCCAGCGCGGGGCGTTGACCGACGGCCGGACGTCGACGACGACGCGCGCCGGGACGGGCTCGGTCGGGGCGACGACCCGCACGGACGGCAGTCCGCCCGCGACCGACCGCAGCACCCGTGTCGCGGCCACCCCGTCGGTGACGAGCAGCGCGGTGGCGTCGGGGTGGAACCGGGCGAGGTGCCGGGCCCAGCCGACGGCGCGCGCCGGGTCGGCCACCTCGACGCGGACGACGACGTCGGCGAGCGGCGACCGGGGCAGGTCGGGGAGCAGCTCGGCCGGGTCGTGGTCGGCCAGCCACTCCTCCAGCGGCCCGGTCTCCTCGATGTCCACGAGCGGGTGTGGCGAGCGGGTCCGCTCGTGCGGGGAGCCGAGGTAGAAGCTCAGGGGGTCGGGCGCCTTCTTGCGCCACTTGCCGCCGGGGTAGATCCACCGCGGCTCGAAGAGCGGGTGCGGCGAGAGCTCCTCGTCCTGCTCGGTCACCCAGTGGGTGGCGGCCTCGGCGCGGGAGCCGAAGGTCCGCCCGGCCTGCGCGGCGTACCAGTCGGGGTCGAAGAGACGCGACTCCACGACGAGCGCGATCGCGGCTTCCTCGGCGGCGCTGGGCATCGCTCGACTCCTCTCCCGGGGGTGCTGGCAGGGCCCAGCCTGCACCACACGGGGCGGCCCCGGCGTTGCCGTAGGCTGACCGCCATGTCGAGCCCCTCGGCGGACCGCCCCGCGTCCCGGCAGCCAGCCCCCGCATCCTCCCGTCGCATCGTGTTCGTCGTCGGCTCCGGCCGCAGCGGCACCAGCACGATGTCGGGGATCCTCCAGACGCTCGGGATGCACGTGCCCCAGCCCGAGGTGACCCCGGACGAGACCAACCCCAAGGGCTTCGGCGAGCCGCAGTGGGTCGTGGACCTCCACGACGAGCTGCTCAAGCGCAGCAACGTGGCCGTCTCCGACGCTCGCCCCGGCGCCTGGCTCGAGGCCGGCAAGCTCGCCACGGTCGACCCGCTGCGCGACCGCCTGCACGCCTGGCTGGAGCAGCAGTTCGAGGAGGGCGGCGACGCCCTGGTCATCAAGGACCCGCGGCTCGCTTGGTTCATGGGCCTGTGGCGCGCCGCCGCGATCCGGGCCGGTGCCGAGCCGACGTACATCACCATGCTGCGCCCGGTGACCGAGGTCGTCGGCAGCAAGCAGCGGCACTACAACTCCCGCTTCGGGGAGGTCAACCGGACCGCCGCGTGGGTCAACATGATGCTGCACACCGAGCGCGCCACCCGTGGCTCGACGCGGGCCTTCGTCCGCTACCACGACCTGCTCTCGGACTGGACCGTCCCGGTCTTCCAGCTCGGCGAGCGGCTGCACCTCGACGCCGTCCAGCGCGCGTCGGCCAACGACATCCGTGCGGTCCACCAGTTCATCGACCCCTCGCTGCGCCGCGTGCAGCTGACGTGGGACGACATGGAGGTGCCGGCCCGCCTGCAGGAGATCGCCGAGGAGTCCTCCCAGGCGCTCAGCCGGCTCGCGGACGAGGACGGCGACATCCCCGAGGTGCACGCCACGCTCGACGAGCTGCGCGCCGCCTACTCGGAGTTCTACGAGGAGGCCGAGGCGGTCACCCAGTCGACGGTCGCCGCCGTACGCCGCGCGGCCGGCGGTGGCCCCGGCGGCCCGGGCAACGGGGGGCCGAAGCAGCCCGAGCCGGAGCCGAGCCGGGTCGACGTCGTCCCGCACAAGGTGCGCGCGATGATCCCCGCCAGCGTCCGCCGCGGGGCCCGCAAGGCCCTGGGCAAGGAGCGCTGATCGCGTGACCGCCGAGATCACCGCCGACATCCCCAACCGCGAGGGCCACGAGGGCTTCGACGTCGTCTGGCCCTGGCAGGAGGGGCCGCTCAAGCCCGGCCTGACCTGCGTCTTCCGCGTCCGCAACGAGGCCCGCAACCTCCCGTGGGTGCTGCCGCCGATGCTCGAGGCGGTCCAGCACGTCGTCCTCGTCGACAACATGTCCGACGACGGCACCGGCGAGGTCGCCCTCGAGGTGGCCCGCTCGGTCGGCGCCGAGGACCGGTTCACGCTCGCGACGTACCCCTTCAACGTCAGCCGCGCCGGCGCCGAGCACCTGCGCACGCCGGCCGACTCGGTGCACTCGCTGACGCACTTCTACAACTGGTCGTTCTCGCACGTGAAGACCGCCTACTCCATGAAGTGGGACGGCGACATGGTGCTGACCCGCGAGGGCGTCGCCGCGCTGTCCGACCTGAGCTGGCAGCTGGAGAACTCCCAGGCCGTCGTGGCCGTGCCGCGCCACCCGCTCACCGTGGTCAACGAGTCCGAGGCGTGGATCGACCTCGGCATGAAGTTCCTGGAGCCGTGGGTCTATCCCATGGGCCCGGAGTTCACGTTCGTGAAGGCCTTCGAGTGGGAGGTGCGGGAGTTCCCCGAGACCTCCGAGCGGATCGTGCTCAACGACGGCCTGTGCGTGGAGCTGAAGTGGCTCGACCAGGACGAGTTCGCGCACTGGACCGACACCGACTTCGGCAAGGCGCGGGCGCCGCGCAAGCAGCGCGAGTGGGAGGTCGACCGGGCCATCCGCGAGGGGCGCGCCAACGCCGTGCCCGGGCTGGTCCGGATCGTCGCGCCGCCGGGCGTCCACGTCGTCGACCACGTCACCGACACCTGGCTGCCCGAGGCCGAGCGACCGCTCGTACGCCGCGGACGCGGCGCGGGCGGCATCTCCCGCGCCGCCGCGGAGACCGTGCAGGCGACGCAGGCCGCCGCGGCGTCGGCCGTGAAGGCCGCCGACCAGGCCGCCGCGGACGCCGATGACGACTCTGACGACGAGGACGACGACACCCCGGCCCAGCGCGGTCAGGGCGGCCAGGGGGGCGGTCGCCGCGAGGCCAAGATCAAGGACCTGCCGGGCGGCACCGGCGAGCTGACCGACGCCATCCTGGCCCGCAGTCCCCACGTCGAGCGGCTGCGCCAGTTCGTGCGCAACTCCCCGGCGCCGGCCCTGGTGATGCTGCACCCCGACCTGGAGTACCTCCGCCCGATCTTCCCCGAGGCCTGCGACCTGCTGGTGCTGCCGGCCCACGAGGTCCCGGAGGGGGGTCGCTGGGGGATGATCATGCTCGTCGCGCCCGACCGCGACGCCCTGCGGCGCACCTGCCCCGCGCTGCCGCCGACCCGCGGATCGCAGCGGATCGCGCTCTGGCTGGACGAGTCGGACCGGGCGATCACGCTCGACCCGCGTTCGGACTGGCCGGTGATGACCCACCTGCACGCGCGCCGCATCAGCCGCACCGCGGCCCTGACGATGGCGATCTTCGGCGACCCGGTCTCCGGGCACGCCGCGCTTGCCGAGATCGCCCGCCAGTCCGTGCCGCACGACGTCGGCAACCGCGGCCTCCGCGTCGCGGTCCACGGCGACGCGATCGCACCCCCGGGTGACGTCAACGCCGTGCGCATCGACGAGGTGCTCAGCGCCGCCGACCCCGAGCGCGACGTGCCGCCCGACGTGGTGCTCACCGACGGTCCCCGCGACATCGTGCTGCCCGAGCACCCGGTGCTCGGCCGGGCCCCGGTCGTCGTCGACGACACGTCCGGCCCGCTCGCGCTGGGCCCGCTCGACGAGCGGATCCTCAACCCGATCGGCTTCGGGCCGGTCGAGGACGACGCCACCAACGCCACCCTCGGTGTGCAGGAGGACGGCGCCACCTCGCTCGTGATCGACGGGCAGCTGCACCGCGTCGAGCTGGGCCGCGGCGCCACCGAGGCGCTGGTCCGCTCGCTGCGGCCGGCCCGCGGCGTCGAGCTGACCTGGCCCGAGACCGAGGACCGCGGCCTGGCCCGCGCCGTCGCCGGCCTCGCCATGACCGGTGTCCCGCTCGTCACCGCCACGGTCCCGACGTGGGCGGCCGACCTGCTCGGCCCGGCCGTCTCCGCGGCGATCACCGCCGAGGTCGACCTCGCCGACCGGCTGGCCCGCGAGGAGCACAGCATCGTCCAGCGGCGGGCCGCGCTGCGGGAGTTCGCGTCGTTCGGCTGGCGCAGCCGGATCGGCGCGGCCGTCGGCGTACGCGTCGCCAGCCAGCCGTCGGTCTCGGTCGTGCTCGCCACCAAGCGCCCCGACCGCCTCGACTTCGCGCTGCGCCAGGTGGCGCGCCAGCGTGGCCTCGACGGGCTCGAGCTCGTCCTCGCGCCGCACGGCTTCGACGTCGACGAGGCCCACGCCCGCAAGATCCTCGGCGAGGACAAGCAGCTCACGCTGCTCCCGCAGTCGGCGGACACGATGTTCGGCGACGTGCTCGCCGCCGCGACCACCGCGGCCTCCGGCGACGTGGTGCTGAAGATGGACGACGACGACTGGTACGGCCCCGACCTCGTGGCCGACCTGCTCCTCGCCCGCACCTACAGCGGCGCCGACCTGGTCGGCACGCCCGCGGAGTTCGTCTACCTCGAGCCGCGCGACCTCACGATCCGGCGCAACGACCCCTCGGAGATGTACGCCAAGTTCGTCGCCGGCGGCACGATGATGATGGAGAAGGGGACGCTGCGCAGCCTCGGCGGCTTCCGCCAGGTCCGCAAGTACGTCGACGCGACCCTGCTCTCCGACGTGCTCGGCGCCGGGCTGTCGCTCTACCGCACCCAGGGCCTGGGCTACGTCTTCCGTCGCGGCGACGCCGGGCACACGTGGGAGGCGTCGGTCGACTTCTTCCTCGACCCCGACCGGATCCAGGCGAAGTGGGACGGGCTGCGGCCCTCGCGGCTGCTGGAGCTCGACCCGGCCGACCTCTAGGGTCGCGACCCCGCGACGGCGGCGGCCAGCCGCTCGACCATCTGCTCCAGTCGGAGCGGCGTGGTCGCGGTGTTGAGGCGGACGTGCCCGGCGAGCCCGGGCTGGTAGGCCTGCCCGGCCGCGACCCGCACGCCGTGCTCCAGCCCGGCGGCGGCCGGGTCCTCGAGGCCGTAGTCGCGCAGGTCGACCCACGGGAGGTACGTCGCCTCCAGCGGCCGCATCCGCGCCTTGGGCAGGTGGGTCTCGAGCAACTGGGCCAGCAGGGTCCGTTGCTCGGTGAGCCGGGTGACGAGCGCGGCGTGCCAGTCGTCGCAGTCGGTCCAGGCGGTGACGGCGGCGATCATCCCGAGCGGGGAGTAGGCGTGGTTCTGGGGCAGCGGGATCGCCCGGAGGGCTGACTGCTCGGCCTCGTCGAGCACCACGACCTGGGCGGTGTGCAGGCCGGCGGTGTTGAACGTCTTGGAGTGGCTGGTGACGAGGATGCCGGTGGGGTCGACCTCCAGGTAGGGCGTGAACGTCGCTCCGGGCAGGACCAGCGGGCCGTGGATCTCGTCGGCGACCACGCGGGCGCCGTACTGCTGGGCGAGCGTGGCCAGGGCCTCGAGCTCGTCGCGTCGCGGGACCCGGCCGAGGGGGTTGTGCGGGTTGCAGAGCAGCAGCGTGCGGGCGCCGGCGGCGAAGGCTTCCTCGACCTGCTGCAGGTCGAGCGCTGCGGCGTCCTGGTCCTCGGTGTCCGGGTCGACGGTGACGTGCACGAGCTCGCGGCCGGTGAGGGTGACGATGTCGCGAAACGGCGGGTAGCACGGCAGCGGCACCACAACGGGTCCCGGCGGGCAGAGCACCTCGAGCGCGATCCGGATGCCGGCGATCACGTCGCCGACCACGACGCTCGCGTCGGCCGGCGGGCTCCACGACCAGTGCCGGTCGGCGAACCCGGTTAGCGCCGCGCCCACCCCGAGGTCGCCGAACGGCGGATAGCCGGCCGTGCCGCGACGCACGGCTGCCGTGACCGCCTCGACGATCGGCTCGGCCAGCGCGAAGTCCATCTCCGCCACCCACGCCGGCACCACCCCCGGCTCGACCGCGCCCCACTTGCAGGGCAGGGCCTCGCGGGCCTGTTCATCGGTGAGGTCGACGATCATGCGGCGACCCTAGCCAGCCGACGAATCTCCTCAGAGCGAGGCCGCCACCCGGGTGCCCTGCTCGATCGCCCGCTTGGCGTCCAGCTCGGCGGCGACGTCTGCCCCGCCGATGAGGTGCGCGCGGCGGTGGCGGCCGTCGGACGAGCCGGCGGTGAGCACCTCGTCGTACAGGCACCGGACGGACTCCTGGCCGGCGCAGAGGACGACGTGGTCGACGTCGAGGACGCGCGGCTCGCCATCGACGGTCACGTGCAGGCCTTCGTCGTCGACGCGGTCGTAGGTGACGCCACTGACCTGCACGACACCCGACTGCTTGAGCACGGCGCGGTGCGCCCAGCCCGAGGTCTTGCCCAGGCCGATGCCGATCGGGGTGGTCTTGCGCTGCAGCAGGGTGACCTCGCGGACCGGGGTGCGCGGCTTGCGCTCGGTCAGGCCGCCGGGGTGCACCGACGGGTCGCCGACGCCCCAGTGCGCCATCCAGTCGTCGAGGTCGTCGGCCGGGTCGTGGGTCAGGAAGTGGCTGACGTCGACGCCGATCCCGCCCGCGCCGATCACGGCCACGCGCCGCCCCGGCACGACGGCCCCGGACAGCACGTCGGCGTACGACACCACCTTGTCGTGGTCGATGCCCACCAGCTCCGGGACCCGCGGCCGGACGCCGGTGGCCACGACCACCTCGTCGTACGCCGCGAGGTCGGCCGCCGTCGCCTCGGTGCCGAGTCGCACGTCGACGCCGAGGACCTCGAGGCGGCGGGTGTAGTAGCGCAGCGTCTCGGCGAAGTCCTCCTTGCCGGGGACGGCCATGGCGAGCCGGAACTGGCCGCCGACCGACCCGGACTTCTCGAAGAGCGTGACCGCCAGCCCTCGCTCGGCGGCCGACACGGCTGCCGACAGCCCGGCGGGGCCGGCGCCGACGACCGCGACGGTCTTCTTCCGGACGGTGGGGGACAGGACGAGCGTGGTCTCGCGGCAGGCGCGCGGGTTGACCAGGCAGGAGGCCTTCTGGTTCTTGAACACGTGGTCCAGGCACGCCTGGTTGCAGGCGATGCAGGTGTTGATCTCGTCGGCCCGGCCGGCACGCGCCTTGGCCACGATCTCCGGGTCGGCCAGCAGCGGCCGCGCCATCGAGACCAGGTCGGCCTCGCCCGACGCGAGGATCTCCTCGGCCATCGCGGGGCTGTTGATCCGGTTGGACGCGCAGACCGGCACCGACACCTCGGCCTTGAGCCGCGCGGTCGCGGAGCGCCAGGCGCCCTGCGGGACCTGGGTGATGATCGTGGGCACGCGTGCCTCGTGCCAGCCGATGCCCGTGTTGAGGAGGGTGACGCCGGCCTGCTCGAGGCCGTGCGCGAGCTCCACGACCTCGTCCCAGGTCTGGCCGCCCTCAACCAGGTCGAGCAGCGAGATCCGGTACATGATCGGGAAGTCGTCGCCCACGAGGTCACGGGCCCGTCGCACGACCTCGAGCGGGAAGCGCATCCGCTTCTGCGCGGTGCCGCCCCACTCGTCGGTGCGGTCGTTGGTCCGCGCGGCGAGGAACTGGTTGATCAGGTAGCCCTCGGACCCCATCACCTCGACGGCGTCGTACCCCGCCTTCACCGCGAGCGCGACGGTCTTCGCGAAGTCGGTGGCGGTGCGGTCGACGGCCTTCGTGGACAGGGCGCTGGGGCGGAACGGCGTGATCGGCGACTTCTTGTTCGACGCGCTCACGCTCAGCGGGTGGTAGCCGTAGCGGCCGGCGTGGAGCACCTGCAGGGCGATCGCGCCGCCCTCGTCGTGCACCGCGCCGGTGACCTCGCGGTGCCGCATCGCCTGCAGCCGCGTCGTGAGCTCCGAGGCCAGCGGCTTGAGCCAGCCGCGCTTGTTGGGGGCGTAGCCGCCGGTGACGATCAGGCCGACCTCGCCGCGGGCGCGCTCGGCGAAGTACGCCGCCAGCGCCGGCAGGTCGCGGACGCTGTCCTCGAGCCCGGTGTGCATCGAGCCCATGACGACCCGGTTGCGGATCGTGAGGTTGCCCAGGGTGATCGGGGTGAGCAGGTGGGGGTAGTTCATCGCTCGTGTGCCTCCAGGTACTCGGTGAGCCACTCGACCCAGAACCGCTCCGTGCGGATGCCTCCGCGCAGGACGAGGTACTGGTCGAGCTCGGGTCCGGTCAGGGTCTCGGGGTGGGGGTGGTCGCGCTTCTCGAGCTGCTCGTAGTGCGCCAGCCGGAGCTGGTGGTCGGCCAGGTTGGCGCGGACGACCTCGAGCACCGCGCCGGGATCGGCGTACGACGCCCCGCGCATCTTCACGGCCAGCTCGCTGCGCAGCGGCTCCATCGGGGTGGGTGCGGCCAGCCAGTCGGCGAGCACGCGCTCGCCGGCCGGCGAGACGGCGTACACCTTCTTGTCCGGCTTGCCGGTCTGCGCCACCTCGGTGACCTCGACCCAGCCGTCGGCGTCCATCCGGGCCAGCACCTTGTAGATCTGCTGGTGGGTGGCGTGCCAGAAGAAGCCGATCGAGCGGCCGAAGCGCTTGGCGAGCTCGAGCCCGGACGCCGGCTGCTCGCGCAGCGCGACGAGGAGGGCGTGTTCGAGGGCCATGGCGGACATCGTGCCGGACCTATGCAACGAGTTGCAAGAGTCGGTCGCGTCACACCCCTTGATAGGTACCCCTAGGGGGTATATGGTCGCACCATGGACACTTCCTGGAAGATGGCGGCCACCGCGACCCTGCACTGCCTGACGGGCTGTGCGATCGGCGAGGTGCTCGGCATGGTCCTGGCCACCTGGTGGGGCTGGGGCAACGGCGCAAGCATCGTGCTGTCGGTCGTGCTGGCGTTCTTCTTCGGCTACCTGCTGACCTTCACCGGTGTTCGCCGCGCCGGCCTCGACGTCCCCACGGCCGTCCGCACGGCCCTCGCCGCGGACACCGTCTCGATCCTGGTCATGGAGATCGTCGACAACGGCACGCTGGTGGTCTGGCCGTCCGCGATGGACGCGACCCTGGCAGACGCGCTGTTCTGGGTGTCGCTCGCCGCGTCGCTGGCGATCGCCTTCGTCGTCACCGTCCCGGTCAACCGCTGGATGATCGGGCGTGGCCGCGGGCACGCCGTCGTGCACCAGATGCACGGCCACGCGCACCACTGACGCCCGAGCGGTGACCTGTGAACCCTTTCCCGACTCGCGATGGTTCAT
This sequence comes from Nocardioides ginsengisegetis, assembly GCF_014138045.1. Lineage (NCBI taxonomy): Bacteria > Bacillati > Actinomycetota > Actinomycetes > Propionibacteriales > Nocardioidaceae > Nocardioides > Nocardioides ginsengisegetis. The sequence goes on from NZ_JACGXA010000003.1 coordinate 183,167, forward strand.
GGCTCACCGCTGGTCGCGTCCAGCGGTGAGCCATGAACCATCGCTGCGGCCCATTCGGTTCACCGCTCACCGCTGGACGGGCTGTCGTGGACCGACCGCCGTGGACACCCGCGCGAAGAGCAGTAGCCACCGCTCGCCGAAGCTCGGGGCGGGGCCGTCGTATCCCCGTGCAACCAGGGCTCGGTGGACGTCGAGGACGAGGCGCCGCGGCTGGGCCAGCTTCTCGTTGGTGATCTGGACGTAGGGGATCGAGGCGTTGCGGTAGAGCTCGTAACGGTCGATGTCCGAGACGTACTGGGTGCGGTCGAGCTGGTGCTGGGTGCCTTCGTACTCCAGGGCGAGCGGGCCCCACTTCCGATACAGCAGGTCGGGGGTCAGGATCACCCCGCCCACGTCGAGAGCCCCGTTGGACTCCGGACGGTCCAGGCCTGAGAACGTCAACATCGCGCGCGTCTCGCTCTCCTTGAGGGACCGGCTGCGTTCGTCGAGGTGGTCAAGGAGCCAGATCGCCTCGTGAGCGCCGTCGCGCCAGAGCGCGCCCAGGGCCAGGTCCCGCAGCTCGGCCCGGGTCATGTGGCCGTGGTGGAGCAGCCAGTCCCCGACCTTGATCGCATCGATGACGCGTGCGCGCGCCACGTAGGAGAGGTACGCCGCGGCGGGGGTGACCATCCGTCCAGCGGCCGGCGGCAGCTTCTTCGTCCGGTGCAGGAAGATGCCCTCGAGGGCGAGGTGATGGTCCCCCTCGATGACGAAGCGAAGCGGTTGCTGGGCGCCGAAGTCGAGGCCCAGGGCGCGGATCCGGCTGATGCCGGTCAGGAGCGCCCGGTCCGGCAGCGCGAGCATGGCCGCCGCGACCTGGTCGACCTCGGTCATCTCGAGGTCGCGATGTCGCCACACGCGCGGATGGACGCGGGCGAAGCGGGAACCCTGGAGCATCCGGTCGGTGATTCCGAGGTCCCGGGCGGTCCCACGCAGGAAGGGCCCGGTCAGGAGTTCGGGAGGAAGGGAGTGCATGTCCCGGATCGAACAGCGACGGATCCCGGATGCCAGGCGGCTGCGGGGCAGCCGGTGGAAGGCCATGCACGAGCGCAGCTCTGTGGAGGGTTCGCGGCGGGCGCCCGAGCGGTGACCTGTGAACCGAATGCTCGGCCGATTCGGTTCACCACTCACCGCTCCACGCGCCCAGCGGTGAGCCATGAACCCATTCCGCAACAGAAACGGTTCGCAGCTCACCGCCCCAGGCGCCAGCCGAGACCCTCGCGACCGTGACAGTGAACCTGTCATGATCGCCGGCATGAGCTACGAACTCGGTCAGGGCACGGGTCCGCTGAAGGGTGTCAAGGTCGTCGAGATCGCGGGCATCGGCCCGGGGCCGCACGCCTGCATGATCCTGGCCGACCTCGGCGCGGACGTGATCCGGGTCGAGCGGCCCGGCGGCCAGCTGCTCGCAGGTGGTCCGCACAACCTGCTCAACCGCGGCCGGCCGAGCGTCGCGCTGGACCTCAAGAACCCCGAGGCGGTCGCGACCGTGCTCGAGCTGGTCCGGGACGCCGACCTGCTCGTCGAGGGGATGCGGCCCGGGGTGGCGGAGCGGCTCGGCTTCGGCCCGGAGGACTGCCGGGCGGTCAACCCGCGGCTGGTCTACGGGCGGATGACCGGCTGGGGGCAGGACGGTCCGCTCGCCACTGCCGCCGGCCACGACATGAACTACATCTCGATCACCGGCGCGCTCTTCGGCCTCGGCCAGGACAAGGCGCGGCCGCACTTCCCGAGCAACCTCGTCGGCGACTTCGGCGGCGGGTCGACGTACCTCGTCATCGGCCTGCTCGCCGCGCTCCTGGAGGCCCGGGTCAGCGGCGAGGGGCAGGTCGTGGACGCCGCCATCGTCGACGGCACGGCCCACCTCAACGCCATGACCTCTGCCTTCCTCGCCGGCGGCGGCTATCGCGAGGAGCGGGCCGCCAACCTGCTCGACGGCGGCGTGCCGTTCTACGACGTCTACGCGACCTCCGACGGACGCCACGTGTCGGTCGGCGCCCTGGAGCCGCAGTTCTTCGCGACGTTCGTGGAGCTGCTCGGGCTGCCCGACGACGCGCCCGGCCAGGCCGACCTCGACCGGTACGACGAGCTCCGCGCGCTGATCACCGAGCGCTTCGCGAGCCGCACCCAGGCCGAGTGGATCGAGGTGTTCGAGGGCACCGACGCCTGCGTCGCCGGGATCATCCCGCTCAGCGAGGCGGCCCGCCACCCGCACATGGCCGCGCGCGAGGTCTTCGTCGAGCGCGACGGCCTGGTACAGCCCAGCCCCGCGCCGCGCTTCTCCCGCACCCGGCCGAGCCTGACCACCCCGCCGACGCCGGCGGCCGGCTCGGACACCCGCGAGGCGCTGAACGCCTGGGGGATCGCGGACGTCGACAAGCTGCTCGAGGCCGGGATCGCCGTCCAGGTCGACCCGTGAAGCCGTTCCTCTTCCTCGGCACCCGCGCCGAGGACGACGTCGCCGACGACGAGTACGCCTCGGTGCTGCGCTGCTGCGGCCTCGACGAGGGCGACGTACGACGGGTGCGCGTCGAGCAGGACGGCCTGGACCCCGTGGACCTCGACGACTGGTCGGGGATCGTGCTCGGCGGCGGACCGTTCAACGTCAGCGACCCGGAGTCGGCCAAGTCACCGGCCCAGCGCCGCGCCGAGGCCGACCTCCGCGACCTGGCCCTGCGCGTGGTGGAGGCGGACTTCCCCTTCTTCGGCGCCTGCTACGGCATCGGCACGCTCGGCAACCTCCGCGGCGGACTGGTCGACCGGACCTACAGCGAGCCGATCGGCGCAACCACGATCCGGCTGACTGACGCCGGCAGGGCGGACCCGCTCTTCGCCGGGGTGTCCGACGAGTTCGCGGCGTTCCTGGGCCACAAGGAGGCGGTCACCCGGCTGCCGGACGGGGCGGTGCTGCTCGCCTCGTCGCAGGCCTGCCCGGTCCAGGCGTTCCGGCTCGGCAGCCACGTCTACGCCACGCAGTTCCACCCCGAGCTGGACGTGCCGGGCCTGGTCCGCCGGGTCGAGGCCTACCGCGACCACGGCTACTTCGACCCCACCGAGCTCGAGCAGGTCCTGGCCCGGGCCCGCGCCGGGGTCGTCACCGAGCCGCCGCTCCTGCTGGCGCGCTTCGTGGAGCTCCACGCCCACTGACGGCCCTCCGTGACCCGAGTGACCTGCACCACTTCCACTGTTGAACATCTGTCAATAAAACCGTGGGAGGGCTACCGTCGGACCATGACTCCCGAGCACCCCGCGCACCCCGAGCACGTGGACGTGATCGTCGTCGGCGCCGGCCTGTCCGGCATCGGTGCGGCCTGCCAGCTGACCGAGAGGCACCCCGGGAAGTCCGTGGCCGTGCTCGAGGCGCGCGAGGCGAGCGGCGGCACGTGGGACCTGTTCCGCTACCCCGGCATCCGCTCGGACTCCGACATGTTCACCTTCGGCTACCGCTGGCGCCCGTGGCCCTCCGACACCGCGCTGGCCGACGGACCGCTGATCCTCGACTACCTGCGCACCGTCGCCCGTGAGTACGGCGTCGACGAGAAGATCCGCTACCGGCACCGGGTCGTCGGCGCCTCCTGGGACTCCGCCACCAGCCGCTGGACGGTCGAGGTGGACGTCGCCGGCGAGCGTCGCGTCCTCACGACCGGCTTCCTCTGGTCGTGCGGCGGCTACTACGACTACGAGCAGGGCCACGCGCCGGAGTTCCCGGGGGCCGCCGACTTCCGCGGGCAGGTCGTGCACCCGCAGTTCTGGCCCGAGGACCTCGACCACGCCGGCAAGAAGGTCGTCGTCATCGGCAGCGGCGCCACCGCGGTCACGCTGGTCCCGGCGATGGCCGGGACGGCCGAGCACGTGACCATGCTGCAGCGCTCCCCGTCGTACGTCGCCACGCGGCCGGGCCGCGACCCGCTCGCCCGGCGCCTGGAGAAGTTGCCGCGCGCCGTTGCCTACCCGGTGATCCGCTGGAAGAACATCCTCTATGCCGCCGCCACGTTCAAGCTCGCGCGGGTGCGGCCGTCGATCGTCAAGAAGGCGCTGCGCGACGCGGCGATCCGCCAGCTCCCCGAGGGCTACGACGTCGACCGGCACTTCAGGCCGACGTACAACCCCTGGGACCAGCGTCTCTGCCTGGTGCCCGACGGCGACCTCTTCAAGGCGATCCGCCGCGGTGAGGCCTCGGTCGTCACCGACACCATCGAGACCTTCACGGAGACCGGCATCCGGCTCACCTCCGGCGAGGAGCTCGAGGCGGACATCATCGTGACCGCCACCGGGCTGAAGCTGAAGCCCTTCGGCGGCTTCGACCTCACCGTCGACGGCGCCGCGGTCAAGGCCCACGAGACCATGGCCTACAAGGCGCTGATGCTCAGCGGAGTGCCCAACTTCGCGTTCACCATCGGCTACACCAACGCCTCGTGGACGCTCAAGGCCGACCTCGTCTCCGACTACGTCGTCCGGCTCCTCGAGCACCTCGACCGGACCGGCACGACCCGCGTCGTGGCCGAGCGCGACCCTGACGTCGGCGAGCGGCCACTGATGGACTTCCAGTCCGGCTACATCCTGCGCGCGCTCGACGACCTGCCGGTCCAGGGTGACCGGGCGCCGTGGATGCTCCGGCAGAACTACATCACCGACCTGCGCACCATCCGCCGCGGCGATCTCGAGGACGGCGTCCTGCAGTTCAGCTGACCACCACCCGGGCGGGTGGTTTGCCGGCGTCCCGATCGGGCACGAACCGTTCGGCAACCTGCGTCGCACCCGCGGCGCGCCCGACCTACACGGAGGACACCATGGGTTTCGGTGACAAGGCGGAGAACAAGGCCGAGGACCTCGGCGGCAAGGCCAAGGAGGCCACCGGCAAGGCGACCGGCAACGAGAGCCTCGAGGCCGAGGGCAAGGCCGACCAGACCTCGGCCTCGGTGAAGAACGCCGGCGAGCACGTCAAGGACGCCGCCAAGGACCTCAAGGACGGCCTCACCAAGTAGCGCCTGCTTGACAAGGATCACAGGCCGGTACGGCGGCGCGGATTGTCGCCGTACCGGCCGACTCCCCTAGGGTGGAGCCACGAGTTCGTCCAGTCTTGCCTCGGACTCCCGCGCGATCTGGCTCGGTCTTCTCGACCCGCAGCCCGCGCCCCTCCTCGTGAGGTTCGCTTCCCCAGTCACGCCGCCGGTGTGACCAGCGTGGTGAGACACCACGAAACGTGAGTGATTCCCGCATGTCTGCTGCTTCTTCCTCCGCCGCGCCGTCCTTCGTGGACCTCGGCGTCCCCGCCCCGCTCGCCGCCATCCTGGCCGCGCAGGGCATCACCACCCCGACCCCCATCCAGGCCGCGACGCTGCCGGACTCCATGGCCGGACGCGACGTCCTGGGCCGGGGCCGCACCGGCTCCGGCAAGACCTTCGCCTTCCTGCTGCCGCTCGTCGCGCGCCTCACGGCGTCCGGCCGCCCGGCCCGCAAGGGCGAGCCGCGCGCGCTGATCCTGGCGCCGACGCGCGAGCTCGTCGGCCAGATCCACGAGTCGCTCAAGCCGCTCGCGGAGTCCGCCGGCCTCACCACCATGACGATCTTCGGTGGCGTGGGCCAGACCCCGCAGGTCAACGCCCTCCGCCGCGGCGCGGACATCGTGCTCGCCTGCCCGGGCCGGCTCGAGGACCTCATCCAGCAAGGCCACTGCGACCTGGGTGCCATCGAGATCACGATCCTCGACGAGGCCGACCACATGGCCGACCTGGGCTTCCTCCCCGCCGTACGCCGCATCATGGACAAGACCCCGGCCGACGGCCAGCGGCTCCTGTTCTCGGCGACGCTCGACAACGCGATCAACGTGCTGGTCAAGCGGTTCCTGTCCCAGCCGGTGACCCACGAGGCCGACTCCGCGCAGTCCCCGATCTCGACGATGGACCACCACGTCCTGCACCTGTCGCGGGAGAACCGCGTCCCGGTGCTGGTCGACCTGACCAGCGCGCCGGGCCGCACGGTCGTCTTCACGCGCACCAAGCACGGCGCCAAGGCGCTGACCCGCCAGCTGAACAAGAGCGGTGTCCCGACCGTCGAGCTGCACGGCAACCTGAGCCAGAACGCCCGCACCCGCAACATGGAGGCGTTCCACTCCGGCAAGGCGAGCACCCTCGTCGCCACCGACATCGCCGCCCGCGGCATCCACGTCGATGACGTCGCGCTGGTCGTGCACGCCGACCCGCCGGTCGAGCACAAGGCCTACCTGCACCGCTCGGGCCGTACGGCGCGCGCCGGTGCCGCCGGCACCGTCATCACGCTGATGACCGACGACCAGGTGCGCGACGTCCGCGACCTGACCCGTGCGGCCGGCATCAAGCCGACCACCACCAAGATCCACGGCGCCTCGCACCCGCTGCTCGCCGAGCTCGCGCCCGGCAAGCGGGTGCACGTCCCCGGCGGCCTCGTCGTCGACGTGCCCGAGCAGTCCTCCGGCAACCGCTCCTCGGGCTCGGGCTCCGGCTCCGGCTCGGGTCGTCCGCGTCGTCGCCGCGGTGGCGGCGGCGGCCAGGGTGGCGGTCAGGGCTCCGGCCAGGGCTCCGGCCAGGGCGCCAAGTCCCAGGGCGGCCGCCAGCAGGGCACCAAGCAGCAGGGCGCCAAGCCCGCCGCCAAGCAGGGCTCCGGCGGCAACGGCGGCGGCAACCGCAGCCGCTCGAACCGCGGCCCCGCCGCCGGCTCGGGTCGCCCCGGCCAGCACAGCGCGGCGAGCTTCAGCTCCGGCCGCCGCTGACCCGTTCCCGTCCCGTGTGCCCCACGACGCGCCAGAGCGCGTCGTGGGGCACACGCGCGTGGTGAGGCCTCCCCCGTAGGCTCGCCGGACGGAAGGGGGTCGGTGTGCGGACCTGGCTGCAGCGCGCGTTGTGGGACGTCGTCCCGCGCGACCACCGGGAGTCCCCGGACGCGCTGCGCCGACGACAGCTCGTGACGGCGACCTTCGTGGTGATCGGCGGCGTGGTCCTCGGCCTGTCGCTGCGGATCGAGCCCGGCAGCGCCTGGTTCTACCCCGCGACCCTCGTGCTCGCCGGGGTCTGGACGGTCGGCGCGTTCGCGTCCGGGCCGCTCCACCTCGGCCGGATCGCCCACGCCCGGGGCGACCGGCGCCCCGTCGTCGCGCCGATCCTGCTCGGGCTCGGCCTGGCCGCGGTCTTCGCCGCGGGCGGGCTGCTGGTGCGCGAGGTGCCGTTCCTCGAGCACCAGGTGAGCTCCGTGCTCGACCACGCGGACCAGGGCTCGTGGCCGCTGCTGGTCCTGATCACGGCCGTCAACGGGGTCGCGGAGGAGCTGTTCTTCCGCGGCGCGGCGTACGCCGCCATCACCCGGCACCCAGTCGTCTGGACGACCGTGGCGTACGCCGTCGCGACGCTGGCCAGCGGCAACGTGATGCTGTCGTTCGCGGCCGTGCTGCTCGGCGCGCTGGTCGGCCTGCAGCGCCGCGCGTCCGGCGGGATCCTCGGGCCGATCCTGACCCACGTCACCTGGTCGGTCTCGATGCTGTTCGTGCTGCCGGCGCTGTTCGGCTGAGGACGGCTACGAGCGACCGCTCTCGTCCAGCGCACGGCGCACGGCTTCGGCGTACGGGATCGGCTCGCCGGGGACGATGTCGAGGATCGACCGGTCGGTGACGACGACCTCGGTGCCCATCGAGTCGATCAGGTTGCGGCCGGTGGTGACGTCGACGTCGGTCACGAGGGCCAGCCAGTACGACGACAGCCGCGGCGTCAGCACCGGCACCCGCACGATCGGCACGCGGTGCCCCGAGGAGATCTCGGCGGCGACCTGGAGCATCTCGAGGTAGGTCAGCTGCTCGGGGCCGCCGATCTCGAAGACCCGGTCGAGCGCGGCCTCCTGGCCGATGACGCCGGCGAGGTAGCGGACGACGTCGTCGAGCGCGATCGGCTGGGTGCGGGTGGAGACCCAGCGCGGCACGATCATCGCGGGGAGGTTCTTGACGAGCTGGCGGGTCAGCTCCCACGAGATTCCGCCCGCCCCGACCACGATCGCGGCGCGGAGCACGGTCACCGGCACGCCGGCCTCGCCGAGCAGCCCCTCGACCTCGCGGCGCGAGCGCAGGTGCGGCGACAGGTCGCTGCCCTCCTCGCCGAGCCCGCCGAGGTAGACGATCTGCTGCACGCCCGCCGCCTTGGCCGCCCGGCCGAAGGTCCGCGCGGCCTCGGCGTCCTTGCGCTCGAAGTCGGGGTCGTCGAGGGAGTGCACGAGGTAGATCGCCACGTCGGCGCCCGCGAGGGCGTCGCTCAGCGAGGCGCGGTCGGTGACGTCGCCGCCCACGGCCACGCCGGGTCCGTCGTACTGCTCGGGGCGGCGGGTCATCGCCCGCACGTCGAGCCCGCGCGCGACGAGCTCGGGGACGAGGCGGCGGCCGACGAACCCGGTGGCGCCGGTGACGAGGACGGTCGGGGCGTCGGTCATGGGCCCACCCTAGAGAGGAGGCCCGCGCGAGCGCGCCTTGTGGATCGGAACGTGGCCGCGTACGGTGTGGTTGAAAGTTGCACCAAGGAGATCCATGCCTGCTCCCACCGTCGCCGCCCGCGCGCTCGCGTCGGCCCGCGACGAGCGCCGGACGCTCGAGCGGTTCACCGCCACGGAGCCCGACCTCGACGAGGCGTGGGGCCTGGCCGTCCAGGACCTCGACCGGGCCGCCCGGCTGGCCGCGGGGGAGCGGGTGACCGGCGCGAAGCTCGGCCTCACCAGCGCGCCCAAGCAGCAGACGATGGGTGTCCACCAGCCGATCGTCGGCTTCCTCACCGACGCGATGGCCGAGGGCGCCTTCGACGTCGACGCCCTGGCCCAGCCCCGGATCGAGCCGGAGGTCGCCTTCGTCCTGGCCGTGGACCTGGGCGGACCCGTCGCCGACGTCCGCGACGTCGTCGCGTCGGTGTGCGTCGCCCTGGAGGTGCTGGACTCCCGCTGGACCGGCTACCGCTTCGGCCTGGCCGACGTGCTCGCCGACAACACGAGTGCGGCCGGCTACCTGCTCGGCGCCCCCGCACCCCTGCCGGACGACCTGCGGGGACGGGAAGCCCGGTGGTACGTCGACGGTGAGCTCCGGTCGACCACGACCCCCGCCGCGATCCTCGGCGACCCGCTCGCCGCCCTCGCCCACCTCGCGACCCATCTCGGGCGGCGGGGCGAGGTCCTGCCCGCCGGCTCGGTGGTGCTGGCCGGGGCGATGACCGACGCGGTCCCGCTGCTGCCCGGCACGTCCGTGCGCGTCGAGGTCGACGGCCTGGAGCCGCTCGCCTGGACGCGCCCGGCAGCCGGCTAGCGCACCCGCTGGGCGATGCCCTCGCGCTTGGTCTCGTCCATCGCGGCCTCGTAGGCCTGCACGAGGCTGGCGATCGAGAGCGGCTTGAGCCGCTCGACGACCTCGCGCACCCGCTCCGGCGACGCGCCGGACTCCTTGTAGACCGGCCACGCCTTGGTGCGGAACACCTCGTAGAGCTCCTCGGCGATCTGCCGGCCGTGCGCGGCGTAGACGTCGGCCGCGGCGAGCGCCGCCTCGGTCGGGAAGCCAAGGTCGAGCAGGCCCAGCCCGATCGAGAGCTGCGAGACCGCGACCTGGTGCTTGCCACGACGGCCCGGGTGGACCACGCCGAGGGCGGCGAGGGTGGTGAGGTCGTCATCGGTGAGCTCGCGGCCGGCGCGCTTGTCGAGCTCGGCCCGGGACATCTCGATCGGGGTCTCGTGCTGCCACGGCGCGAGCATGGCCCGCTGCAGGGCGATGTCCTCGGGCGTGGCGTCGCGCGGGATGTTGGCGACGTACGTCGAGATCGCCGAGAGCGTGAACCCGTGGCTCTGCAGCTCCTGGACGAGCTCGAGCCGGGCCACGTGGTCCGGGGTGTAGTAGCCCGAGCGGCCGCGCCGGATCGGCGGCGGGACGAGCCCCTTGGTCGTGTAGAAGCGGACGTTGCGCACGCTCATGCCGACCCGGTTGGTCAGCTCGTCGAGGGTGAGCAGCTCCCGGAGCGCTTCGACGCTCTCCTCCATCGACACTCCTCGGGTCGTCATCTCGGATCAATCTCCCACGGGCGCCGGGTGAGCCAGACCACAGTCCACCCGACCTTGACCGTGACACCAATAGTGTCACAATCGGGACATCAGCTGAACCGCAAGCAGCCGCAAACAGCAAGGACGGTCATGGCAGAAGCATTCGTGTACGACCACATTCGTACGCCGCGTGGCAAGGGCAAGAAGGTCGGCACCCTGCACGAGGTCAAGCCGATCGACCTGGTGGTCGGGCTCCTCGAGGAGGTCCAGAAGCGCAACCCCACCCTGGACCCGAACCGCATCGACGACGTCGTCCTCGGCGTGGTCTCCCCGATCGGCGAGCAGGGCAGCGACATCGCCAAGACCGCCGCGCTCAAGGCCGGCCTCCCCGAGACCGTCGCCGGCGTCCAGCTCAACCGCTTCTGCGCCTCCGGCCTCGAGGCCGTCAACCAGGCTGCGTCGCGCGTCCGCGGTGGCTTCGAGGACCTGATCCTCGCCGGCGGCGTCGAGTCGATGAGCCGCGTGCCGATGGGCTCCGACGGCGGCGCCTGGGCGGCCGACCCGGCCACCGCGCTGCAGACCGGCTTCGTCCCGCAGGGCATCGGCGCCGACCTGATCGCCACCCTCGGTGGCTGGACCCGCGCCGACGTGGACGCCTACGCCGCCGAGTCGCACCACCGCGCCGCCAAGGCCTGGGCCAACGGCTACTTCGCCAACGCGGTCATCCCGGTCAGGGACATCAACGGCCTGACCATCCTCGACCACGACGAGACGATCCGCCCCGACACCAGCCCCGAGGGCCTGGCCGGGCTCAAGCCGTCCTTCGCCGACATCGGCAAGAACGCCGGCTTCGACGACGTCGCGCTGGAGAAGTACCACTGGGTCGAGAAGATCGACCACGTCCACCACGCCGGCAACTCCTCGGGCATCGTGGACGGCGCCGCGATCGTGGCGATCGGCACCGAGCAGGTCGGCACCGACCTCGGCCTGACCCCGCGGGCGCGGATCATCGCCACCGCCGTCTCCGGCGCGGACCCGACGATCATGCTGACCGGCCCGGCCCCGGCCGCCCGCAAGGCGCTGGCCAAGGCCGGCCTGACGGTCGACGACATCGACCTGTTCGAGATCAACGAGGCCTTCGCGGCCGTGGCGATGCGCTTCATGCAGGACATGGGCATCAGCCACGAGATCACCAACGTCAACGGCGGCGCCATCGCGATGGGCCACCCGCTCGGCGCCACCGGCGCGATGATCCTCGGCACCCTGGTCGACGAGCTCCAGCGACGCGACCTGCGCCGCGGCCTCGCCACGCTCTGCGTCGGCGGCGGCATGGGCATCGCCACCATCGTCGAGCTCGTCTGAGCGCCCGACCGGAACTGACAAAGGACTTCACCAGAATGACCGAGACCCAGACCCAGTCGGCTGTGCGCTACGACAAGGACGCCGACGGCATCGTCACCCTCACGCTGGACGACCCCACGTCCAGCGCCAACACCATGAACGAGCTCTACCTCGACTCCATGAAGGCGGTCGTGGATCGCCTGTACGACGAGGTCGACACCGTCACCGGTGTCGTCGTGGCCAGCGCCAAGAAGACCTTCTTCGCCGGCGGCAACCTCAAGGGCATGGTCCAGGCCACCAAGGACGACACCGCCCAGATCTTCGCCATGGGCGAGGGCGTCAAGGCCGGCCTGCGCCGCCTCGAGCAGTTCCCCCGCCCGGTCGTCGCCGCCATCAACGGCGCCGCGCTCGGCGGCGGCTTCGAGATCTGCCTGGCCTGCAACCACCGCGTGATCGTCGACGACGACAAGGTCGAGATCGGCCTGCCCGAGGCCTCGCTCGGCCTGCTCCCCGGCGGCGGCGGCGTGACCCGCATCGTCCGGATGCTCGGCATCCAGTCCGGCCTGATGGACGTGCTCCTCCAGGGCACCCGCTTCAAGCCGGGCAAGGCGCTCGAGAAGGGCCTGGTCGACGAGCTCGTCCCGACCCGCGAGGACCTCGTCCCCGCCGCGAAGGCGTGGATCAAGGCCAACCCCGAGGCCTCGCAGAACCCGTGGGACAAGCCGGACTACCGGATGCCCGGCGGCACGCCGAGCAACCCCAAGCTCGCGGCGTTCCTGCCCGCCTTCCCGGCGCTGCTGCGCCAGCAGACCAAGGGCGCGGTCTACCCCGCCCAGCGCGCGATCCTCGCGGCCGCGGTCGAGGGCGCGTCGACCGACTTCGAGACCGCCTCGCGGATCGAGTCGCGCTACCTGACCAACCTGATCGTCAACCAGCAGTCGAAGAACATGATCCAGGCGTTCTTCTTCGACCTGCAGGCGATCAACTCCGGCTCGCTGCGACCCGACGGCATCCCCCCGTACAAGGCGGTCAAGGTGGGCGTCCTGGGCGCCGGCATGATGGGCGCCGGCATCGCCTACTCCTGCGCCCGCGCGGGCATGGAGGTCGTGCTCAAGGACGTCGCCGCCGAGAGCGCCGAGCGCGGCAAGGCCTATTCCGAGAAGCTGATGACCAAGGCCGTCGAGCGCGGCCGGTCGACGGAGGAGAAGAAGGCCGAGCTGCTGGCCCGGATCACGCCGACGGCCGACCCCGCCGACCTGACCGGCTGCGACCTGGTCATCGAGGCGGTCTTCGAGGACCCGGCCCTCAAGCACCAGGTGTTCGCCGAGATCGCGCCGTACGTCAACAAGGACGCGCTGCTCTGCTCCAACACCTCGACGCTGCCGATCACCGAGCTGTCCACGGGCGTGGACCGCCCCGCCGACTTCATCGGCCTGCACTTCTTCAGCCCCGTCGACAAGATGCCGCTGGTGGAGATCATCCGCGGCCGCGACACCTCCGACGAGGCGCTGGCCAAGGCCTACGACGTGGTGCAGCAGATCCGCAAGACCCCGATCGTGGTCAACGACTCGCGCGGCTTCTACACCTCGCGGGTCATCGGCACGATGGTCAACGAGGGGCTCGCGATGCTGGCCGAGGGCGTGCACCCGGTCTCGCTGGAGCGCGCGACCACGCAGGACGGCTACCCCGTCGGCGTGCTGCAGCTCGCCGACGAGCTCAACATGGAGCTGTTCCAGAAGATCGCCAAGGCGACCAAGGACGCGGTCGAGCGCGACGGCGGCACCTACACGCCGCACCCCGCCGAGCAGGTCGTGCGCACGATGGTCGAGGGCGGTCGCCCGTCGCGCCTGAAGGGTGCCGGCTTCTACGAGTACGACGAGAACGGTGCCCGGCAGGGCATCTGGAAGGGCCTGGCCGAGACGTTCCCCGTCAACCCCGAGGCCGTGCCGTTCCAGGACGTCAAGGACCGCCTGCTGTTCGTCGAGGCGCTCGAGACGGCCAAGTGCTTCGAGGAGGACGTCATCACCTCGGCGGCCGCCGCGAACATCGGCTCGATCATGGGCATCGGCTTCCCGCCAAACACCGGCGGTGCGGCGCAGTTCATGACCGGCTACCAGGACCCCAACGACCAGGACGCCCCGATCGGCCTCGCGGCCTTCGTGGCCCGGGCCGACGAGCTGGCCGCCAAGTACGGCGCCCGCTTCGAGCCCACCCCCTGGCTGCGCAACCTGGCCGAGACGGGCGGCTCCTTCCCGGCCTGACCGCTCGAGTCGGCGCACCTGCCGGGGGACTCCCGGCAGGTGCGCCGACTCGGCGATTTGCCGGGAGTTTCACGGTGACTCCGGCGTTTGCCCGGTGCCGCGCGCCGAGTCGGCGGACACTGGCGGGATGACGAACTCGGAACCGGTCGTCGACGTACGCGGCCTGCACGTGCGCTTCGGCGAGGTCGAGGCGGTCGCGGGCATCGACCTGGCGGCGTACGCCGGGCAGGCCACCGCCCTGCTCGGCCGCAACGGCGCGGGCAAGTCCACGACGATGCGCGTGCTGGCCGGGGTGGTCCCGCCGACGGCCGGCACCGTCCTGGTCGCCGGCCACGACGTGCGCCGCGACACCCTCGCGGCCAAGCAGGCCACGGGCTACTGCCCCGACGTGGGCGGGCTGGTGCCGCGGGCGACCCCGTGGGAGCACCTGCAGCTCTCGGCGCGGCTGCGCCGCCTCGACGACTGGGAGGGGCCGGCCCGCGACCTGCTCGAGCGCTTCGAGCTCGGCGACGTCGCCCACCGGGTGACCGCGGGCTTCTCCCACGGCATGGGCCGGCGGCTCTCGGTCGTGCTGGCCGCGATGCACCAGCCGCAGGTGCTGCTGCTCGACGAGCCCTTCGACGGCGTCGACCCGATCGGGGTGGACGCCACCATGGACGTCATCGCCGACGCCCGCGCGCGCGGCGCCTGCGTGCTCGTCTCCACCCACCTGCGCGAGCTCGCGATCCGCGCCTGCACCACGGTGTCCGTGCTCCGCGGCGGCTCCCGGGTCGCGACCATGGGCTCGGCCGACATGCAGGGGGAGGAGGGGGCGCGTGCCTACCGCAGCCTCCTCGAGTGAGCTCCTCCAGGGCATCCGCGGCACCCGCCGCGCCGTCGTCGACGTCGGCCACCTGCTCCGCTTCCGCAGCGCCCGCGTACGCCGGCGGCGGGTCCTCGTCGCCCTCGCCCTCGTCTTCGTCGGCCTGACCTCGGCGGCGGCCGTGCTGCCCGCCCTCCTGCCCGGCGCCGGCACCGGCCGGCACGCCCAGGACGCGCTGGTGCTGCTGCCGAGCGGCTTCGCGGGCTTCATCGCGCTGGCCGTCGTGGCGGGTGTCGCGTCCGGCGGCGGCCGCGAGCTGCTGGCCCGCGAGCACGCGGTGATCCACCCGGTCAGCCCGACCACCGACCACCTCGGGGCGCTGCTGATGGCCCCGCTCAACATCTCCTGGCTGATCCAGGCGTGGGTGCTGCTCGGCGCCGCTGCCTTCGGCATCGGCCGCGACCCCGAGCGGCTGGCCGCGATCCAGATCGGCGTGGTGGCCTGGCTGCTCGCCGCGACCGCGCTCGGCCAGGTGGCCGCCTGGGCGCTGGAGGCGATGCGCCGCGAGCCGCACGGCGTCGGCGCGGTCCGCGGTCTCGCCGTCGTCGGCGTGGTCGCGGTGGTCGGGCTCCAGCTCAGCGGCTCGTTGACCGGGGCGCTCGACCAGGTCCCGACCCTGACCCTCGTCGTGGGGCTGCTCGGCGGCTTCTCGGGGCAGTGGGTGCAGAGCATCGCGGTCGAGCTCGCCCTGCTGGTCGCCTCGGTGGTGGTCGGCGCCGTGCCCGCCCACCTCGCGGCCCGGCGTACGCCCCACGACGAGCAGCGGCTCGAGACCGACGCCCACGAGGCCCGGCCGATGCCGCGCACTCCGCTCGCCGGCCTGGTCCGCACCGACCGCGCCTCGGTGTGGCGGGCGGTCCCGATGCGTCGCGGCCTCACGGTCCTGGCGCTCGGCCCGGGCGTGATCGCGCTCGCGGGCGACGTGCCGTGGGACATCATGACGATCCTGCCGGGGCTCGTCGCCTCGGGCGGCTCGCTGCTCTTCGGCGTCAACGCCTGGTGCCTCGACGGCCGGGGCGGGCTGTGGCGCGAGAGCATGCCGGTCTCGCCCGGCACGGTGTTCGACGCGCGCGTGGTCGTGCTGGCGGAGTTCCTCGCGCTGGCCTCGGCGGTGACGCTGGTGGTCTCCTCGCTCCGCGCTGGTCCGCCGACCGCGTCCGAGCTGGTCGCGGTCCTGGCCACCTGGGTGGTCGTGCTGGTGCAGGTGGTGGCCGCGGCGATGCGCTGGTCGCAGCTGCGCCCGTTCGCCGTGGACCTGCGGTCGGCGCGTGCCACCCCGGCGCCGCCGCTGATCATGGTCGGCTACTCCGTGCGGCTCGCGGTGAGCACGACGGTGACCGGCCTGGTGTTCACGGCCCTGTCGCACGCGCCCGACCCGCGGCTGCCACTGCTGTCGGCGGTGCCGTTCCTGTGCTGGTCGCTGGCGCGGCTCACCCGCACCCGGCGACGGTGGCTGGATCCCGTCGACCGGGCGCGAGTGGTCACCGCGGTGGCCGCCTGAGGTGTGGACCCAGGCGGTGTCGAGTCAGGCCGACTCGAACCACGGGTGGTGCAGGTCGTAGAACGTCGCGCCCGCCATGACCGAGTCGAGCACGGAGCGGACCTCCTCCGGCGGCTCGAGCCGCTCACCCTTGCGGGCGCTGGCCTCGTCGGTGAACGCGATCGTCTCGGTGAACGTGCCGTCCTCCTCGATCGCCAGCGTCGCGCCGAGGATCTCGGGCCGCATCTCGTGCAGCATGTCGGTGTCGCCCATCAGCTCCTTGAGCTTCGACGGGTCGTCGATCCGGCCGCGGATGATCTGGACGAAGCCGGCGGAGTCCGAGCCGCCGTCCATCATCAGCGTCACGTCGTTGCAGTCGTGGAACTCGACCGGGCCGTCCATGATGGCCATCATCTTCTCCGCCCACTGGCTCTGCTCGGGCCGCCGCGAGTTGGCCTCCGCCGCCTCCCTGGACTCGAAGCGGACCACGCCCACGAAGCGGTCGTCGTCGGTGAAGCCGTAGGTCCCGCCGAGCCAGCCGACCGCGCCGCGGCCCGCCTCGTCGCGCCACTTCGACGCCAGCTCGCGCAGCTCGTCCTGCCGGGTGCACTTGCCCTCGATGATCTGGATGAACATGTTGCCTCCTCGACGTCGGCCGCCCGGGGGATGGGCGGTCGGGGTGCCCATCCAAGGACGCTATGGCCCGGCCGGGAGCCCGTCCATGACGCGATCGGGCTGGCCCGGCCAGCCCTTGCTCAGCGGCGCTTGGCCCGCTCGGTGCACGCCGACTGCGCGCTGCTCAGGGTCTTCACCTCGGGGCCGTCGACCGAGCCGGTGAGGGTGGCGAGGACGGCGTCGTGCAGCTCGTCCCCGGTCAGCGCACCGCGCAGGCACGCGGCGTACACACCCGGGTCGACGGCGCCGTGGCTGACCGAGACTGCCGCCCGCGCGGCCGCCTCGACGTAGTCGACGCACGCGAACTGCGCCTGCACCCACGCCTCGCCCACGCTCTGGTCGAGGACGGGCAGCTCCGCGACGACGGCGTACGACTCGTCGAGGACGCCCGCCGCCCGCAGCTGCGCCGGGGTGACCCGGGCGACCAGCTCGCGGGCGAAGCAGTCGCCGTCGGCGAGGTCGGCGGCGGTCGGGTGGTCGCCGGCGAAGAGCGTGGCCAGGCCGTCGTGGATCGCGGCCCGGTCGGGGTCGGCGCCGGGGTCGGGACCGTCGGGGCCGTCGTGGTGCCCGCTGGTGCAGCCGGTGGCGAGCAGCAGCGCCACGAGGGCGAGGGCACGACGCATGGTGCTCACACTAGGGTGCCCGGCATGGACTTCTCCGCGTCTCCACGCGCCGCAGACCTGACCGCCCGCGTGGCGGCCTTCATCGCCGAGGAGGTCGACCCGGTCGAGGAGGGCTACCACCGTGACCTCGCCGAGCAGCGCCGCAGCGGCGACCCGTGGCAGCCGCTCCCGGTCCTCGAGGAGCTCAAGGCGAAGGCCCGCGCGCGGGGGCTGTGGAACCTCTTCCTGCCCGCCGAGCACGCCGGCGAGTACGCCGCCCGCTTCGGCACCGATGGCGGCCAGGGGCTGACCAACGTCGACTACGCCCCGATCGCCGAGCTCACCGGCCGGTCCGCGATCGCGCCGCTGGTGCTCAACTGCAACGCCCCCGACACCGGCAACATGGAGGTGCTGCTGCGCTACGGCTCGGAGCAGCAGCGCACGGAGTGGCTCGAGCCGCTGCTGGACGGGAAGATCCGGTCGGCGTTCACGATGACCGAGCCCGGCGTGGCGTCCTCCGACGCCACCAACATGGAGGCCACCGCGATCGTCGACGGCGACGAGATGGTCATCAACGGCCGCAAGTGGTGGTCGACCGGGGTGGGCCACCCGGACTGCCGGATCTTCGTGTTCATGGGGCTCACCGATCCCGACGCCGACCGCCACCACCGGCACTCGATGGTGCTGGTCCCGCGCGACACCCCCGGCGTGAAGATCGAGCGGATGCTCAACACGATGGGCCTCTACGACGAGCCGCTCGGCCACGGCGAGGTGTCCTTCACCGACGTGCGGGTGCCGCTGACCAACGTGATCAGCGGGCCCGGCATGGCCTTCGAGATCGCCCAGGGCCGGCTCGGCCCCGGCCGGATCCACCACTGCATGCGGCTGGTCGGGCTCGCCGAGAAGGCGCTCGAGCTGGCCTGCACCCGCGCCCTGTCGCGCGCGGCCTTCGGCAAGCCGATCGCCAACCTCGGCGGCAACCGCGAGCGGATCGCGGACGCCCGGATCGCCATCGACTCCGCGCGCCTGCTCGTCCTCAACGCGGCCTGGAAGCTCGACGTCGGGGGACCGCTCAACGCGCTGTCCGAGGTCTCCCAGATCAAGGTGGCCGTCCCGAACATGGCCCAGCAGGTGATCGACCTGGCCATCCAGCTGCACGGCGGCGGGGGCCTGTCCGACGACTTCCCGCTCGCCGGCGCCTGGACCCAGGCCCGGGCGCTCCGGCTGGCCGACGGGCCCGACGAGGTGCACCGCGGCGTCATCGCCCGGCTGGAGCTCGGCAAGCACGGAGCCAGGCGATGACGGGGCAGCGGGTGCTGGTCACCGGCGCCGCGTCCGGCCTGGGGGCCGCGCTGGCGGCCGCGTTCGAGGCGCGCGGCGACGAGGTGCTGCGGACGGACCTGACCGGCGGTGACCTGACCCTCGACATCACCTCCGACGACGACTGGGCCGCGGCGCTCGCCCACGTCGAGGCGACGTGGGGCGGGATCGACGTCCTGGTCAACAACGCCGGCGTCGCGGGCGGCGGCCGCCTCGACGTCGCGACGATGGACGAGTGGGAGTGGATCACCGACATCAACCTCTTCGGCGTGGTCCGCGGCACGCGCACGTTCGTCCCGACGTTCAAGCGCCAGCGCAGCGGCCGGATCGTCAACGTCGCCTCGCTCGCGGGTCTCGTCCACCCGGCGGGGATGGCGTCCTACAACGCGGTCAAGGCCGCGGTCGTCGCGCTCACCGAGACGACCGGCCACGAGCTCGCGGCCTACGGCGTGACCGCCCACGTCGTGTGCCCGTCGTACTTCCGCACCAACCTGATGCACTCGCTGCGCGGCGCCGACGAGGACCTCGGCGCGATCGTCGCCGGCCTGGTCGCCAACTCGCCGATCTCGGCCGACGACATCGCGGCCGCGGTGCTCGAGGGGCTCGACCGGGGTGACGAGGTGATCGTGCCGGACCGGCCGGCGCGCGAGGCCTACGGCCTGAAGCTGCACGACCGGCCGGCGTACGACGCGGTGATGCGCGCGCAGGCCGCCAAGCTCGAGAAGGGGATCTGAGTGGTCTCGGCAAGCTCGACCAACGACGGCAACCCGGCCAACGACGAGGGCAACCCGGCCAAGCCGGTCCGGGCGGAGGACGCGTTCGACGTCGAGGCGGTCGCGGCCTGGCTTCGTGAGCACGCGACGGCCTTCCGCGAGGACCTGGAGGGGACGCCCGACGTACGGCAGTTCCCCGGCGGCGCCTCCAACCTGACCTACTTGCTCCGCTACCCCACCCGAGACCTGATCCTGCGCCGGCCACCGACGGGTGCGAAGGCCGCCGGGGCGCACGACATGGGTCGCGAGTTCCGGATCCAGTCGGCGCTGGCGCCGGTCTTCCCCTACGTGCCGCGGATGGTCGGGTTCTGCCAGGACGAGGCGGTGATCGGGTCGGACTTCTACGTCATGGAGAAGCTCGACGGCACCATCCTGCGCCGCGACCTGCCCGCGCCGATGAGCGCGGAGGAGGCCTCGACGCTCTGCGCCCACGCCCTCGACGTCCTGGTCGACCTGCACTCCGTCGACGTGGCGTCCGTGCCCGAGCTGGAGCAGCTCGGCCGCGGTGACGGGTACGTCGGGCGCCAGGTCTCCGGCTGGATCCACCGCTTCGGCAAGGCCCGCACCGACGACACCGGTGACTGGTCCGACATCGTGGCCTGGCTCGAGGCCCACCAGCCCGCCGACGTCGCGCAGACCCTGATCCACAACGACTACCGGCTCGACAACATGGTCCTGGCGCCCGACGGCTCGTTGCGGATCATCGGTGTCCTGGACTGGGAGATGGCCACCGTCGGCGACCCGCTGATGGACCTCGGCGGGATGCTGTCCTACTGGGTGCAGGCCGACGACGACGAGTTCTTCCTGATGTTCCGCCGCCAGCCCACGACCGAGCCGGGCATGTGGACCCGGCAGGAGTTCGTGGAGCGCTACTGCGATCGGATGGGCTTCACGGTCACGCCCGCTCAGTGGCGCTTCTACGAGGTCTTCGGGCTGTTCCGGCTGGCCGTGATCGCCCAGCAGATCTGGTACCGCTACTTCCACAAACAGACCACCAACGAGGCGTACGCCGTGTTCGGCCCCGCCGTCGGCTACCTCGAGCAGCGCTGCCGCCGCCTGGTCTCGGCAGGCTCGACCGACGGAGCGCCCTGATGGGGATGGTCCTGCTCGTCCGGCACGGTCAGGCCTCCTTCGGCGCCGACGACTACGACGTGCTGTCCGAGACCGGCTGGGAGCAGTCGCGGGTGCTCGGCCGGTGGCTGGCGGCGCGCGGCGTGAAGCCCGACGTGGTCCTGCGCGGCGACATGCGCCGGCACCGGGAGACCGCGGAGGGGATGGCCGAGGGCGCAGGCTGGCCGTCCGCGGTGGAGGCGGACCCGGGCTGGAACGAGTTCGACCACCTCGGCGTGGTCTCGGCCTACCTCGCGCTCCCCGAGAACGCCGCCCCCGACCACGAGCTCGACCGCCGGGAGTTCCAGCAGGTCTTCGAGCGGGCCACCCAGCGCTGGACCGGCGGCGACCACGACGAGGACTACCCCGAGTCGTTCCCGGCGTTCCGCGGCCGCGTCGCGGGGGCCGTCGACCGTGCGACCGCGCTGGCCGGGTCCGGATCGACCGTGGTGGTGGTCAGCTCGGGCGGCCCGATCGCGACCGCCTGCGGCTCGCTCGTCGCACCCGACGCCGCCGACCCGGCCCTGGTGTGGGAGCTGTGGGGCCGCTTCAACACCGTCGTCGTCAACACGTCGGTGACGCGGGTGGTGGTCGGCTCGACCGGTCCGCGGCTGCTGACGTTCAACGAGCACAGCCACCTCGACGGCGACCTGCTGACCTACCGCTGAGGCGCCCGGCTACATCAGCTTCTTGAAGACCGGCAGCGGCGCATGCTTCATCACCAGCGACAGCGGCGCCCAGGGGAGCGCGGGCACGCAGGCCGAGTCCTTCTCCTTCTCGATGGCGTCGACCATCGCCCGCACGCCCTTCTCGG
This sequence comes from Nocardioides ginsengisegetis, assembly GCF_014138045.1. Taxonomy (NCBI): domain Bacteria; kingdom Bacillati; phylum Actinomycetota; class Actinomycetes; order Propionibacteriales; family Nocardioidaceae; genus Nocardioides; species Nocardioides ginsengisegetis. The sequence goes on from NZ_JACGXA010000003.1 coordinate 204,467, forward strand.
TGCTCGCCATCATCGGCGTGCTCTGGGCGACCTTCTCGTTCATCTCCGAGGCGATGTAGCCGGGGTAGAGCACGGTGACCTTGATGGGCGTGCCGTGCAGCTCGTTGCGCAGGCCCTCGGCGAGGTGGGCGACCCCGGCCTTGGTGGCGGCGTACGTCGTCATCGTCCTGGGCAGCCCGCGCATGGCCGACATCGACGAGATCATCACGAAGTGTCCGGCGTCCTGGGCGCGGAAGATCTCCATCGCGGCCTCGCTCTGCGCGAGTGCGGCGACGAAGTTGGTCATCGCGGTCTCGCGGTTGGCGGCGTAGCCGCCGGTGCCGAGCGGTGCGCCCTTGCCGAGCCCGGCGTTGATGACGACCCGGTCGATGCTGCCGAAGTCGGAGGCGAAGCCGCGGAAGACCTCGAAGACCTGGTCGTCGTCGGTCACGTCGAGCGCGCGGATCTCGACGCGGCGGTCCGGATGGGCGGCCAGGATCTCGGCGCGGAGCTCCTCGAGGCGGTCGAGACGTCGCGCGCAGAGCGCGAGGTCGTGGCCGAGCGCCGCGAACTGGCGGGCCATCTCGGCGCCCAGTCCGCTGGAGGCGCCGGTGATCAGGACGGTCTTCGCTGTACCTCTGCTCATGCCCGGGAGTCTCGCGTAGTGTCCGATGGCATGAGCGGACGGGTCGTGCACTTCGAGATTCCCTTCGACGAGGCGGGGCGCGCGCAGGCGTTCTACCGCGAGGTCTTCGGCTGGAACCTCATCGACATGCCGGAGATGTCCTACACGCTGGTGACCACGGGGCCGACGGGTGACCAGGGCGCCACCGAGCCCGGCTTCATCAACGGCGGAATGCTGCGTCGCGAGAGCCCCAACGAGAGCCCGATCGTCGTCATCGACGTCGAGGACATCGACGCGTCGCTGGCCAGGATCGAGGAGCTCGGCGGACAGACGCTGCTCGGCCGCCAGCAGGTCGGCGACATGGGGTGGGCTGCCTACTTCAAGGACGTCGAGGGCAACAGCATGGGCCTGTGGCAGTCGGCGTGACCCGCGCCTGCATCATCGGCGCCGGCTCGTCCGGCATCACCGCCGCCCAGGTCCTGGCCGCACGCGGCATCGACTTCGACTGCTTCGAGATGGGCTCCGGCGTCGGCGGCAACTGGCGCTACGGCAACGACAACGGCGTCAGCTCGGCCTACCGGTCGCTGCACATCAACACCTCGCGGACCGCGATGGAGTACGCCGCCTTCCCGATGCCCGAGACCTACCCCGACTACCCGAGCCACTGGCAGATCGCGACGTACTTCGACGACTTCGTCGACGCCTTCGGGCTGCGCGAGCGGATCACGTTCCGCACCGAGGTCGTGAAGGTCTCGGCAGGCTCGACCACCGGGGGCGGCGGCTACGACGTCACCGTGCGACACCGCGACACCGCCCGCGAGTCCGAGACCCGCCACTACGACCACGTGATCGTGGCCAACGGCCACCACTGGGACCCGCGCTGGCCCGAGCCGGGCTTCCCCGGCGCCGAGACGTTCCCCGGCGAGCAGGTCCACGCGCACTACTACCGGACCCCGGACCTCTTCGAGGACAAGCGGGTCGTGGTGCTCGGCATCGGCAACTCCGCCACCGACATCGCGGTCGAGTCCTCCCGGGTGGCCCGCGAGACCTGGCTCGCCATGCGGCGGGGCGCCTACGTGCTGCCGAAGTACCTCTTCGGCGTCCCCACCGACCACCTCACCAACTCGCCCCTGGCGCGCGGTCCGCTGGCGGTCCAGAAGGCCGGCATGAAGGCGATGCTGCGGCTGGCGGTCGGCAGGATGACCGACTACGGCCTGCCGCAGCCCGACCACGACGTGCTCGAGGCGCACCCGACGATCAGCGACGACCTGCTGAGCCGGCTCGGGCACGGCGACATCGCCGTCAAGCCCAACATCGACCGCTTCGAGGGCTCGAAGGTGTTCTTCACCGACGGCACCGCGGTCGAGGCCGACGTGGTCGTCTACTGCACGGGCTACAAGGTCACGTTCCCGTTCCTCGACGACACCGTGGTCCGGGCCCGGGACAACCACGTCGACCTCTACCGGCGGGTGGTCTCGCCGGACCACCCCGGGCTCTACTTCGTGGGCCTCATCCAGCCGCTCGGCGCGGTGATGCCGCTGGCCGAACAGCAGGCGCACTGGGTCGCCGACCTGATCGCCGGCGAGGTGCACCTGCCGCCCGTGGCCGAGATGCGCGCCCAGATCGCGTCGTACGACGAGGCGATCCGCAAGCGCTACGTCGCCTCCAAGCGCCACACCATCCAGGTCGACGCGCACACCTACCGCGCCGAGCTGGAGAAGGAGCGCAAGGAGCGACGCCGCTCCTAGCGATCAGCCCTTCGGCTGGTTGACCACGACGGTCTTGAGGATCTTGTCGGCGAAGGTCTGGCGCTTGGAGTCCCACAGCGGCCACAGGAAGCCGAGGTAGCAGGGGAGCGCGTCGATGATGTGCGCGAGCTGGCGGACGAACGCCATGCCGGCGCCGATCGGCTGGCCCGTGCCCTCGTTGACGAGCTTGATGCCGAGGACGCCCTTGCCGATGGAGTAGCCCGTGCGGCCGGCCTTCATGCAGGTGTTCCACACGAAGACGCCGATGTAGAGCATGATCCCGACCAGGGTGAGCAGCAGGCCCGCGGCCGTGGCGCCGTCGGCGCTGTTCGCGTTGATCGCCGTGCCGACGTAGGCCGGGATGTAGGCGATCAGCAGGATCAGGGCGTCGATCACGTAGGCGCCGACGCGCTTGGGCCAGCCGGCGTAGTCGTAGGCCGGGGCCGCGGGCATGCCGTAGCCGGGCTGCTGGCCGTAGGCGGGCTGGCCGTACGCCGGCTGCTGGCTGTAGGGGTTGGTCTGGGCCGGCGGCTCGCCGTACGGGTTGGGCTGGGTGGGGTCCTGCGGCGGGGTGCCGTAGTCGGACATGTGGTTCCCCCTCGAGAGTGGCGCCCGGACCGGGCGCTCGTGGACGTCACCGTAGTGACGCGTGTGGCTCGGGTCATGCCCCGTGACGTGAGGGGGAAACGTGTCGCGGGCAGGAAATCGGCAGGATGCGCCGGGCTCCGCCGCCCTCTCGCACCACCTGGCCCGAAGCGGCTGGCCTGAACCTGGGTTTCAACAGGGTCCGGATGAGGAAGGAGACCCGCGACACCAAGGGGGACACACATGGCTGGCAAGCACGGACAGGAGCTCGGCGCGGATCTCGGTGCGCTCTGGTACGCCGGAAACCACGACCTGCCACAGGTCGCCGACGACTACTGGGTCGCCTGGGCAGCGACGCCGTCATCGACCTCGGGGTCGTGCCGACGGGGCGGCGGTCTCGGCGTCGACCCCGGGGCGAGCATCGACGCCTTCGAGGACCGCATCAACAAGATGCTCCTCGACACCAACATCGCGCTGACCGAGGTGGGCAAGGCCCTGTGCTGGGTCGCCGACGAGTACCGCCGGACCGATGAGTCCTGCGAGGCGGAGTTCAACCGCAGGCGGGCCGCGCTCCAGGCTGCGGGAGGTGCGTGATGACGTTCGACGTCGGGCAGCTGCCGGGCCGGGCGGCCGAGCTCAAGCAGGCCGGCATCGACGCCGCCTACCGGGAGATGACCCGCTTCGGCGCCGGTGGCCAGGGCGGCGGCTACAGCAGCCTCTACGCAGCGGCCGAGAAGTACATGGAGGGCGTCGAGAGCATCTACGACGACTTCCTCGACATCCCCGCCCCCGAGGACTTCGCCGGTCAGGTCCAGTCGCTCGCCTCGGCGATGGGCAAGCTCGCCACCGAGGGCCAGACGAACGACCCGGTCACCAACTCCCAGTCCGTGTCCGGCCACAACCCCAACCTCTCCAAGATCGGCTCCAGCGGCGACCTGCTGGACAGCTGGACCGGCGACGCGGCGTTCACCTACAACCGCAACTTCGCCGACGCGTTCGAGCCGACGGCCTCCTCGCAGTACGCCGCGGTGTCGGTGCTCCGCAACGCGATCAACGCGGAGGCCGCCGTCTGGGCGGGTGTGCGGGACGACCTCGACCGCCTCTCCCAGGACGCGATCGAGGTGATGAAGGAGGCCGGCAACAAGGGCGGCAACGACTGGGCCGCGGTCCTCTCCATCGCGGCGGCGGTCATCGCCGTCCCGGTGACGGGCGGCGCCTCGGCCATCGCGATCCCGGCGGTGGCCGCCGGCCTGTCGATCGCGGCGACCGGGATCAGCGCGGCCTCCGGCGGCAGCGGACCCGACGAGCTCGGCCTCGACGGCGGCTCCTCCGACAAGGTCATCTCCAGCCTCCAGAAGGCGCTGACCCGGATCAAGGAGCACATCGTCACCGGTGAGCAGGAGATCGTGAACGCCATGAACGGCTCGTGCTCGGCGCTCGACGACAACTGGCGGGTCTTCTGCCTGCCGGAGCCGGCGATCACCGACGCCAAGCACCACCCGGTCAACGACCAGACCATGGCGGGGCACGATGCCTGAGCCGCTGGCGCCGGCCACGCCGATGGAGCAGGAGTGGGAGCGGACCGAGGTCGAGGTCGAGTCGCCCAACGGCCGCGTGCGGGTCACGCTGCGCGGCGACCACGCGCTCACCCTGTGGGTCGACCCGACCTGGTACGCCACGGTGCCGGTCGACGCCCTGGAGTCCGAGCTGGCCCGCACCGCACGACTGGCCTACGTGGAGCGCACCCGCGCCTACTACCGGACCTGGAGCCGGCTGGCCGGACGGGAGATGCGCCCGGCGACCGTGCCGGCGAGCCCGGAGCAGGCGGAGTACCTCGACCGGCTGCAGGACGTCCACGCCGAGGGCAGCGCCGACGGCGGCCGCGTGGTGCTGACCATGGTGGGGCTCTCGCAGTTCGCGGTCACGATCGACCCGGCGGTGCTCCGCGAGCTCGACGCGCCGGCGTTCGCCTCCGTGGCCGCGCGGGCAGCCCTGGACTGCCTGGCCGCGCACAACCGCGGGTGGCAAGAGCTGCACGCCGAGGTCTACCTGCGCAACCGCCCAGCGAGGGCGATGTCGTGGTGACCCCCAGGGGGATCGTGCGCCGGCGCGCGGCCGTGCTTGCGACCGCGGCCCTGACCGCCTCGGTGCTGGTGGCCTGCGGCGACCGCACCGTGGCCGACGACGCGGTGCTGAGCGGGCTCGCGACGGTCGACGGCGAGCAGGCGTCGTTCGTGCTGCCGGTGGGCACGCTCACCGTGACGGTCGGCGACCCGGTCGACACGGTGGCGGGCTCCGACGCGCGCGACGCCCAGAACCACGCGGCCCCCGGCGGCTCGGAGCTGCTGCCCGTCGAGACGGCGCTGGACCTCCAGGGCCAGCCGTGGGGCGGTCAGCTCGCGACCGCGCCGGTGGAGGCCACGCTGGTCCTGCACGTCGGCGACCAGACCCGTGACCTGCCCTCGCCCTACCGCACCGACGGGCGCGCGATCGCGATGCAGCCCGACCACATGGCCTACGTCGCCGTGCCCGACGGCACCGACCCCACCGACGTGTCGGTGTCGGTGACCTATGACGGCCGCGACCAGACCGCGACCCCCGGGCAGGACCCGACGGGACCCGCGGCGGCGCTCGCCGACCTGCCGACCCAGCGCCCCGCCGCCCCGGCCTGCGGTGAGGGGTGGTCAGTGCGTCCGGCCGCCAGCGCCGAGGTCTCCTGCGACCTTTCCTACGCGGGTCGCACGCCCTACTGGCCCGGGAAGGGCTGGGCCGCCGAGGGGGCGACCTGGCTGGTCGTGGGCGTCGAGCGGCTCGAGGTCACCGGGCTCACCAGCGGCGGTGACGCGTGGGAGGTCGACACCGCGTCGACGCCCGAGGGGCGCGCCGACGCCGCCGGTCTCGAGCACGTCGGCTACGGCCCGACCAGCGTCGGGGGCGTGCTGGTGCTCGCCACGGCGAGCCCGACCGTCGATCTCGCCGTGGCGTTCCGCGCCACGAGGTCGGGCGGGCGGGACCCGGAGGAGGTCGTCGTCTCTCGTCGGGTGCGGGTCGGCTGACCTGTCCACGAACAAACAGTCAGGCTTGACTGTTTGTTTCTTGGCGGCCACGATGGCCGGGTGACGACGACCACCCGGGTGCCCCAGGCCGACCGGAGTCGTGCCATGCGGCTGCGGCTGCTCGAGGCCACGGTCGAGGTGCTCGTCGAGCGCGGCTTCTCCGGCACCACGACCACGGTGGTCTCCGAGCGGGCGGGTGTCAGCCGGGGCGCCCAGCTGCACCACTTCCCGACCCGCAACGACCTCGTCGTCGCCGCTGTCGAGCACCTCACGGTGCTGCGGGGCGCCGAGCTCGCCGAGGCGCTGTCGGGGCTGCCGCGCGGCAAGGGCCGCAGCCGCGCCGTGCTGCGGGTCCTGGGCGACCACTTCTCCTCGCCGGTCTTCACCGCCGCGCTCGAGCTCTGGGTCGCGGCCCGCACCGACGAGCAGCTGCTCGCCGCGGTCGGGCCCCTCGAGCAGCGGGTCGGCCGCGAGACCCACCGCCTCACGGTCGAGGCGCTGGGCGCGGACGAGCAGCAGCCCGGCGTACGCGAGCTCGTCCAGGCCACCCTCGACCTCGTCCGCGGGCTCGGGCTGGCCGACACCATCACCGACGACGGTCGCCGCCGGGGCCGGATCCTCGACCGCTGGGCCGACGTGCTCGACCAACAGATCCACCACCAGACCACGACGGAGACCGCATGACCCTGCTCGACGACCTGCTCGCCGACCTCAAGGCCGAGGGCGACCAGCTCTGGAACGCCGTCGCCGGCCTCGACGAGGCCGCGTGGCGCACCCCCACCCCGGCCGCCGGCTGGGACGTCGCCACCCAGGTCGCTCACCTGCTGTGGACCGACGAGGTGGCCACGCTCGCGGCCACCGACAAGGCCGGGTGGGACGCGGTGGTGCTGCAGGCGATGGAGGACCCGACGGGCTTCGTCGACACCGCCGCCCTCGAGGTCGCCCGGCTCTCGCCCCCGGCCCTGCTGGCCCGCTGGGGAAAGGCGCGTACGGCGCTCACCGACGCCCTGCGCGGCTTCCCGGCCGGCGAGAAGATGCCGTGGTTCGGTCCGCCGATGAGCCCGGCCTCGATGGTCACCGCGCGGTTCATGGAGACGTGGGCGCACTCCCTCGACGTCTACGAGGCGCTCGACTGCGTGCCCGAGCCGACCGACCGGATCCGGAACGTCGCCCACCTCGGGGTGCGGACCCGCGGGTTCGCGTTCACGGTCCACCAGCTCGAGCCGCCCACCGAGGAGTTCCGGATCGAGCTGAAGGCGCCGAGCGGCGAGATCTGGACGTGGGGCCCCGAGGAGGCGGCCCAGTCGGTGCGCGGATCGGCGTACGACTTCTGCCTGCTGGTGACCCAGCGCGTGCACCGCGACGACACCGACCTCGTCGCCGTCGGCGACGACGCCGAGAAGTGGCTGACGATCGCGCAGGCGTTCGCCGGCCCCGCGGGCGAGGGACGAGCGCCCCGATGAGCGAGGTCCTGCGCGTCGGCAACTGCTCCGGCTTCTACGGCGACCGTCTCTCGGCGATGCGCGAGATGCTCGAGGGCGGCCCGTTGGACGTGCTGACCGGCGACTACCTCGCCGAGCTGACCATGCTGATCCTCGGCAAGGACACGATGAAGGACCCGAGCCTCGGCTACGCCCGCACCTTCGTCCGCCAGGCCGAGGACTGCCTCGGCCTCGCGCTCGAGCGCGGCGTCAAGATCGTCGCCAACGCGGGCGGCCTCAACCCCGCCGGGCTCGCCGACCGCCTCCGCGAGGTCGCGACCGGCCTCGGCGTGGACGCGAAGGTCGCGCACGTCGAGGGCGACGACCTGCGCCCGTTGGGCCTGTGGGAGGGCGCGCTCACCGCCAACGCCTACCTCGGGGGCTTCGGCATCGCCCGGGCGCTGGAGCAGGGCGCCGACGTCGTGGTCACCGGCCGCGTCACGGACGCCTCCCTCGTCGTGGGCTCGGCGATCGCGCGCTTCGGCTGGTCCCCGAAGGACCACGACCGGCTTGCCGGCGCGGTCGTCGCCGGCCACGTCCTCGAGTGCGGCACCCAGGCCACCGGCGGCAACTTCTCGGGCTTCCGCTCGCTGCCCCACGACGGCAAGCCGCTCGGCTTCCCGCTGGCCGAGATCGGTGCGGACGGGTCGTTCGTGGTCACCAAGCACCCCGGCACCGGCGGCGCCGTCACCGTCGACACCGTGACCGCGCAGCTGGTCTACGAGATCCAGTCGACCCGCTACCTCGGCCCCGACGTGACCACCCACCTCGACTCGATCCTGCTCGAGCAGCAGGACACCGACCGGGTGGCGGTCTCCGGGGTCGTCGGCAGCCCGCCGCCCGCCCGGCTCAAGGTCTGCGTCAACGAGCTCGGCGGCTTCCGCAACACCGCGGAGTTCGTGCTGACCGGCCTCGAGATCGAGGCGAAGGCCGACTGGGTGCGCGAGCAGCTCACCCCGCAGCTCACGGCCGCCACCGTCAGCTGGACCCGTACCGCCCTCCCGCCGGCGGACGCCGACACCGAGGAGGGCGCGTCCTGCCTGCTGCGCTGCACCGTCATGGACGCCTCGCCCGACCCGGTCGGCAAGGCGTTCACCGGCCCGGCGATCGAGCTGGCGCTCGCGTCGTACCCCGGCTTCACGATGACCGCCCCGCCCAGCGCGCCCACGCCCTACGGCGTCTACCGCCCGGAGTACGTCGACCGCGGGCAGGTCACGCACACCGTGGTGCACGCCGACGGCACCCGCGAGACCGTCGCCGACCCCACCGACTTCAGCGAGCCGGACCCGGTCGAGGGGCTGCGGCCCTCGCCCTACCCCGCGCCCGCCGACCTCCTCAACCGGCGGATGCCGCTCGGCACCTTCGTCCACGCCCGGTCCGGCGACAAGGGCGGTGACGCCAACCTGGGGCTCTGGGTCACCCACGACGGGTCGGACAAGTACGACGCGCGCGTCACCTGGCTGACCAAGCTGATCACCCCCAAGAAGGTGCGCGAGCTGGTCCCCGAGGCGGCGGACCTCGAGATCGAGGTCTACGTGCTGCCCAACCTCGGCGCGGTCAACGTGCTGATCCGCGGGCTGCTCGGGCAGGGCGTCGCGGCGTCGACCCGCTTCGACCCGCAGGCCAAGGGGCTCGGCGAGTGGGTCCGGTCGCGCCCGGTGCACATCCAGGAGGCGCTGCTGTGAACGTGCGTGAGATCGCGGCCGAGTTCACCCGGCGCGAGGTGGCGCCGCACCTCCAGGAGTGGGAGGACGCCGGGGAGGTCCCGCGCGCCCTCCACCTCGCGGCCGCGAAGCAGGGACTGCTCGGCGTCTCCTTCCCCGAGTCCGTCGGCGGCGAGGGCGGCGACCTGCTCGACTCGGTCGACCTGCAGGAGGGGATGTTCGGGGCCGGTGCGTCCAGCGGGCTGATGGCGGCGCTGTTCACCGGCGGCATCGCGCTCCCGCACATGGTCAGTGACTGGGCGGCGTCCGGCAACGCCGACCTGGTCGACCGGTTCGTCCGTCCGACGCTGGCCGGCGAGACGATCGGCTCGCTCGCCGTCACCGAGCCGGGTGGCGGGTCCGACGTGGCCGGGATCCGCACGACCGCCGTGCGCGACGGGGACGTCTACGTCGTCAACGGCGCCAAGACCTTCATCACCAGCGGCATCCGCGCCGACTTCGTCACCACGGCCGTCCGCACCGGCGGGCCCGGGCACGGCGGGGTGAGCCTGCTCGTCGTCGAGAAGGGCACGCCCGGCTTCACCGCCGACCGGGCCCTGTCCAAGATGGGCTGGCACTGCTCCGACACCGCCGAGCTGTCCTACGTCGACGTGCGCGTCCCGGTCGCCAACCTGGTCGGCGAGGAGAACGCCGGCTTCTACCAGATCGCCGAGCAGTTCGTCGTCGAGCGGATCGGCCTGGCCGTGCACGCCTACGGCATCGCGGCCCGCTCGCTCGAGCTCACCGCGGCGTACTGCCGGGAGCGCGAGACCTTCGGCAAGCCGCTCATCGCCAACCAGGTCGTGCGCCACAAGCTCGTCGAGATGCGCCGGCAGGTGGAGGTGGCCCGCACCTACACGCGCGAGATCGCCGCCCGCCACGTCGGGGGAGAGAACGTGATCGCCGAGGCGTGCCTGGCCAAGCAGACCGCCTGCGACGCCGCGACGTACGTCTGCAACGAAGCCGTCCAGCTGCACGGCGGGACGGGATACATGCACGGGACCGAGGTCGAGCGGCACTACCGCGACGCCCGGATCCTGCCGATCGGAGGAGGTGCGACCGAGGTGCTGACCGACCTGGCCGCCAAGTTGTTGGGATACGCGTCGTGACCAACAGGGAAGCGATGCTCGAGAAGCTCGCCGACCTCGACGCCGAGCACGCGAAGGCGGTGGCCGGCGGCGGTGAGAAGTACGTCGACCGCCACCGCGCGCGCGGCAAGCTGATGCCCCGCGAGCGGATCGAGCTGCTCGTCGACCCCGGCAGCGCGTTCCTCGAGCTGAGCCCGCTGGCCGGCTGGGGCTCGGACTTCACCGTCGGCGCCAGCGTCGTCACCGGCATCGGCGTGATCGAGGGCGTGGAGTGCATGATCACCGCCAACGACCCGTCGGTGAAGGGCGGCGCGAGCAACCCGTGGACCGTGCGCAAGATCTTCCGGGCCAGCCAGATCGCCGAGGAGAACGGCCTCCCGACGGTCGCGCTCGTCGAGTCCGGCGGCGCCGATCTCCCCACCCAGAAGGAGATCTTCATCCCCGGAGGCAAGCTCTTCCGCGACATCACCCGCTCGAGCGCCGCCAAGAAGCCGACCGTCGCGCTGGTCTTCGGCAACTCGACCGCCGGCGGCGCCTACGTGCCCGGCATGAGCGACTACACCGTGATGGTCAAGGAGCAGGCCAAGGTCTTCCTCGGCGGCCCGCCCCTGGTGAAGATGGCCACCGGCGAGGAGTCCGACGACGAGTCGCTCGGCGGCGCCGAGATGCACGCCCGGACCTCCGGGCTGGCCGACTACCTCGCCGAGGACGAGCACGACGCCATCCGGATCGGCCGGCGGATCGTCGCCCGGCTCAACTGGCGCAAGGCGGCTGCTGAGCCGACCTCCTTCGCGGAGCCGGACGCCGACCCCGACGGCCTGCTCGACCTGATCCCCACCGACCTCAAGGAGCCGTTCGACCCGCGCGAGGTGATCGCCCGGATCTGTGACGGCGTGAGCCCGACCAACGGCGCGGTCTTCGACGAGTTCAAGCCGCTCTACGGCACGTCGCTGGTCACCGGCTGGGCGAAGATCCACGGCCGCCCGGTCGGGATCCTCGCCAACGCCCAGGGCGTGCTGTTCAGCGAGGAGGCCCAGAAGGCGACGCAGTTCGTCCAGCTGGCCAACCAGACCGACACCCCGCTGCTCTTCCTGCACAACACGACCGGCTACATGGTCGGCAAGGAGTACGAGCAGGGCGGCATCATCAAGCACGGCGCGATGATGATCAACGCGATCAGCAACTCCACGGTCCCGCACCTGACGGTGATCATGGGCGCGTCGTACGGCGCCGGCAACTACGGCATGAACGGCCGCGCCTACGACCCGCGCTTCCTCTTCACCTGGCCCTCCGCCAAGTCCGCGGTCATGGGCCCGGCCCAGCTCGCCGGCGTGCTGTCGATCGTCGCCCGCGCGGCGGCGGAGGGGCGCGGCAAGGAGTACGACGAGGAGGCCGACGCCGGCATGCGCGCCTTCATCGAGGCGTCGGTGGAGGAGCAGAGCCTGCCGTTCTTCCTCTCCGGGATGCTCTACGACGACGGCGTCATCGACCCGCGGGACACCCGCACCGTCCTGGGCATCTGCCTGTCCGTGATCGACAACGAGGCGTTCAGCGGCACCGACCGCTTCGGCGTCTTCAGGATGTGATGGGAATGCCGATCCAGAGACTGCTCGTCGCCAACCGCGGCGAGATCGCCCGCCGGGTCTTCGCGACCTGCCGCCGCCTCGGCATCGAGACCGTGGCCGTCCACTCCGACGCCGACGCGGGGCTGCCGTTCGTGCGCGAGGCCGACGTGGCCGTGCACCTGCCGGGCGCCACCCCCGCCGACACCTACCTGCGTGCGGACCTCGTCCTCGACGCCGCCCGCCGGGCCGGGGCCGACGCGATCCACCCCGGCTACGGCTTCCTGTCCGAGAACGCCGACTTCGCCCGCGCGGTGGTCGACGCCGGCCTGACCTGGGTCGGTCCCGCGCCCGAGTCGATCGAGCAGATGGGCTCCAAGGTGGAGTCCAAGAAGCTGATGGAGGCCGCCGGGGTGCCGGTGCTGGCCAACCTGACGCCGGACACCGCCACCGAGGCCGACCTGCCGCTGCTGGTGAAGGCGTCCGCCGGTGGTGGCGGCCGGGGGATGCGGATCGTCCGGGCGCTCGCCGACCTGCCCGGTGAGATCGAGAAGGCGTCGTCCGAGGCCGAGTCGGCCTTCGGTGACGGCACGGTCTTCGTCGAGCCCTACGTCGAGCACGGCCGGCACGTCGAGGTCCAGGTCGTCGGCCACGCCGAGGGGGTGCTGGTGCTGGGCGAGCGCGACTGCTCCCTCCAGCGTCGGCACCAGAAGGTGGTCGAGGAGACCCCGGCACCCGGCCTGTCCGACACCACCCGGCACTCCCTGCACGAGGCGGCCCGGGCCGCGGCCGCGGCGATCGACTACCGGGGCGCCGGCACCGTGGAGTTCCTCGTGGACGCCGCGGACACCAGCCGCTTCTGGTTCCTGGAGATGAACACCCGGCTCCAGGTGGAGCACCCGGTCACCGAGCTGGTGCACGGCGTCGACCTGGTCGACCTCCAGCTGACCGTGGCCGAGGACCGGCCGCTCGACGGGCGCGCGATCGGCGAGACCTACGGGCACGCCATCGAGGTCCGGCTCTACGCCGAGGACCCGGCCGCCGACTGGCAGCCGCAGAGCGGCACGCTGGCGACGTTCGACGTACCCGGCGTGGACGGGGAGTTCGACCTCCTCAACCGCCCGGGCATCCGGCTCGACTCGGGCTTCGAGTCCGGCAGTGAGGTGTCCACGCACTACGACGCGATGCTGGCCAAGGTGATCGCGTGGGGCACGTCCCGCGACCAGGCGGCCCGCCGGCTCGCCGACGCCCTGGCCAAGGCGCGGCTGCACGGGCTGGTCACCAACCGCGACCTGCTGGTGCGGATCCTCCGGGCGCCGGAGTTCGTCGCCGGCGACGTGAGCACCGACTTCTTCGACCGGACCGACGTGGTCTCGACAGGCTCGACCGACGAGGGCGACCGCGGGGCCGCCGTGGCCGCGGCGATCGCGCTGGCCGAGCGGGACCGGCTCGCGCGCACCGTCCAGCGCGGCATCCCCGTCGCCTGGCGCAACGTGGTGGCCCATCCCCAGCGGACCGAGTTCGAGGTATCGACAGGCTCGACCACCGAGGTGGTCGAGTGGTTCGGCGGCCGCGACGGCTACGCCGTCGACGGGTTCAGCGTCGTGGCCGCGTCGCCGACGACGGTGACGCTCGAGGTCGACGGCGTGCGGACGTCGTACGACGTGGCGGTCGGGGCGACCGGATCGCATGACGTCGACGTCGACTCGCCGGCCGGCCACGTCCGGCTCAGGCTCGTGCCCCGCTTCACCGACCCGGCCGACGCCGTGGCGAGCGGCAGCCTGCTGGCGCCGATGCCCGGCACGGTCGTGCGGGTCGCGGTCGAGGTCGGCTCGCAGGTCGAGGCCGGCCAGGCCGTGCTGGTCCTGGAGGCCATGAAGATGCAGCACACCGTGAGCGCCCCGACGGCCGGCACGGTGACCCAGATCGATGTCCAGCCCGGCGCGCAGGTCGCCGCCGGAGACGTGCTCGCCGTTGTCGAAGGAGACGAAGCATGACCATCGCGTTCAGTGAGTCCGAGGAGCGCCAGGAGCTGCGCAAGCAGGTCGCGAAGCTGGCCTCGAAGTACGGCCGCGAGTACTTCACCGAGCAGGCCCGCAAGGGCGCCAAGACCACCGACCTGTGGCTGGAGATCGGCAAGAACGGCTACCTCGGGATCAACATCCCCGAGGAGTACGGCGGCGGTGGCGGCGGCATTGGCGACATCGCGGCCGTCTGCGAGGAGCTCGCCGCCCAGGGCTGCCCGCTGCTGATGATGGTCGTGAGCCCGGCGATCTGCGGCACCGTGATCAGCCGCTACGGCACCGACGAGCAGAAGCGCCGCTGGCTGCCCGGCATCGCCGACGGCACCAGCACGATGGCCTTCGCGATCACCGAGCCCGACGCCGGCACCAACTCCCACAACATCACCACCACCGGCCGCCGCGACGGCGACGGGTGGATCCTCAATGGCCGCAAGATCTACATCTCCGGCGTCGACGAGGCCGACAACGTGCTCGTCGTCGCGCGGACCGAGGACGCGAAGACCGGCAAGCTCAAGCCCTGCCTGTTCGTGGTCCCGACGGACGCCGAGGGCTTCGAGTACTCCCGCATCCCGATGGAGATCGTCTCGCCCGAGTCGCAGTTCCAGGTCTTCATCGACGACGTCCGGCTGCCCGCCGACGCGCTCGTCGGCGACGAGGACGCCGGGCTCGTGCAGCTCTTCGCCGGCCTCAACCCCGAGCGGATCATGGCCGCGTCGTTCTCCAACGGCCTCGCGCGCTTCGCCCTCGGCAAGGCCACGGCGTACGCCAAGGAGCGCACGGTCTTCAAGGAGCCCATCGGCTCCCACCAGGCCATCGCGCACCCGCTCGCGCAGTCGCACATCGAGATCGAGCTCGCGCGGTTGATGACCCAGAAGGCCGCCGCGCTCTACGACGCCGGCGACGACATGGGGGCCGGCGAGGCCGCGAACATGGCGAAGTACGCCGCCGCCGAGGCCGCCTGCGACGCCGCCGACCGGGCCGTGCAGACCCACGGCGGCAACGGGATCACGCAGGAGTACGGCATGGCCGGGCTCCTCGTCGCCACCCGCGCCGGCCGGATCGCGCCGGTCAGCCGCGAGATGATCCTGAACTTCGTCGCCATGCACTCGCTGGGGCTGCCGAAGTCCTACTGACCTGTGTGGCCCGGGTGCGGGCAGGATCGTTCAATTGCTGGGAAATGCACCTGGTTCAGGCCAATTCAGGTGTCAAACCGAGCAATTGAACGATGGTGCGCAACCCCGGGGCAGCCCCCCACGGGGTCGCGGCGCGCCTCCGGTCAGCCGGTCAGCTTGGCCCGCAGCGCGTCGAGCACGCCGTCGGACAGGCCGAGTCCCTCGGTGAGGTAGGCGTGCAGCGAGCCGTACGACGCGGCGACGGCGAAGTAGGCCTGGGCGAGGTAGGCCTCGTCGGCGACCAGCACGCGCTCGTAGGTCTCGACGAGGTGCTCGCCCATGGCGGAGGAGACGATCTCGAGGTACGTCGCGCGGCTGGACGCGGCGTGCTCGTTGGTCGCGAGGTAGTCGGCGAGGACGATCTCCTCCGGGACGCCCGCGAGGTGGAGCAGGAGCGCGGCGGCCCAGCCGGTGCGGTCCTTGCCCGCTGTGCAGTGGAACAGCTGCGGCCCGTCGGGCTCGGCCAGCTGCTCGAACATCGCACCGAAGGCCGCCCGGCAGTCCGGGTCGGCGACGAAGCCGGCGTAGATCCGCTCCATCATGTCGATGGCCGCCTCGGGGCTGCCGAGCGAGGCGATCTCCTCCATCGGGATGCCCAGGACCGGGAAGCCGTGCCAGGTCGCGCCGGGCACGACCGCGTCGGGGTGCGCACCGGTCTCCTCCGCGACCCGCAGGTCGTGGATCCGGGTCAGCCCGAGCCCGGTGAGGGACAGCACGTCCTCGTCGGTCAGCTGCAGCTCGTTGGACCGGTAGAACACGCCGGGCCGCACGTGGCCGCCGTCGACGGTCGGGTGGCCGGCGCCGGCGCCGGCCACGTCGCGGAAGTTGTCGGCCGAGGCCAGGCGGAGAAGCTCGCGGGCCAGCCCGGCATCGGACCCGGCTTCGCGCTCGGCGTCGCGCTCGGCGTCGGGCTCTCGGGTCACTTCCGTGACTGTACGGGCCGGATGTTGCGGCCGGGGAAACGCCGGGAATGCGTGCCTCGCGAGCGTGCCGTCGACCACACTGTGCGCGTGATCAAGCTCGACCTGCTCGTGGCCGTCGTGTCCTTCGCGCTCTGGGTCTACTGCCTCATCGACGTCATCGGCACACCCGAGGCCCGGATGCGCAACCTGCCGAAGGTGGTGTGGGTGCTGCTCGTGCTGCTGTTCCCGCTGGTCGGGTCGATCGCCTGGCTGGTCGCCGGGCGCCCGGAGTCCTCGACCCGGGGGTCGACGTACGGCCCCGCCTCACCGGACTTCCCGGAGTACGACCGCCCCGGCCGCGCGGCCCCCGCCGACCCAGCCAAGGACGAGGAGTTCCTCCGCCAGGTGCGCGAGCGGGCCGAGGAGCAGCGCCGGCGCCACGAGCTGGCCCGACGAGAGCGGGAGCGGCTCGCCGAGGAGGAGCGCGAGCGCCTGCGCAAGCGCAAGGACAGCCCGGACGCCTAGCGCTTCCGCGGCGGCAGCGGCACGAACATCGACGTCCGCGCGGCGTACTCCGGGTAGCCGGGTCGCCGCATCATCGTCTGCTCGAGCAGGCGGGCGCCGGTCGCGAAGACCAGGAAGTAGGTCATCATCGCCGGCGCGATGATCGTCAGGACGGCCGGCAGCCAGCCGGACGCCAGCCCGCCGGCGACCCAGAGCCCCCACCAGACGCACGCGTCGCCGAAGTAGTTGGGGTGCCGGGTCCACGCCCACAGGCCGCGGTCCATGACCGGTCCGCGCTGGGGGTCCGCCTTGTACGCCGCCAGCTGGGCGTCGCCGACGCTCTCGAACACCACGCCCAGCAGCCAGATCGCCACGCCGACCCAGACCACGACCGGCCACGCGACGCCCCAGATCGCCGCGGCCTGCAGCGGCAGCCCGACGAACCAGATCGCCACGCCCTGCACCAGGAAGACCTTGCGGACGGCCAGCGCGAAGCCGACCTCGGACAGCGGGCCGCCGAGCATCGCCTCGTAGCGCGGGTCCTCGCGGTGCCCGCCCCCGCTGGAGCGCCGGAAGATGTGCCACGAGAGCCGGCCGCCCCACACCGCGACGAGCGCGAGCAGCACCCACGACTGCCAGGTGCCGGCCACGAGCGCGCAGACCAGCGCCACCGCGACCAGGCCGATTCCCCAGGCGACGTCGACGACGGCGACGCGGCCGACCCGGCGGGCGGTGAGCGCGGTCGCCGTCATCACGACCGCAGCCGCGAGGAACGACAGGACGACGACGGGCCAGAAGTGGTTCACCGGGTGATCATCCCGCGGATCAGAAGGAGCGGACGGCCGGCAGCGTGTGCGGCGCGCCGGGGCGGACCATCAGGATCTGGTCGACCCCCATCCGGCCGTCGCGGAAGGACATCGCGCCGCCGACGAGGTAGAGGCGCCACACGCGGACGACCTCCTCGCCGACCAGCTCGGTGAGGCGCTCGACGTTGGCCTCGAAGCGCTCCAGCCAGCCGGCGACGGTGAGCACGTAGTGCTCGCGCAGGCCGTGCACGTCGCGGACCTCGAGGCCGCCGCGCTCGAGGTGGGCGACGGTCTCGCCGACCGGCCGCATGTACATGTCGGGGGCGATGAACGACTCGATGAACGGGCCGCCGCCGGGCCACTTGCCGGTGCGCGACATCTGCTGGATCAGCACCCGGCCGCCGGGTCGGACCGAGCGGCGCAGCACCTCGGCGTACGTCGGGTAGTTCTTCTCGCCGACGTGCTCACCCATCTCGATGGAGGACACGGCGTCGAAGTGGTCGCGCTCGGGGACCTCGCGGTAGTCCTGGAGCCGGATCTCGACCCGGTCCTGGAGGCCGCGCTCGGCGATCCGGGCGTCGATGAACTTCTTCTGCTCGGCCGCGATCGTGACGCCGGTGACGCGGGCGCCGAAGTGCTCGGCGGCGTGCAGCGAGAGCGACCCCCAGCCGCAGCCCACGTCGAGGAGCGTCATGCCCGGCTCGAGGCCGAGCTTGGTGCAGACCAGCGACAGCTTGGCGCGCTGCGCCTCCTCGAGGGACACGTCCGGGGTGGCGTGGTAGCCGCAGGAGTAGGCCATCGACTCCTCGAGGATCAACGAGTAGAACTCGTTGGAGAGGTCGTAGTGGTGGCTGATCGCACGCCGGTCCCGCAGGGCGCTGTGCAGCCGGCCCTTGATGTTGGCCTGGGAGGCGGGGGCGGCCGGCGGGCGACCGAGGGCGCCGAGGCCGACGGCGGTGCGGACGGCCTGCGCGAGGGCTGCCGGCGAGGGCCGCCCACCGGGGAGGCCCCGCTCGCGGGCCACCGCGAAGGCGTGGGTGAGGGCCTGGTCGAGGTCCCAGCCGCCGGTCTCGTGCACCTCGAGCTCGCCGGTCACGTAGGCCTGGGCGGCGCCGAGCTCGCCCGGGTGCCACAGCAGGCGGCGTACGGCGTCGACCGAGCGCAGCTCGACCAGCGGCGCGTCGACGGGGCCGGCCTCGGAGCCGTCCCAGGCGCGGAGCCGGACCGGCAGGTCGCCACCGACGAAGGGCCGGACGGCGTCGGCGAGCCGGAGCGCGATCCCGCTGTCGACGGACGTCGTCGTGCGCTGGTCGATCGTGGCCGTCATCGGGCGGTCTCCTGCGGGTCGGTCGGGCGGGTGAAGGTGAGCTGGTTGACGTCGATGTAGCCCGACGCGAAGCCGCCGCGGCTGTACTCGAGGTAGAAGTGCCACATCCGCAGGAACGTCTCGTCGAAGCCGAGCTCCAGCACGCGGTCGTGACCGGCCTGGAACGTCTCGTCCCACAGGCGCAGGGTCGCGGCGTAGTGGGCGCCCATCGACAGCCGGCCGGTGAGCCTCAGCCCGGTGCGCTCACGGGTGATCTCGTCGATCACCTGCACCGAGGGGAGGAAGCCGCCGGGGAAGATGTACTTGTTGATCCACGTGAACGTGTTCTTGGTGGCGCGCATCCGGTCGTGCGGCATGGTGATCGCCTGGATGCCGACCCTGCCGCCGGGCGCGAGCACCCGGTCGATCGTCTCGAAGTAGGTCGGCCAGTACTGCCAGCCGACCGCCTCGATCATCTCCACCGAGACGACGGCGTCGTAGGAGCCGGTCACGTCGCGGTAGTCGCACAGCTCGACCTCGACGCGGTCGCTGAAGCCGGCGTCGGCGATCCGCGCGTCGGCGAGGGCCTTCTGCTCGGTCGAGAGGGTGATGGTGTGGACGTGGGCGCCCCGGCGGGCGGCGCGGATGGCCAGCTCACCCCAGCCGGAGCCGATCTCGAGGACCCGCGAGCCCTCGCGGACGCCGGCCTCGTCGAGCAGGCGCTCGATCTTGCGGCCCTGCGCCTCGGCGAAGAGCTCGTGCGTCGCGGCGTACGGCGCCCCCGCGACCAGGTGGTCGCCCACGTGGTCGTGGGCGGTGGTCACGTCGGACTCGAACAGCGCGGCGGAGTAGCTCAGCGACTCGTCGAGGAACAGCTCGAAGAGGTCGTTGGAGAGGTCGTAGTGGTGCGCGATGTTGCCGCGGGTGTTCTTGGTGCTGTTGCGGTGCATCCGCGGCGGGCGGGCCACGACCATGGCGCGCAGCTTCTGGAGGTTCTGCGGGACCAGGTCCTGCACCTCGGCCGCGAGCACGGTGAGGAAGGCACCGAGGTCCTCGGCGTCCCAGGCCCCGGTGAGGTAGGCCTCGCCGAAGCCGATCAGCTGGTGCCGGCCGATCCGGGCGTAGAACTCCTCGGACCGGTGGATGGTGGCCTCGGGGCCACCGCGGCCGATGGTCTCGCCGTCGACGTGCACGGTGACGTCGAGCCGGTTGACCGCGGCGTGGAAGAGCCGGCGGGCCACGCGCGAGCTGACGGCGGAGCGGGGGCCGGAGGGGATCACGTCCAGGCCGGGCCAGTAGTTGGCCGCCTGGCGGGCGGGGGCGAGGGTCATCTCGTCACGCCTTCCTGGTGGTGGGCCGGTCGGGGGCGGACCGGCAGTCGGCGCGCCCAGAGCCAGATGCCGTGGGCGCGGATCAACAACGACCCGACCAGCGCGGCGGGTGCGGCGCGCAGGGCGGTCGTGCGGTCGGGGTGACCGAGGGACGTCCCGGTCAGGGACGCGCTGAACGCGGCGCCGTCCTCCGTGCGCAGCGTGACCGCCACGTGGAGGCGGCCGGAGGGCACCGGGACCGCGAGGTCGTAGGTGCCGTCGGTGCCGTGGAACGGCGAGACGTACATCGCCTTGGCCGTCGTGGCCCGGCCCTGGGCGTCGGGGTGGACGAGGTAGGCGTGCCGGTCGCCGTAGGTGTTGTGCACCTCGACGACGGTCGCGGCCTGCCGGCCGGCGGCGTCGAAGCACCAGAACACGCTGATCGGGTTGAAGCAGTAGCCGAACGCCCGCGGCTGCGCGGCCATCAGCACCCGGCCACCGGCCAGGTCGATGTCCGACTGCGCGAGGAACGCCTCGAGGTTCTCGCGGATCGTGCGGTCGGGCGACCCGAGGTGGTCGCGTGCCTCGAAGCTGCCCAGGACCGGGGCGAGCGGCCCGTGGTCGGGCAGCGCGTCGAGGTCGACGACCCACGTGCGGCTGCGGTGGGTGAACGTGCGCGTGAAGGGCTGGCGGCGGGTGTGACGGATGGTGGTCTCGTAGACCCCGGTCGTGGCCCGCTCGGAGGGTGCGGACGGCGCGCTGGGCCAGGTGAGGCCGAGGTGCCCGACCGCGGCCAGGCCCGAGCGCGCACCGTCCTCGTGGAAGCCCCAGCCGTGGTACGCGCCGGCGAAGGCGACCCGGTCGGAGTTCAGCGAGGGCAGACGCCGCTGGGCCGCGACCGAGGTGGGGTTGTAGAGCGGGTGCTCGTACTCCATCCGGTCGATCACGGTGGCGGGGTCGACGAGGTGCTCGCCGCCCAGCGTCACGAGGTAGTGCGTCTCGGTGTCGAGGCGCTGCAGTCGGGTCAGGTCGTAGGTGACCGTGACGCCGTCTGCCTCCGGTCGTCGAGCCTGCCGAGACGGGCGGCGGAAGTTCCAGGACGCGCGGGCGTTCTCGGCCCGCGGCAGCAGCGAGGTGTCGGTGTGTAGCAGCGCGGTGTTGGGGGAGTAGGGCATCGCGCCCAGCACCTCCCGCTGCTCGGCGGTCGGCTCGGCCAGCATCGTCAGCGCGTGGCTCGGGTGGGTGGCGATCACGACGGCGTCGTACGTCGTGGTGTCGCCGTTGCCGTCGGTCACCTCGACCCCGGTCGCCGTCTCCAGCACGGAGGTGACCTTGGCGCCGAGCCGGACCTCCTGGAGGGCGGCGCCGACGCGGCGGACGTACTCGCGGGAGCCGCCGGTGACGGTGCGCCAGGTCGGCGAGCCGTAGATCGAGAGCATGCCGTGGTGCTCGAGGAAGGCGAAGAGATAGCGGGCCGGGTAGTCCAGCGAGACCTCGGGGTCGCACGACCACACGGCGGCCACGACGGGCTCCATGAAGTGGCGGGCGAAGTAGGGGGTGAAGCCGCCGGTGCGCAGGAAGTCGCGCAGCGTGGTGTCGTCGCCGGCGTCGGTGCGGCTCTCGGCCAGCAGCGCGCGGGCACGGCGGTGGAAGCGGGGGATCTCGGTGAGCATCCGGAGGTACGCCGGACGACGCAGGTTGTCCGAGGTCGGGAAGACGCCCTTGCGACCCAGCGCACCGGCCCACTCCAGGCCGGTCTCGTCGTCGCGGATGGACATCGACATCTCCGACTCCTGGGTCTGCACGCCGAGCTCGGCGAACAGGCGGAGGAGGGTCGGGTAGGTGCGCTGGTTGTGCACGATGAAGCCGGTGTCGATGGCCAGCTCGCGGCTCTGCCCGTTGCTGACCTCCGGCACGAGGTGCGTGTCGGCGTGGCCGCCGAGCCGCTCGTCGGCCTCGAAGAGGGTGACGTGGGCGCTGCGGGAGGCGACGTAGGCAGCGGTCAGCCCGGCGACGCCGGAGCCGATGACGGCGACCCGGCTGGGTGGCGTGCGCATCAGGCGTTCTCGAAGGCGAAGAGCGCCACGGGCTCGGTGGTGGGGACGTGCGAGCCGCCGGCGGGCTCGACGGTGATGCCGGCCCCGAGCGCGTTGGCAAGGTTGCCGTCGAGGACGACGGTCGCGTCGGCCGCGGTCATCAGCCCGCCGGGCACCGGGACCATGCCTTCGTCGGCGTCCTGGAGCCACATCTCGTAGACCTTCCCCGCCGGCAGCGGGGGCAGGCCCTCGGTGCTGACGAGGAGCTGGTTCAGCGACTTCGAGGCGATCACGGTGGCCTGACCGCCGTCGACGCGCTGGGTCACGGTCACCGCGTCCGGCGCGTTGCGGATCCGGTCGGCGGCGCTGAGCTGGGTCTGGCTGGTGGAGTCGTGCCAGGGCTGCCAGACGGCGCCGGTGCCGATCGCGGCCACGGCGGCCGCGGCGGCGACCAGGCCGGTCAGCCGGCGGCGCAGCGGACGACGCAGCGGCACGACGTTCGCGGGGGCGTCCGCGGGCTCGAGGTTGGTGCCGGTCAGCGGCGGCAGCGGGCGGATCGCGGTGATGTCGGCCAGCACCCGGGCCCGGAGGCCCTCGGGCGGGGCGGCCATGGTGGTCTCGGGCAGCAGCGCCGACGCCTCGCGGAGGCTGTCGACCTCGGCCTGGCAGTCGGCGCACACCGCGAGGTGGCGCTCGAACTGGGCGCGCTCGATGTCGTCGAGGGCGTCGATGGCGTAGGCGCCGGACAGCGCGTGGATGTCGATCATGCTCCTACTCCCATCGTGTCTCTGAGTCTGATGAGGCCGTCCCGTATTCGGGTCTTGGCGGTGCCGACCGGCAGGTCGAGCATGCTCGCCACCTCGGTGTGGGTGTATCCCCCGAAGTACGCCAGCTCCAGTGCCTCGCGCTGGACCTCGGTGAGGGTGGCCAGTGCGGTGCGGACCCGGTGTGCCTCGAGCGAGGCGTGTGCGGCCTCGGCGGTCGAGTCGTGCTCGACCGGCTGGTTCTGCTGGTGGTACGACGTGTCGCGTCGGGTGGACGCCTCGGCGGACCTGACCCGGTCGACCGCCTTGCGGTGGACGATCGTGAGCATCCACGCGAGCGGGCTGCCCTTGGCGGGGTCGAACCGGCCCGACGTCCGCCAGATCTCCGTGAAGGCCTCCTGGGCGACCTCCTCGGCCTGGGCCCGGTCCCGGACCACCCGCACCGCGAGTCCGAAGACCCGCGTCGAGGTGGCGTCGTACAGCTGGGCGAAGGCGGCCTCGTCACCCTTCCCGGAGAGCTTGAGCAGCTCGGCGAGGTCGGGCGCCACCGGCGCTCCCCCCTCGGAGGGAGCGCCGGAGGCCACAGGCCGGATCTGGTTCACGGAGTGATCCTTGCGTGTTTGTCCCGGGATCGGAACGTCAGGACGGCATCAGGACGGAGTCGATGACGTAGACCGTGGCGTTCGAGGTGGGGATGTTGCCGCAGAGGACGTTCGCGGGGGTGTCGCCGTTGTCGACGGTCATCCCGTTGGTGTCGCCGGAGACGGTGACCTGGTCCTTGTTGAGCGTGTCGTGCGTGCCGACGATCGCGGAGGGGTCCATCTGGCCGGCCAGCACGTGGTGCGTGAGGATCGCGGTCAGGGTGGCCTTGTCGGCGAGCACCTTGTTGAGGGTCGCGGCCGGGATCTTCGCGAACGCGTCGTCGGTCGGCGCGAACACGGTCAGGGCGTCGGCGGAGTTCAGGGTGTCGACGAGGCCGGCCTTGGTCACCGCGGCGACCAGGGTCTTCAGGAGCGGGTTGGCGCTCGCGGCGGAGGCGACCGGGGCGGTGGCCATGCCGTTGAAGGAGCCGTCACCGGAGGCCGGGATGGCGGAGCAGCCGGGGCCGAACGTCTGGGCGCCCGCGTCGTCGGCGGAGGCCGAGGCGCTGCTGCCCATCGAGTCGTCGGCGGCCTTGGCGCTCGAGTCGTCGGAACCGCAGGCAGCGAGGCCGAAGGAAGCGGTGAGCGCCAGGGCGGCGATGCCGGTGGCCTTGCGGAGGTTGGTGCGCTTCATGGTGGGACCTTTCGTTGTGGTGCGGTGGTGTGTTGGTGACATCTGGTGTTCGGTGCCGGGGGACCGGCGGATTGGGCCGATGGGCCCGAATGCGGAAACTTCTGTGTGGGCTGGGTCACTCGACGGTGACGACGACCTCCTGGATGCCCGACGAGCCGTCGGGGAAGGGGGTCGCGCGAACAGCGGTCTGGTCGCCCTGCGAGCTGACGGCGCGTACCGCGAGGGAGTGCTGGCCGGGCTCGGCGGTCCAGGGGAGGTACCACTGGCGCCAGTAGTCCTGGCCGCCCGACGGGCCGAGGCGGGCCTCCTGCCAGGCGGAGCCGTCGATGCGGACCTCGACCTTGTCGATCCCGCCCTGGTGCTGGGCCCAGGCCACGCCTCCGATGACGGTGCGGCCCTTCTTGACGGTCGACAGCGGCTTGGGGGTGTCGATCCGGCTGGAGATCTTGATCGGGGCGTCCGTGGCCCAGTCGCGCTGGGTCCAGTAGACGTCGGTGTCGGCGTACGTCGTCAGCGTGATCCGGGTGATCCACTTGGTCGCGCTGATGAAGCCGTAGAGGCCCGGGACGATCATGCGGGCCGGGAAGCCGTGCTCGCGGGGGAGCGCGGCGCCGTTCATGCCGACCGCGATCATCGCGTCGCGGCCGTCGGTGGCCAGGTCGAACGGCGTGCCGATCGTCATCCCGTCCACGTCGGTCGAGACGATCTGGTCGGCCCTGGTGTTGTCGATGCCGGCCTTGTCGAGGAGGGTCTTGAGCGGGACGCCGAGCCAGCGGGCGGCGCCGATGTACTTGCCGCCGATGTCGTTGGAGACGCAGGTGAGCGTGATGTCGCGCTCGATCAGGTCCATCGCCAGCAGGTCGTCGAAGGTGAAGGTGACCTCGTTGTCGACGTCGCCGTCGATGGTGAGGCTCCAGCCGTCGATGCTCACGACCGGCAGCGAGAGCCGGGTGTCGACGCGGTAGAAGTCGGCGGTGGGGGTGCGGAACGGCGAGATGCCGGGGACCCGGTCGTCGAGGCCGGCGGGGAGCGCCTTCGCGGCGTCCTTCGCGGCGGGGAGCTGCACGTTCTCCGGGCGGGTCCGGTAGGAGGTGATCCAGCGGCCCGCGCCGCCCATGACGGCGGCGGCCGCGGTGAGCACGCCGGCGGCGACGAGCACCGTACGGCGGTTGGTGCCGGCTCCCTCGACCGCGGGGGCGCTGTTCGCGGCGCCGGTCTCGGGGTGCCGGGAGCGGTCCAGCCACCAGAGCGAGGCGACGCCGGCGACCGCGGCGGCCAGGCTCGGCAGCAGGTCGCCCACGTCGGCGCTGGGCCGGTTGAGGGCGGTGAACGCGGCGACCGCGACCAGCAGGACCAGCAGCGCGGCGCCGTACACGAAGCGCTTGAGGGCCAGCAGGCCGGCGACGGCTGCAAGGAGCAGCACGCCCGCGAAGACGTTGCCGATCAGGATGGTCTTGTCGTTGCTGCCGAAGTGGGCGATGGCCCACTCCTTCATCGGGGTCGGGGTGAGGTCGATGACCTGCGAACCCACGGCCAGGACCGGGGAGGCGGAGGGGTTGGTGAGCGACGCGACGAGGTGGCCGAGGGCGACACCCACGACCGTGGACAGCACGCCGAAGAAGGCGTACAGAAGTCGGGTTCTCATGGGTGTTGTTCGGAGCCGCGGCCGGTTCGGATGGGTGGTGCGGCAGGATGACCGGCATGTCTGAGACCCCCGCCGAGCTCGTGCACCTGTCCGTCGCCGACTCCGTCGCGACGATCACCCTGGACTCCCAGCACAACCGCAACGCCCTGTCGCGGCAGCTGGTGACGGAGCTCTTCGGGCACCTCGAGGCCGCCGAGGCCGACGACACGGTGCGGGTCGTGCTGGTCCGGGCCGAGGGCCGGGTCTTCTGCTCCGGCGCGGACCTGGCCGAGGCGAGCACCGAGGGCATGGAGGTCGGCGCCCGCCGGATCGTGGACCTGCAGCGCCTGATCGCGACCATGTCCAAGCCGGTCGTGACCCGACTGCACGGCGCGGTCCGGGCCGGCGGCATCGGCATCGTGGCCGCCTCCGACATCGCGATCGCCTCCGAGGACGCCACCTTCGCGCTCACCGAGGTCAAGCTCGGCCTGGCCGCCGCGATCATCTCGCTGACCGTGCACGCGCGCATGAACCCGCGCGCCGCCGCGCTGACCACGCTGGGCGGCGAGGTCTTCACGGGCGCCGACGCCGCGGCGTACGGGCTGGTGACGAAGGCGGTCCCCGCCGACGCCCTCGACGACGAGGTCGCCGCGGTCTGCGCCTCGCTCGCCACCGGCGCGCCCCAGGGGCTGCGCGAGTCCAAGCGGATCCTCAACCGGGACCTGGTCGCCCGGATCGACGCCGGTGGCGAGGAGATGGCGCGCCTCTCGGCCTCGCTGTTCGCCTCGGACGAGGCGCGCGAGGCGATGACCGCCTTCCTGAACCGGAAGAAGTAGCTCGTGCGGAGATAGTCCCCACCGCAATTGCTGCCGATCGGCTGAATGTTCGACAGTTTCGTTGGGGACTATCCCGGCGGTGCGCCTCGACGTCCACTTCTCGAACGGTTCCGGGTGTCCCGGGAGCGGGGTGCGCGCGATCACCCCTTCGGGCCATGAAAACCGGTCATTGGCGTGTTCGGGGGCAGGTAGGCTTGTCGACTCGCCAGTCCCGGGTCGGGGCTGGACGTTTCGGGGGAAGTTTTTCGGGTCTGAGGGGAACGGCGTTGTCAGAAGAGCTCGTCGAGAACGAGATCGCCCAGGAGCAGGCGTTCGTCGACCGTGTCCAGGTGCAGCTGGTGAAGTCCGCGAAGGCGGCGCAGGAGCTGGCCCGGGAGGGGCACGGCCGCGGCCGGCTCGGCCACGAGGGTGGCTTGGTCGAGCGCGACGCGATGGTCTTCCAGGCCGCCAAGCGGATCGCCCAGCTGGACGCCGCCCACGAGGGCCTGGTCTTCGGCCGGCTCGACCTGCGCACCGAGCTCGACGCGGCGCCGCGCTACATCGGCCGGATCGGGCTGCGCGACGAGCAGCGTGACTCCCTGCTGATCGACTGGCGCGCCCCCGCCGCCGCGGTGTTCTACCAGGCGACCGCTGCCGAGCCGCAGGGCGTCGTACGCCGTCGCGTGCTCCGCTCGACCGGGCCGACGGTGATCGGCGTCGAGGACGAGCTGCTCGACGCCGAGGCCGAGACCGACCTGCCGATCGTGGGCGAGGGCGCCCTGATGGCGCAGCTCTCGCGCGCCCGCGATCGCTCGATGCACTCGATCGTGGCGACCATCCAGGCCGAGCAGGACAAGGCGATCCGGGCGCCCGGCAAGGGCGTCGTGTCGATCTCCGGCGGTCCCGGCACCGGCAAGACCGTGGTCGCGCTGCACCGCGCCGCCTTCCTGCTCTACACCGACCGTCGCCGCTACGAGGGCGGCGGCGTGCTCGTCGTCGGCCCCAGCGGCGTCTTCATGCGCTACATCGAGCGCGTCCTGCCGAGCCTCGGCGAGACCGCCGTCGCGCTGCGCTCGCTCGGCGAGGTCGTCGACGGCGTGAAGGCCTCCCGCCACGACGAGCCCGCCGTGGCCGACGTGAAGGGCTCGGCCCGGATGGCCGAGCTGATGCGGCGTACGGCGCGCCAGCAGGCGCCCGGCAGCCCGCAGGAGTTCAGGGTTTTCTGGCGCGACGACACGATCGTGCTCGACCGCGGCACGCTCGGCCGGCTGCGCCGCCAGCTGATGAGCCAGGGCCGCCGCAACCGCCAGCTGCCCCGCGTCGCCACCACGCTCCTCGACGCCATGTGGCGCCAGGTCCGGGGCGAGCGCGGCCGTGACCGCGGGCGCGAGGCCTTCAACGACGACATGCTCGGCAACCAGGCCTTCGTGGAGTTCGCGGTCGCCTGGTGGCCGCCGCTCGACGCCCCGCAGGTGCTCGGCTGGCTGCGCGACCCCGAGCTGCTCGCCCGCGTGGGCGAGGGCCTGGTCTCGCCGGAGGACCAGCGGCTGCTGGCCAAGTCGTGGAGCGGCGACGGCTCGCTCTCGGTCGAGGACGTGCCGCTGCTCGACGAGCTGCGCTACGCCCTCGGCGACGTGCCGGCGCGCACCGAGGAGGACCACGACCTCGACGACCACATCGGTGGTGACCTCCAGGAGCTGACGACCGCCGCCGAGCGGGAGTACGCCCCGTCGGGTCGCGCCTGGGCCCCGCCCACGCACCGGATCGAGGACGACGGCTACGCCCACGTGCTCGTCGACGAGGCCCAGGACCTCACGCCCATGCAGTGGCGGATGGTCGGCCGTCGCGGCCGCGGCGCGTCGTGGACGATCGTCGGCGACCCCGCGCAGTCGTCGTGGCCGGTGCCCGCGGAGTCCGCCGAGGCCCGCGCCGCTGCGCTCGAGGGCAAGGAGCTCCACGAGTTCCACCTGTCGACCAACTACCGCAACTCCTCGGAGATCTACGCCTACGCCGCGGCCTATGCCGAGCGCGTCGGGCTCGACGCCGACCTGCCCACCGCCGTCCGCTCGACCGGCATCGACCCCAAGGTCGTCACCGGCTCGGCCGACCTCGAGTCGGCCACCCGGGAGGCGGTCCGCGAGGTCGCCGACCAGGTCGCCGGCACCGTCGGCATCGTGGTCCCGGTCGCCCGGCGCTCGGAGGTCAACGCCTGGCTGGCGTCCTGGCCGGAGTTCGCGGACGACGCGCCGGGCGCCCGTGCCGCGGTCGACTCGGCCGTCGCCCCCTCCGGCGAGGACCGGGTCGTGGTGCTGACCGGCCTCGACACCAAGGGCCTGGAGTTCGACGGCATCGTCGTCGTCGACCCCCAGCAGATCGAGGACGAGTCGGTCACCGGGCGCGCGACGCTCTACGTCGTGCTCACCCGCGCGACGCAGCTGCTCACCACGGTCAGCTGACGCGGCGGTAGTGCACGAGCAGCGCCCCCGACGGGGTGGCGCTGCTCGACACCAGCTCGTACGCCGTCGGCGTGCCGTCGCCGAACAGGCGTCGGCCCTTGCCGGCGACCCGCGGGGCCACCACCAGGCGCAGGTCGTCGACGAGCCCGGCGGCGAGCAAGGACGAGGTCAGCTCCATCGACCCGTGCACCCCGACGTCGCCCCCGTCACCGGCCGCGAGCCCGCGGACGAACTCGAGGACGTCGCCCTCGATGGCGCGCGCGTGCGGCCAGTCACCGGTCAGGGGCGACGACGTGGCGACGTGCTTCTCGACCGCGTTGATGAAGTCGGCGAAGGGCTGGATGTCCGAGGACGGCCAGTAGCGCGACCACTCGTCGTACATCCCGCGGCCCAGCAGCACCGTGTCCTGGGTGCCGATCACCTCCGCGAGGTCGGCGTCCATCTGCTCGTCCCACTCCAGGACGAACTCGTCGGGGTCCTGCGCCACCCCGTCGATCGACACCAGCATGTAGGCCACGATCCTGCGCATCTCTCCACCTCTCGGAAGCATCCTCGACGGCCCGTGACCGGGCCACCACGCGTTGGACCGCGCCCGGCGGCCGAAATCATCGCAACTAGGCTTTGCCCATGACTGCGACGACCTCTGCCCGGGAAGCCATCGAGGCGCTCCAGGGGCACGAGGCCTGGGCCATCATCCGGCGCTCGACCCGCGGTGGCGACCGCGACACGGTCGGACTGGTCGGCGGCCGGCGCAGCGTGGTCGAGTCGATCCTGGACGTGCCGCTGGCCGACGGGGCGCCCGACGACGGGCACATCGCCGACCGGCTGCTGGCGATCCCCTTCCGCCAGGTGGCGGAGCGTGGCTTCGAGGCGCACGACGACGGCACCCCGCTCGTCGTCGTGGACGTCGAGACCGAGCTGGAGTTCTCCGTGGCCGAGGTGGTCGACGCGATCGACGACACCGGCGTCGAGTTCGCCGACCGGGGCGGCTTCGAGACCGACGACGCGACGTACGGCGAGCTCGTCGACGCCATCATCCGCGACGAGATCGGGCAGGGCGAGGGCGCCAACCTCGTCATCGGCCGCCACTACCGCGCCACCGTCGCCGACTGGGGCGCGGACAAGGCGCTCACCGTCTTCCGCCGCCTGCTCGAGCGCGAGCGCGGTGCCTACTGGACCTACGTCTTCTTCACCGGCGACCGCTACCTGATCGGCGCGAGCCCGGAGCGGCACGTCTCGATCCACGGCGGCGACGTCCGGATGAACCCCATCAGCGGCACCTTCCGGATCCCTGCCGACGGCGACACCACTGAGCCGTCTCTGAGGGCCAAGCTCCTCGACTTCCTGCATGACGAGAAGGAGATCTACGAGCTCTTCATGGTCGTCGACGAGGAGCTGAAGATGATGTGCGACATCTGCAACGAGGGCGGCCAGGTGCTCGGCCCGTTCCTCAAGCCGATGAGCCGCCTCGTCCACACGGAGTACCTCCTCGCCGGGCGCACCAGCCGCGACCCCCGCGAGGTGCTGCGCGACACGATGTACGCCGCCACCGTCACCGGCAGCCCGGTCGAGAACGCCTGCCGCCTGATCAAGCAGTACGAGCGGGACGGGCGCGGCTACTACGGCGCCGCCCTCGCGATCCTGGGCCGGGACGCCGCCGGCGGGCCGGTCGTGGACAGCCCGATCGTGATCCGCACCGCCGACGTCGACCTCGAGGGCAACCTCACCGTGACCGCCGGGGCCACGCTCGTGCGCGACTCGGACGCGGCGTACGAGGTCGCGGAGACCCACGCCAAGGCCGGCGGCATCCTCAGCGCCTTCGGTCTCGTGCCGCCGGCGCCGGTGCCGACCGCCAACCTCGCCGAGCTGGTCATCGACGAGGACGTGCTGCTCGCCCTCAACGCCCGCAACCGCCGCCTCAGCCGGTTCTGGCTCACCGACCAGGGCGGCTCGCCGCCCGACCCGCGCCTCAAGGGCCGGTCGGCGGTGATCCTCGACGGCGAGGACGACTTCGTGAACATGCTGCGCCACGTCCTCGGCGTGCTCGGCATGACCAGCGAGGTGGTGCGCCACGACGAGTACGTCGACGGCGTGCTCGACGGCTTCGACCTGGTCGTCGTCGGGCCCGGCCCGGGCGACCCGCGCGACGACGCGGACCCCAAGATGGCCAACCTGCGCGCCGCCGTCGCCCGGCTGCTCGAGCGCAAGCAGCCGTTCCTCGCGGTCTGCCTGGGCCACCAGGCGCTGTGCCACCAGCTCGGCATCCCGCTCGCCTACAAGGACATCGTCTTCCAGGGCACCCAGTCGCCGGTCGAGATCGACGGCCGGACCGAGCGGGTCGGGTTCTACAACACCTTCGTCGGCCGTGCGGACGGCGCGCTCCCGGACGGGGTCGAGGCCTCGGCCGACCCCGTCACCGGCGACATCCACGCGCTCCGCGGGCCGCACTACCGGGGCATCCAGTTCCACGCGGAGTCGATCCTCACCGAGCACGGCTACGACCTGCTGCACGACCTGGTGGGCGGCCTGCTCCTCGACTGAGCGGGCAGCACGCACCTCTCAACGGACGCAAACCGTC
Organism: Nocardioides ginsengisegetis; assembly: GCF_014138045.1. Taxonomy (NCBI): domain Bacteria; kingdom Bacillati; phylum Actinomycetota; class Actinomycetes; order Propionibacteriales; family Nocardioidaceae; genus Nocardioides; species Nocardioides ginsengisegetis. The sequence goes on from NZ_JACGXA010000003.1 coordinate 235,866, forward strand.
CAAATCGTGATGATCGTCGCGCCCGATCGGCTTCGGCCGGGCCCGCCGGGGAGGTACCGTCAGAGGTGCCAAGTGGCTCATGGGCCCGGTGGAGACTGCCCCCCAGCTCCATCGGGCCCACCGCTTTTGCCAGACCTTTTGCCAGACCAGGGCACCTCTCGGGCCCCCGACCAACATCTTTGGGTATTCCTTGGGCAACTCACATGTTTCCTCGCACGTCTCACCGGTAGGTATGGAGAGGTGAGGGGACCGATGCTGCGCAGGCTGTCCGGCAGGCTGACGGGCCGAGTGTCGGCCGTCGCGGGGGTGCTCGCGCTCGCGACCGCCTGCACGGCGACGCCGGCCGTCGGGCCGTCGCCGTACGCGTCGCGCCCGCTGCCGCACGTGCCGCAGTCCGCGGTCCCGGTCCAGCAGGTGAGCGGCAAGAGCCCCAACATCGTCTTCGTCCTCATGGACGACTTCTCGATGGACCTGGTGCCCACGCTCAAGCACGCCCGCACGATGACCCGGCTGGGGGCGTCCTACCAGAACGCCTTCGTCGTCGACAGCCTCTGCTGCGTCTCGCGGGCCGCCACCTTCACCGGGCAGTACCCCCACCAGACCGGCGTGCTCACCAACACCGCCAACATGCCCAACCGGGTGGGCGCGATGGGCGGCTACCGGGCGTTCGCCGCCCACGGCGACGAGCAGCGCACCTTCGCGGTCCGGCTCCAGCAGGCCGGCTACACGACCGGCTTCGTGGGCAAGTACCTCAACCAGTACGAGTACTACCCCACCAAGGGCGTGCCGAGGCCGCCGCTGGGGTGGTCGGACCTGCGCGTGGTCTTCGGGACGGCGTACGACGGCTGGGACTACAACGCGACCTACACCCAGGACGGGCAGGTGCGCGTCCAGCACTACGACGCCCCCGCCGCGTCGGAGCCGGACGTCGTGAAGGACAAGGCGTACGCCGGCACCGTGATCGACAACGACGCGCTCGACTTCATCCACGAGCACCGCCACGACACCAAGCCCTACTTCCTCGAGGTGGCGCCCTACGCCCCGCACGGGCGGATCAACAGCAACCCCGCCTACCCCGGCGACCCGATGTTCCCGCCGGCGTTCCGCGACCGGCCCGGGCACGGCTCGGCGCACGGCAACTGCGGCCCCGTCGACTGCCACGACCTGACGGTGGCCGACCTGCCCGGCTACGACGACTGGCAGGGCGACAACGCCCCCGTGCGGGCCGACGGCACGCTCGCGCCGGCGTGGAGCCGCTCGGGCAAGGGGCTCTCGGTCGCCGACGCGGAGACCTCGATGCGCGACCGGGCGCGCATGGCGCAGTCGATCGACCGGATGCTGGGGCGGATCCTGCGCAGCGTGGACGACAACACCTACGTCGTGCTCACCTCCGACAACGGCTTCCACCTCGGCCAGCACGGCCTCACCCGCGGCAAGGGCACCGCCTACGACACCGACGTGCACGTGCCGCTCTACGTCATGGGTCCCGGCGTCGTCCCGGGCCCGCGCGACGGGATGGTGTCCAACATCGACCTCGCGCCGACCTTCGAGGACCTCGCCGGCATCGGGTCGCCCGACTACCGCTCGGGGCACTCCTTCGCGCCGTCCTTCGCCGACCCGGCCAGGGACACCGGCGACTACGCGTTCTTCGAGCACACCTGGTCGCAGTCGCCGGGCAACGACCCGGACCGGCCGTTCAGCGGCCACGACCTGGACCACATCCCGTCGTACGTCGCCGTCCGCAGCCGCACCGGCCTGCTGATCCGCGACGACCTCGACTACAGCTACACCGGCACGGACTACGCCTACGAGTTCTACGACTATGCGACCGAGCCGTGGGAGCGCCGCAACCTCTACGGCGACCCGCGCTACGCCGCCCAGGTCTCGGAGCTGATGGCCAAGCTCGACGAGTTCGACCGGTGCGCGCGCGAGCAGGCGCTGACGCCGGACGTGTCGGACACCTGCAAGGCGCTGCCGTTCGCCGACAAGGCCGCCTGGGAGCAGCGGATCCCGCGGCACGCCGTGGCGCACACCTCGCGGAGCGGCTCCGGGAAGGCCTGAGCGTTCGGCGTGGGGGCCGGCACCAGTAGGTTGGGCCGGTGGTCGTTCCGGACGTGGTCGTCGTGGACCACCACGACTCCTACACGTGGAACCTCGTCCACCTCGTCGCCTCCGTCACCGGACGCCTGCCCACGGTCGTCCAGCACGACGAGGTCGAGGCCGCCGAGGTGCTGCGGCACTCCCACGTCGTCCTCTCGCCGGGCCCGGGGCGTCCCGACGACCCCCACGACTTCGCGGTCGGTCGCGCGGTGCTCGAGGCGGCGACCCGTCCGGTGCTGGGCGTCTGCCTCGGCATGCAGGGCCTCGTGACGACGTACGGCGGGGCCGTCGACCGGATCCTGCCCGCGCACGGCGAGGTCGGGCCGGTGGTGCACGACGGCCGCGGGGTGTTCGCCGGGCTGCCGCAGCGGTTCCGGGTCGTCCGCTACCACTCGCTGGCGGCCCTGCACGTCCCCGACGTGCTCGAGGTCAGCGCGCGCGCCGACGACGGGACGGTCATGGGCGTGCGGCACCGGGAGCTGCCGCTGGAGGGTGTGCAGTTCCACCCCGAGTCGGTCCTGTCCGAGCAGGGCGCCGCCCTCGTGGCGAACTTCCTGGCGCCGGGCTTCGGGGGTGCGTCGTGACCGCGGACCCGGCCTCGGTCTTCCGCGCGGTGGCAGCCGACCACGCCCGCTGCTTCTGGCTCGACGGCGGCGGTGCCCGGGAGTGGTCGGGTCGCCGGTCGATCATCGGCTGGCTCGACGACGACGACGTCTCGCTGACCTACTCGGCCGCCCGGCGCGAGGTGCTGCGCCACTCCGGCGGCCGGGCGACCGTCGTCGGGTCGGACGTCTTCGCGGTCCTCGAGGCGGAGCTCGCCTCCGGCGACCCGGCCGACCAGTGGTTCGGGTACTTCGGCTACGCGTGCCGTCCCGACCTGCCCGCCCGCCCGGACCCCCTCCTCCCCGACGCCGTCTGGATGCGGGCCCGGCACGTCCGCCTCTTCGACCACCCGGCGCCGGGGGTCGCTGCGTTGCCGTTTGGTCCCCAACGGCATGAAATCGACCCCGAAACATGCCGTTGGGGACCAAACGGCAACGGAAACGGCGCCCCGGCCGACTACGCGGCGGCCTTCGAGGAGGTCCAGGAGGCGCTGCACGCCGGCAACTCCTACGAGACCAACCTGACCTACCGGGTCGGCATCGACAGCGACGTCGACCCGGCGGCGGCCTACCTGCGGCTGCGCGAGCTCAACCCGGCGCCGTACGCCGGCTTCCTCCAGCACGACGTGCCCGGGCAGCGCGCGTGGCTGCTCAGCTCCAGCCCGGAGCGCTACGCGCTGGTGACCGGCGACCGGACCCTGGAGACCAAGCCGATCAAGGGCACGACGCCCCGCGGCGAGAGCGCGGCCGAGGACGAGGTGCTGCGCGAGCGGCTGGCCACGGAGCCGAAGTTCCGCAGCGAGAACCTGATGATCGTCGACCTGCTCCGCAACGACCTGTCGCTGGTGTGCGAGCCGGGCAGCGTCGAGGTGCCGGTGCTGATGGAGGTGGAGTCCTACGAGGCCGTGCACCAGCTGGTCTCCACCGTCCGCGGCCGGCTGCGCGACGACGTCACCACGATGGGCGCCCTGAGGGCGCTGTTCCCCGCCGGCTCGATGACCGGGGCGCCCAAGCTGCGGACCATGGAGGTGATCGACGCGGTCGAGGCGACGCCGCGCGGCGCCTACTCCGGCGCGTTCGGCTGGGTCGCCGCGGACGGCCGGGCCGACCTGGGGGTGGTGATCCGCTCGCTGATGACGGCCGGCGACGGGCGGTGGTCGCTCGGCACCGGCGGGGGCATCACGGTCCGGTCCGAGGTGGCCGAGGAGTGGGCCGAGTCCCGCTGGAAGGCCGACCGGCTGCTGCGGGTCTTCCAGCCCGACTGACCAGCAGGCTCAGGGCGCCGTGGCGACGAGGGTGCGCATGACGGCCTCGGTGGCGTCGCGCATGGTGCCCGCGTCGTACGGCGCCAGCTGGATCGCGTTGACGGTCTCGATCAGGCCGTGGACCTGGACGAAGCCGGTCACGAGCACCACCTTCCTCGAGGCGTGCACGACGACTCGGGCGGCCGTCGCGCCGGGGATGCGGACGTCGCTCACCCGGCCCTTGATCTGGCCCATCGCGGCGAAGGCCTTGTCGAAGTCGCCGCCGAACTCCAGGTAGGTGACGTTGAGCGTCGGTCCGCCCTTGGCGACGGGCAGGAACGCGCAGCGCGGGTTGTCGGAGGTGCCGGTCGTCTCGCGGACCTTCTCCCGCAGCGCCTTGCCGACGGGCCCGGCCGAAAGCCCCGAGCACGGGTTGAACGCCGGCTTCGAGGGTGAGGGCGAGGAGGAGGCGGTCGGGGAAGGGGACGACGACGTCGACGAGGTTTCCGTGGTCGCGTCCGTGGACGAGCAGCCGGCGAGCAGGAGCAGCAGCGCCAGCGCGGGAGCGGCGCGCCTCATGCGGTGGTGGCCGGGCCGGCGGCGGACATGGTGTGGGGCTCGCGGCTGCCGGGCAGCCGCAACGTGAGCCGGGCTCCGCCTGCGGGAGACACGCCCGCCTCGACGCTGCCGGCGTGCCGCTCGGCGACCTGGTGCACGATCGAGAGGCCGAGGCCGGAGCCGGGCATCGAGCGCGACTCGGGGGAGCGGTAGAAGCGCTCGAAGACGTGCGGCCGGTCCTGCTCGGCGATGCCGGGGCCCTCGTCGTCCACGGTCAGTACGCCGTCGGCGAGCCGGGTCCGGACGGTGCCGTGCGGAGGGCTCCACTTGGCGGCGTTGTCGAGCAGGTTGGTGATCGCGCGCTCGAGCCCCGCGGGCTCGCCGACGACCCACCACGGGTCGGTGTCGACCTCGAAGGCGATGCCCGGCGCGCGACGGCGGACCCGGGCCAGCGCCTGGTCGAGCACCTCGGCGATGTCGACGGACTCGACGACGTGGGTGAGCGGCTCGTCGCGGGCGAGCTCGACGAGGTCGCCGATGAGCGTGGTCAGCTCCTCGATCTGGGCGCGGACGTCGTCGAGCAGCTCCGCCCGCGCCTCCGGCGGGAGCGTCATGGCGGGGTCGCCGTCGGCCTGGCTGAGGAGGTCGAGGTTGGTGCGCAGCGAGGTGAGCGGGGTGCGCAGCTCGTGGCCGGCGTCGACGACCAGCCGCCGCTGCCGGTCGCGCGAGGCGTCGAGGGCGACGAGCATCTGGTTGAAGGCGTAGGCCAGGCGGGCGATCTCGTCGTCGCCCTCGACCGGGAGCGGGTCGAGCTTCTCGGTGCGGGCGATCTCCTCGACGGCGGTCGTGAGCCGACGCACGGGTCGCAGGCCGTTGCGCGCCACGCCCCACCCCGCCATCGCGGCCGCGATCACGCCCGCGAGGCCGAAGAGCAGCATCACCGCGCCGAGCTTCTCCAGCACCCGCTCCTGGGGTGCGAGCGACTGGGCGAGGACGAGGGACTGGCCGTCGGCGTAGGGGACCGAGACGACCCGGTAGTCGGTGCCGCCGGAGCTGACCGTGCGGATGCTCGAGGAGGCCTGGCCCTTGGCCACGGCGAGCTCCTGGGCGCCGAGCTGCGGGAAGCGGGTCATCCGGTCGGGCTGGTAGACGGTCTCGTCGGAGGAGACGAGCGCGATCCGCAGGTCGGAGGCGACCAGCGCCCACACCGGGATCTCGTTGCCGGACGGGAAGCGGATCAGCGTCGGCGACGCGGCCGACTTGTGCGCGCGGTCGAGCAGGGACTGGTCCAGCGTCTCGGTCATCTGCATCCGCACGGTCACGTAGGCGCCGAGCGCCACGAAGGCCACCGCGAGGCCCACCGCCATCGTGGTCAGGAGGATGACGCGGCTGGCGAGCGAGCGCCGGTAGTGCCAGCGGCGCTCCTCCCACGTGCGGGTGCCGAACGGGGCGTGACCGAAGGGGGCCGGGCCGCTCATGACTCCTTCAGCACGTAGCCCACGCCGCGCACGGTGTGGATCAGCCGCGGCTCGGACTCCGCCTCGGTCTTGCGGCGCAGGTAGCCGACGTAGACCTCCAGCGAGTTGGCGGTGGTCGGGAAGTCGTAGCCCCACACCTCCTCGAGGATGAACGAGCGCTCCAGCACCCGGCGCGGCCGGCGCAGGAACATCTCCAGCAGCGTGAACTCCGTGCGGGTCAGCTCGATCGCCCGGTCGCCGCGCCGCACCTCGCGGGTCGCGATGTCCATCGTCAGGTCGGCGAAGGAGAGCGTCTCGTCGGGGGCGTCCTCGCGAGGCACGACGCGACGGAGCAGCGCGCGCAGCCGGGCCAGCAGCTCCTGCAGGGCGAACGGCTTGGTGAGGTAGTCGTCGGCGCCGGCGTCGAGGCCGTCGACCCGGTCGCCGACCGCGTCGCGGGCCGTCAGCACCAGGATCGGTACGTCGTTGCCGGCCGACCGCAGCGCCCGCGTCGTCTCGATGCCGTCGAGCCGCGGCATCATCACGTCCATGATCACGACGTCGGGGCCGGCTCCGGCAATGCCGGCCAGCGCCTCGGCGCCGTCGGAGGCCAGCGCGACGTCGTACCCGTTGAACTCCAGCGACCTGCGCAGCGACTCGCGCACGGCCCTGTCGTCGTCGACGACGAGGACGCGGGGCTTCGCGGGCGCGGTGCTGGTCACGCTCCTACTCTGCCAGTCGTGCCTGAACGGTGACTGAGATTGCGCCACGCTCTGGGTGAGCGACGCGCGCAACAACCGGAAGCAGGTCGTCCGGTTCCTTGCCTAGGGTGCGGGCATGGCCATCGCACGCTTCCCGAGCTTCGTCCTCGACTGCCCCGACCCCCGCGCGCTCGCGACCTTCTACGCGACGATGCTCGACTTCACGCTGGTGGAGCAGGAGGACTGGTACGAAGCACGCGCCGACTACGGCATGTGCCTGTGCTTCCAGAAGGTCGAGGACTACCGGGCGCCGGTGTGGCCGGGTCAGGACTCGCCGCAGCAGATGCACATGGACGTCGTGGTCGACGACCTCGACGAGGCCGAGGCGGCGGTCGTGGCGCTCGGTGCGACGCGGCACGAGCACCAGCCGGGTACGACGTTCCGGGTGTTCCTCGACCCGGCGGGGCACCCGTTCTGCCTGTGCCTGAGCTGACCTGCAGCTGACCGGTCAGGTGTAGCGGCGCGCGGCGTCGGCCGCGCGGGCGCCGTAACCGCCGCCGAACAGGCAGGCGTGCACGAGCAGCGGGTGGAGCTGGTGCAGCGCGACCCGGTCCTGCCAGCCCTCGGCGAGCGGCGCGACCTCGGCGTAGGCGTCCAGGACGCGGGGCAGGTGGGGCAGCCCGAACAGGGCGAGCATCGCGAGGTCCACCTCGCGGTGGCCACCGTGGGCGGCGGGGTCGATGACGCGGACCCGGCCGTCGAGACCCCACAGGACGTTGCCGTTCCACAGGTCGCCGTGCAGCCGGCTCGGCGGCTCGACGGGCACGAGCTCGGGCAGCCGGCCGATCACGGTCTCGACCGCGACGGCCTGCTCGTCGGTGACCGCGCCCCGGTCGCGGGCCACCTTGAGGTAGGGCAGCACCCGGCGTACGGCGTAGAACTCCGCCCACGTCTCCGTGGGCTTGTTGGGCAGCGGCAGCTTGCCGATGTAGCCGTCGTGGTCGAGGCCGAAGCCCTCGCACCCGGCGGTGTGGGTGGTGGCGAGCGCGCGGCCGAACTCCGAGGCCGCGTCGACGGCGTTCTTGCCGGGCTCGACCCACGCCAGGATCAGGCACTCGTGGTCGACCGCGAGCACCTCGGGCACCGAGACGCCGCCGGTCTCGGCCAGCCACGCCAGCCCGCGCGCCTCGGACTCGAAGAAGTCGGGTGGGGCGTGCGGGTGGGTCTTCATCAGGGCCGTGGTGCCGTTGCTGAGCCGCAGCCGCGTGGCCGTGGAGATGTCGCCGCCCGCGACGGGGGCCGTGGCCACGACGGCCGAGCCGAGGAGCTCCTCGGCACGCCTGGCGACCAGCGGCAGCCGGGTCATCTGGCTGCGACCCCGACGCCGGGCAGGCGGTGCAGCTCGGCGACGATCGTCGCTGCTGTGCGCTCCACCATCGTGAGGACCTCCTCGAAGCCGGCAGGGCCACCGTAGTACGGGTCGGGCACCTCGCCACCGGTATCGACGGGATCGAAGTCCCGGAAGAGCCGCACCCGGTCGTCCCCGCCGCCGATCCCGCCCACCGAGATGTCGGACAGGTTGCTGTCGTCCATCGCGAGAACGAGGTCGTAGGCGCCGAGCCAGGAGTCGTCGTACTGCTGGGCGCGGTGCCGTGAGGGGTCGTAGCCCGCGGCCGCCAGGGTGGCCGCCGCGCGGCGGTCCATCGGGTCGCCGACGTGCCAGCCACCCGTGCCGGAGCTGGCTACCTCGACGCGATCGTCGAGCCCGTCGTCGGCGATCCGCGCGGAGAGCACGACGTCGGCCATGGGCGAGCGGCAGATGTTGCCCAGGCAGACCAGCGCGATCCGGTAGCGACCGGGCGTCCGGGGTTGCGGCAGGCGGGACATCAGCGGCGGTCGTCCTCCGGGCCGATCAGTCCGTCGACGACCCAGCCGACGATGGTGATGACGATGGACCCCCCGACCGCGGTCCAGAACCCGTTGACGTGGAAGCCGATGCCCAGGCCGTCGGCCAGCCAGCTCGTCAGGCCGAGCATCGCGGCGTTGATCACGAGCAGGAAGAGGCCCAGCGAGAGCAGGATGAAGGGGATCGAGATCAGCTTCAGCACCGGCTTCACGGTCGCCGAGACCAGGCCGAGGATCAGCGCCACGAGCAGCAGCGGCAGCAGCTTGTGCTTGATCTCCTCCTGCCCGTGGATCGGGCCGGTGAACCGGATGCCGTCGAAGAGCTGCGCGGCCACGGCGAGCGCGACGGCGTTGGTGATGAGCCAGGAGATGATCCGCACGCGTCGATCCTAGTGTCGCGTCCGGGAAGTGGATGGACGGTTGGCGTTCTCGCGGTGAGTACCCTTCCCCGCGTGTTTCCTGTCGGTGGGGTGGGCGTCATGCTCCTGGGCGCGTTCGTGTCCGGGGGCCTCTGCCTGCTGCTCGGCACCGCCCTGCGTCGCCGCCTCGGGCCGACGACGGGCCTGTCGATCGCCGGACTGCTCTGGTCGGTCGTCGTGATCGCCGTCGTCACGCTCATCCCGGCCAACGGTGCCCCGGGCATCGTCTCGGCCGAGGGCCGGCTGACCACCTGCTCGTGGGACATCGGCGGGCCCGCACCCACGGGCTTCTGGATCTTCCAGTCCGGCCAGCGGCTGCTCAACACGGTGCTGTTCGTGCCGTCGGGGGCGCTGCTCGTGCTGGCCGCCGCGCGGTGGCGGGCGGCCCGGGTCCTGGTCCCGGTCGGCTTCGCGCTGCTCGCGTGCTACTCCGCCGGCATCGAGCTCACCCAGCTCCAGCTGGCCCGGATCGACCGTGCCTGCGACGTCACCGACGTCATCGACAACGTGTCGGGCGCGGCGATCGGCGTCCTGGTCGGCGGGCTGCTGGCGCTGGTGCTCCGCCCGTGGCGGCGCCGCGGCCAGGTCCGCGGTTAGGGTGCCGTCTGTGCCCAGCCTGAGCAGCCCGCAGCCTCGTCCGAACGTCTCCGAGATCCCGCGGTACGTCGCGGGGAAGCCGCCGACGGTCCGGCCCGGGCTGACGTCGTACAAGCTCTCCTCGAACGAGAACCCCTACCCCCCGCTGCCCGGCGTGCTCGAGGCGGCGCAGGCCGCGGTGGCGCAGATGAACCGCTACCCCGACATGGGCGCCACGGCGCTGTACGACGCCCTCGCGGAGCGGTTCGAGGTCCCGGCCGAGCACCTGTCGCTGGCGACCGGGTCGGTCGGCCTGATCTACCAGCTGGTGCAGGCCTTCTGCGACCCCGGCGACGAGGTCGTCTTCGCCTGGCGGTCCTTCGAGGCCTACCCGATCGCGGTCACCGCCGCCGCCGCGACGTCGGTCCGGGTGCCGGTGCTGCCCGATGGCCGCCACGACCTCGACGCGATGGCCGCCGCGATCACCGACCGCACCAAGGTCGTGCTGGTCTGCACCCCCAACAACCCGACCGGTCCCGCGGTCACCCAGGCCGAGCTCGACGCCTTCCTCGCGAAGGTGCCGCCGCACGTGCTCGTCGTGGTCGACGAGGCCTACGTCGAGTTCGTGCGGATGGACGACGCCGTCGACGGCATCGCCACCTACGCGCAGCACGACAACGTGGTGCTGACCCGCACCTTCTCCAAGGCCTACGGGCTGGCCGGCTTCCGGGTCGGCTACGCCGTGGCGCCCGCCGACATCGCGGGCGCCCTGCGCGCGGTCTCGCTGCCCTTCGGCGTCTCGACCGTCGCGCAGGCCGCCGCGATCGCCTCGCTCGCCGCCGAGGACCTGCTCGTCGAGCGGGTCGAGGCGCTGGTCGGCGAGCGGGCCCGGTTCCGCGACGGTCTCCTCGAGGCCGGCTGGGCGATCCCCGAGGCCCAGGGGAACTTCGTGTGGTTCGACCTCGGGGACCGCGCGGCCGACTTCGCCGCCGCGGCCGACGCCGTCGGTGTCACCGTCCGTCCCTTCGCCGGTGAGGGCGTGCGGGTGTCGATCGGTGAGACCGAGGCGAACGACCGGATCCTCACGCTGGCGCGGGAGTTCCCTCACTGACCTGCTCGGCCGGCTCGACCGCCGGGCGGACGTCGATCTCGCGCCACTTCGGGTCGACCGCCGGCAGCATCGTGACCAGGAAGTACGCCGAGCCGGCGACCAGCATGGCGACCATCAGGCCGGCGCCGCTGATGATCGCGCCGCCGAGCAGCGGACCGATCGGCATGAGCGCGAAGCACAGCGCCGTGATCAGCGACGAGACGCGACCCACCAGGTGGCCGGGGATCCGCTCGTAGATGACGGCGCCCAGGATCGGGTTGATGAACCCCGACCCGAAGCCCGAGACGACCGCGATCGCCAGCACCGTCCACAGCGGGTTGTCCCAGGCCAGGACGAAGAACCGGGGCGAACCGCAGACCAGGAAGGTCACGAGGTACGTCGTGTAGCGGGGCAGCCGGGCCGCCCAGGTCGCGGCGCAGATCGCGCCGAGGGCCGCGAAGCCGCCGAACACCGCGAAGACCAGGCCCAGCACGGCCGGGCCGCCGCCCCAGGTCCGGGCCCACACCGGCATCAGGACCGAGGCGTACGCCGCGTCGATCATGTTGGTCAGCGCGACCATGAAGGCGATGGCGAGCAGCACCCGGTCGCCGCGCAGGAAGTGCCAGCCCGCGGCGAGCTGGGCGCGGTAGGGGAGCGGGTCGCCCTCCTCGCCCTCCGCGCCCGTCGCGGCCGGTCGGGCCATCGAGGCCGTCGCCCAGGCCAGCAGCAGCGCGGAGAGCCCGAAGCTGACGGCGTCGACGACCAGGGCGTTGGCCGCGCCGATGACGGCGATCAGGCCGCCCGCGAAGGCGGCGCCCAGCATCGTGGCGGAGCGCTCGACGGTGGCGTGCAGGCCGGTCGCCCGCTCCATCGGGACCTGCGCCGACTCGACCAGCCCCGGCACGATCGCGCCCTTGGCGGCATCGCCGGGACCGCGCAGGGCGCCGGCCAGGGCGACCAGTGCCAGCAGGGCACCGAATCGCAGCAGCCCCGCGTCGTACAGCAGCGGGATCGAGCCGACCACGAACAGCGAGCCGACGTCGCAGGTGATGCTGACCCGGCGCGCGCCGACCCGGTCGATGATCGGCCCGCCGAGCACCTTGAGCAGCACCAGCGGCACCATCTCGAAGAGGGCGACCAGGCCGGTCTTCACCGGGGAGTCGGTGGTCACGAGGACGAAGTACGGCAGGGCCAGCATGGAGACGCGGGTGCCCGTCAGGGACACGGCCTCGGACGTGAGCCAGCCGTAGAGGGGCCGGCGGTTGGCGGTGGTCGTGCTGCTCATTGCTGGTCTCCTGTCACGGTCCCGGGTCGCGGGAAGGCGGCGATCTGGATGACGAAGTCCGCGGTGGCGGGGTCGTCGGCGGGCTCCTCGTCCTGGCTCATGAACCAGTCGTGGACGTGGTCGAGCAGTGCCCTGGCCCGGGCCGGGGTGAGGCGGATGCCGTAGTCGCTGAACGTCGAGGCGTGTCGCCACTCGTCGGACAGCAGGCCGTGCTCCTCGACGGCCCGCTGCAGCTGCTCGGTCAGCACGGTGGCCACCGACTGGAGGTAGGCGTCCATCGTCTGCCGGGTCTCCTCGTCCGCCGGCTCCTCGCGCTCGGTCATGGTCGCCTGGTGGGCGGCCTTCCACCAGCGGTCGCGGGCATTGCCCCGCTCCTCGTCGTCGACGATGAAGCCGTGCTGGGCCAGCTGGCGGAGGTGGTACGACGTGGCGCCGCTGTTGAGGCCGAGGCGGGTCGCGAGCTGGGTGGCCGTGGCCGGCCCCTCGATCCGCAGCAGCCCGAGCATCCGCAGCCGCACGGGGTGCGTCAGCGCCTTGAGCGCCTGCGGCGACGGGGTGATCGAGGTGAGGTCCATGGCAGGACTGTAGAACCGCAAAGAGATGTTTGCAAACACTTCTTTGCGATCAGTCTGGACCAGCGGGGACGAGACGGTGTTACCCCGAAGCAACGGGGACCGGGCAGGCTAGGGCCATGTCGGTCAAGGTCGCGCTCGAGCACCGCACCACCTACGAGTTCGCGCGCCCGATCGCGGTGGCGCCCCACGTGGTCCGCCTGCGGCCCGCGCCGCACTGCCGCACGCCCATCGAGGCCTACTCCCTCGAGGTCTCGCCGAAGAACCACTTCGTCAACTGGCAGCAGGACCCGTTCGGCAACTGGCTGGCACGGCTGGTCTTCCCCGAGCCGGTCCAGACCCTCGACATCACCGTCGGCCTGGTGGCCGACCTGATGGTGATCAACCCCTTCGACTTCTTCATCGAGGAGAGCGCCGAGCGCTTCCCGTTCGCCTACGAGCCGGTCCTCGCGGCCGACCTCGCGCCGTACCTCCGCCCGGTCGAGGACAGTGCCGAGGCCGCCGCGTGGAAGGACCGGCTGCCCCCGCTGCCCGAGGACGGCACCCCGACCGTCACGTTCCTCGCCGACCTCAACGCCGCGGTGCACCGCGACGTGGCTTACTCCGTGCGGATGGAGGCGGGCGTCCAGACCCCCGACGAGACGCTGCGCGCCGGGATCGGCTCGTGCCGCGACAGTGCCTGGCTGCTGGTCAGCCTCCTGCGTCAGCACGGCCTGGCCGCCCGCTTCGTGTCCGGCTACCTCGTGCAGCTCACCGCCGACACCGAGGCGCTCGACGGCCCGAGCGGCCCCGAGGCCGACTTCACCGACCTGCACGCGTGGGCCGAGGTGTTCGTCCCGGGCGCCGGCTGGGTCGGGATGGACCCGACCAGCGCGCTGTTCGCCGGCGAGGGCCACATCCCGCTGTCCGCGACCCCGCACCCGTCCAGCGCCGCGCCGATCGAGGGCGCCACCGAGCCGGTCGAGGTCAGCTTCTCCTTCCACAACCAGGTGCGCCGCGTCCACGAGGACCCGCGCGTCACCAAGCCCTACACCGACGAGCAGTGGGCCCGGATCGACACGCTCGGCGAGGCCGTCGACAAGCGGCTGGCCGAGGGCGACTGCCGCCTGACGATGGGCGGCGAGCCCACCTTCGTCTCCCTCGACGACGCGACCTCCGCCCAGTGGAGCTCCGAGGCCGACGGCCCCGAGAAGCGCCGGCTCGCCAACGACCTGGCCGAGCGGCTGCGGCGCGTGTACGCCGAGGGCGGGGTCGTCCAGCGCAGCCAGGGCAAGTGGTACCCCGGCGAGCCGCTGCCCCGCTGGCAGATCGGGCTCCAGTGGCGCACCGACGGGGAGCCGCTGTGGCAGGACCCGGCATTGCTGGCCGACCCGTGGGCCGGCGATTCGTCCCCGACGGCCGTCGCGGACGCGCGGGCCCTCGCGGAGCGGATCACGCAGACACTCGGGCTACCCGGCGACCTGCTGCACGCGGCGTACGAGGACCCGCTCGCGGTGCTCGCCACCGAGGTCCGGCAGCCCCACGGCGCGCGTCCCCGGGACGGGGAGATCGACGCCGACAGCCTCGCCCACCTCGACGCCGCGGTGACGGACGCGGTCGCCTGGGTGCTGCCGCTCGTCACCGGCGAGGACTGGACCGTCCCGGCCTGGTCGTTCCGGCGCGGTCGCCTCGTGCTCACCCCCGGTACGTCGCCGGCGGGCCTGCGGCTGCCGCTCGACTCGATCGCGTGGGAGGACCCCGAGGCCGCGGTCGCGCCGTCGTACCTCGAGGCCGGGCCGCCGCTGGTGCCGAGGGTGCCGACCGTGTCCGTGGTGGGCCCCGAGGGCGTGCCGACGACCGCGCTGGTGGTCGAGGCCCGCGAGGGCAACGTGTTCGTGTTCCTCCCGCCGACCGAGCGGCTCGAGGACTATGCCGACCTGCTCCGCCTGGTCGAGGTGGCCGTGCGCAAGCTGCGGATCCCGGTCGTGCTGGAGGGCTACGGGCCGCCGCCGGACCCGCGGCTGACCCAGCTCGTGGTGACGCCCGACCCCGGCGTCATCGAGGTCAACGTGCAGCCCACGTCGAGCTGGGCCGAGCAGCGGGAGCTCACCGAGACGCTCTACGCGCAGGCCCGCCTGGCCCGGCTGTCGACGGAGAAGTTCGACCTCGACGGGCTGCACACCGGCACCGGCGGCGGCAACCACCTGACCCTCGGTGGCGGCCAGCCCGTCGACTCGCCATTGCTGCGTCGCCCGGACGTGCTGGTCAGCCTGATCCGCTACTGGCAGCGGCACCCGTCGCTGTCCTACCTCTTCTCCGGCCGCTTCATCGGCCCGACCAGCCAGGCGCCGCGCTTCGACGAAGGCCGTCCCGAGGCGGTCTACGAGATGGAGATCGCGTTCGCCGAGATCGCCCGGCTCACGGAGGAGGGTGGCGAGGCCCGGCCGTGGCTGGTGGACCGGGCGCTGCGGCACCTGCTCACCGACCTGACGGGCAACACCCACCGCGCGGAGTTCTGCATCGACAAGCTCTACAGCCCCGACTCCTCGCGCGGCCGGCTCGGCCTGCTGGAGCTGCGCGGCTTCGAGATGCCGCCGCACCCGCAGATGGCGCTGCTCCAGGCCCTGCTCGTGCGCAGCCTGGTCGCGATGTTCTGGGAGGAGCCCGACACCGCACCGCTGGTGCGCTGGGGCACCGCCCTGCACGAGGACTTCCTGCTGCCGCAGGGCGCGATCACCGACATCGAGGCGGTCGTGGCCGACCTGCGCGCGCACGGGATCGACTTCGAGTCGTCGTGGCTCGACCCGTTCACGGAGTTCCGGTTCCCGCGGATCGGCGTGACGGTCGTGGACGGCGTCGAGCTCGAGCTGCGGTCCGCCATCGAGCCGTGGCACGTGCTGGGCGAGGAGGCGACCGCCGGCGGCACCGCGCGCTTCGTCGACTCCTCGGTCGAGCGGATCCAGGTGAAGGTCCGCGGGCTCGACCCGCACCGCCACCTCGTGACCTGCCAAGGTGTCCCCGTGCCCCTGACGAGCACCGGCGTGGTCGGCGAGTTCTACGCCGGCGTGCGCTACCGCGCCTGGCAGCCGTGGTCGGCGTTGCACCCCTCCATCGAGGTGCAGGCCCCGCTCCACGTGGAGGTCGTCGACGTCGCGTCGGCGGTCTCGCTCGGCGGCGCGACGTACCACGTCGTGCACCCGGGTGGCCGCTCCTACGACACCCCGCCGGTCAACGCCAACGAGGCGGAGGCCCGGCGCGCGAGCCGCTTCGAGGCCCGCGGCCACACCGCCGGCCGGATCGACGTCGGCGCGCTGCGCGAGGCCGGCCGTCGGGCGGCGACCGAGGAGTACCCGCACACGCTCGACCTGCGGCGGGTGCCGCCCCGCTCCCCGCGGTCGGGGCGCACGTGACGCTGCTGCGGGACTACTCCGCCGCCGTCACGCAGCCCACGCTGCCCGGCGGAGATGACGGCAGGGACGACGGCGGGGCCCGCTACGACGAGGTGGTCGGCCCCGACGGCACGCTGCGCCCGGCGTGGAAGGGGATGGCCGAGGTCGCGGTCACCCTGACCCCGCACGACCTGATGCGCGTCGACGAGGAGATCAAGCGCTTCCTCGCCGACGACGGCGTCACCTACGCCCGGCCCGGCGAGGGCCTCGGGCCGTGGCGGCTCGACCCGGTCCCGCTCGTGCTCGACGCCGCCGACTGGACCCCGCTCGAGGTCGGCCTCGCCCAGCGCGCCGAGCTGCTCAACGCCGTGCTCTCCGACGTCTACGGCGAGCAGCGGCTGCTCGCCTCCGGCCTGCTGCCGGCGCCGGTGGTGCTGGGCCACGGCGGCTTCGTCCGTGGTCTGGCCCGGGCCTCGGCCACCGACCCGCGGCCGCTCGTGCTCTCCGCCACCGACCTGGGCCGCAACGCCGCCGGGGAGTGGACGGTGCTGGCCGACCGGGCCCAGGCGCCCTCGGGGCTGGGCTACGCGATGGAGAACCGGCGGGTGGTGTCCCGGGTGATGCCCGAGCTCTACCGCGAGGCCGGCACCCACCGGATGGAGCCCTACTTCTCGGCGCTGCGCTCGGCGCTGATCCAGTCCGCTCCGGGCGAGCCCGGGGACCCGCGCGTGGTCGTCCTGTCGCCCGGCACGGCCAGCGAGACGGCGTACGACCAGGCCTTCCTGGCCACCACGCTCGGCTTCCCGCTGGTGCAGGGCAGCGACCTGCTCATGCGCGACGGGTCCATCTACCTCAAGGGGCCGGGCCGGCTCGAGCGCGTGCACGTCATCCTGCGCCGGGTCGACGCCGCCTGGTCCGACCCGCTCGAGCTGCGCGGCGACTCCCAGCTCGGCGTCGCCGGGCTGGCCGAGGCCGTACGCCGCGGCACGGTGCGGGTCGTCAACGGCCTCGGCTCCGGGGTCCTGGAGAACCCCGGCCTGCTGCCGTACCTGCCCGCGCTGTGCGAGGAGCTGCTCGGCGAGCCGCTGCGGCTGCCGTCGGTCCGCACCTGGTGGTGCGGCGATCCGGCGGGGCTCGACCACGTCCTGGACCACCTCGACGCGCTGGTCGTGCGCACCCTGGACGGCAAGCCCGAGGACCTGGCCGCGCTGGGGCGAGACGAGGTGCGGACCCGGATCCTGGGCGCGCCACACCGCTACGTCGGGCAGGAGGCTGCCGCCCTGTCGCAGGCGCCGACGCTGCGGTTCGGGTCGGTGCGCCCGCAGGCGCTGACCCTGCGGGCGTTCACGCTGCGCTACGGGTCGGCCTACCGCCCGCTCGTCGGCGGCCTGGCCAACGTCTACGAGGGGGAGCGGACCACGACCTCCAAGGACGTGTGGGTCCTCAAGGCCGAGCCCGACGCGCCGGACCAGGGGCTCGCCGACGTGCTGCCGCTGACGCGGGTGCGGTCGGTCTCGCCGTTCGTGCCGCGTGTCCTGGAGGACATGTTCTGGCTCGGTCGCTACGCCGAGCGGGGCGAGGACATGCTGCGACTCGTGATGGCCGCACACGCGCTGGCCGACGACTTCCGCGCCCGGCCGCACTCCGCCGGCGGCGAGAGCCTGGCGGTGCTGATGCAGGCGGTGACGCGGCTGGCCGGCACCCGCTTCGAGCCCGACGACCTCGACCAGGAGTTCCGGTCGCTGCTGCTCGACCCGCACCGGTCCGGCTCCGCGGCGCACGCGATCGCCGGGCTGCGCGAGGCCGCGATGGGGGTCCGCGACCAGCTCTCCCCCGACACGTGGCGGGCGTTCGGCGTCGTGGAGCGCGCCCACGACGTGCTCGTCGGCTCCACGCACAGCCACCAGGTCGCGGAGTCCGCGGGCCGGATGCTCACCGGGATCCTGTCGCTGCAGGGCGTCACCGCGAGCATGATCCGCGACGCCGGCTGGCACACCATCGGCCTGGGCCGCGCCCTCGAGCGGGCGATCCAGCTCTGCCACCTGCTGCGCGCCACGGCCACGCTGCGGCGCGGCATCGACGTGGACCGCGACGTGCTCAACGCGGTGCTGGCCGCGTCCGAGTCGGCGGTCACGCACCGGCGCCGCTACCGCGGCTACGTGCGTGCCGCCAGCGTCCTCGACCTGCTGCTCACCGACCCCGACAACCCGCGGTCGCTCGCGTTCTGCCTCGGCGAGGCCGCGACCCACCTGGCCGCGATGCCCGGCTCGACCGGCTCCTCGCGGCCCGAGCGGCTGCTCGACGACCTCACCGGGCAGCTGCGCGACGCCTCGGTGGCCGAGCTCGTGGCGATCGGCGGCGTCGGCCGGCCCAACCTCGAGGCCTTCCTCGACGGGCACCTCGCCCAGCTCGCCCGGCTCTCCGACGCGGTCGCCGACCTGCACTTCGCCAGCGGTCCCGCGCCGAGGACATTCGACTCGACGCTGTTCATCGGCTCCGAGCCGTCGGGGGTGGCGCCGTGAGGTACCGCGTCAGCCACGCCACCACCTACACCTACGACGAGCCGGTCACCGACAGCCTCGGCATCGCCCACCTGCTCCCGCGGGTGCTCCCGTGGCAGGAGGTGGAGGAGGCCCGCGTCGAGGTCAGCCCGGTGCCCGGCGACATGTCCTGGGACCGCGACTACTACGGCAACACCGCGACGTACTTCCAGGTGACCGAGGCCCACACCGTCCTGGAGGTCCACGCGACGAGCGAGGTCGAGGTGTCGTCCCCGTCGTACGACGCGGGGCTGCTCGCGCGGCCGTGGACCGCCCCGCGCCCGCTGGTCCACCCGGCCACGCCCGGCGCCGTCGCGGCCACCGACTTCGCGCTCGCCTCGGGGCAGGCGCCGCACCACCCCGAGGCGGCCGCCTACGCCGCCGCGTCCTTCCCCGACGGCCGGCCGGTGGGGGAGGCGGTGACCGACCTGGTGCGCCGGATCCACGCCGACTTCGCCTACGACAAGACCGCCACGACCGTGACGTCCACGATCGAGGAGATCCTGGAGAAGCGGGCCGGGGTCTGCCAGGACTTCGCGCACCTGACGCTGGCCTGCGTCCGCTCCCTCGGGCTGGCCGGTCGCTACGTCAGCGGCTACCTCGCGACCACGCCCCCGCCCGGGCAGGAGCGGCTCGTCGGCGCCGACGCCTCCCACGCCTGGGTCGCGGTCTGGGTCGGCGACGACGAGTGGCTCGCGCTCGACCCGACCAACGACAGCCGCGCCGACGACCGCTACGTCACCGTCGCGTGGGGCCGCGACTACGCCGACGTCGTGCCGGTCAAGGGCGTCATCTTCACCGAGGCCAAGCGCTCGACGCTCCAGGTCGCGGTCGACGTCGCGCCGTACTGAATCAGGCTGACGCCGGTCCGGCGGGCACCGCGCGCGGCAGCCGCACCCGGACCGTGGTTCCGGCGTCCGGCTCCGAGGTCAGCTCGATGTGCCCGGCGTGGTGGTCGACGATGGTCCGGACCACGGCCAGGCCGAGGCCGGTGCCCTGGACGGCGTTGGTGGTCGCGCTCTGCGCTCGATAGAAGCGGTCGAAGACCAGCGGTACGTCCTCGGCGGCGATCCCGACCCCGGTGTCGGCGACGGTGAGCGTGACGTGGTCCTCGGTGGTCGTCAGCTGCAGGCAGACCTCGCCGCCGGCGGGCGTGAACTTGATGGCGTTGGACACCAGGTTGATGACGAGGCGCTCGAGCTCGTCCCGGCTGCCGTGCACCGGGCTCGGAGCGGACTCCACGACGCGCACGGACACCTGCCCCGCCTGGGCCGCCGGCTCGAGGACGCGGTGGCTCTCACGGACCACCTCGACCAGATCGAGGAGCGTGTGGTCGATCCCGGTCTCGCCGGAGTCGGAGCGGGCCAGGGTCAGCAGGTTCTCGACGAGGCTCGCCAGCCGGTCGCCGTTGCGGCTGATGACCTCGATGACGCGTCGTTGGCGGTCCGTGATGGCGCCCAGGTCCTCGTCGGCGAGGAGCTCCAGGTAGCCGTTGATGCTGGCGAGAGGGGTGCGCAGCTCGTGGGAGACGGTCGAGACCAGCTCGGACTTGACCCGGTTGGCCTCCTCGAGGTGCTCCACCGCCTCGGTCATGTGCCGGTAGGCCTGCGCCTGTGACAGGGCCGAGCCCAGGTCGCTCGCGAGCTGCTCGACCAGGGCCCGCCGGTCCGGGCTCCAGGGCCGGGACGTCCGGACGGCGTGCAGGGCCAGCCAGCCCACGAGCTCGCCCGCGACCCACATCGGCGCGCCGAGGTAGGAGCCGATGCCCATCACGTCGACGAGGTGCGCCGTGTTCTCGGGGCCGATCCGCGGGTCGGCCGCGACGTCGTCGATGCTCAGCGTCTCGCGCCGATGGGCGGTCTCGAGACACAGCCCGGCGAACCCCGGCGGTACCTCGAGCCCCGCGGCCAGGTGGCAACCCGGCAGCGACCACTGCTCGACCACCGAGCCGATGCTCACGCCGTCGGCGAGCCGGATGACACAGCGGTCGGCCTGGACCACGGGGCCGATCGCGGTCACGGCGCGGCGGAGCACGGCCTGGGGGTCGAGGTCCTGACGCACCAGGCCGGCCACGAGCCGCAGCTGCGCCTGCTGCTCGGCCCTGGCGCGCAGCTCGGCCTCGGCCTGCTGGAGCTGCACCACGGCGTCGTACAGCTGGGCGGTCGACTGCTCGCCCACCGTCTCGGCCGTCGTGCGCGCGCGGCGCTCCCGCTCCAGCTGCCGCCGGAGGAGGGCGATCTCCTCATCGGCCTCGCTGGTCACGCACGGGCCCGGAACTCACACACCAGCACGCAGTCGGCCGCGCCGTCCTGCTGGCAGCGGGGCTGGGTGATGGAGACGTCCTCGCCGAAGTGCTCGGCCGCTCCGGCGATCATGCCCTCGGCGAACGCGCACATCCGGCGGTCCGAGCCGTAGCCGATCCGGAGCGTCGAGGGCCCGGACCGTTCGAACTCGAAGGTGGGCGGGTTCGCCTCGGCGTGCAGCTTGCGCACCTCGGTGTGGATGACGTCGTTGAGGGTGAGCAGGAAGTCCACCGTGTGCGCGTGCGGCTCGAAGAACTGGGGGTACCGCTCGGCCAGCGCGACGATCGCGTGGCGACCGAACGCCCGCTGGACCTCGGCCCCGGTGCTGTCCTGGTCCTCGGCGAAGGCGCCCACCAGCGTGGCGAGCTCGGCGTCGCGGTAGGTGCCGAGCGACGTGTAGCCGCCGGTGAGGTCCGCGTCGGTGAGGAGCTGGTCCCACACGCGCTCGCCGCCCCGGCCGACCACGAGCTCCTCGAACAGATTGAAGATGATGCCCTTCATCCGAGACCCCTGATCGATACGCCCCCGTATTGAATGAATGTCAGTTCGCGATCATAGGACCCCGCCGGGGTGAGCAGGCGGCCGTGCGGGCGAGTGTCTCGAAGGTGTGGCCGCGGCACCGGTCCTCTGTCAGTCTTCGGGGCGTGAAGGCCTTCCGCTGCCGGGTCTGCGACAACCCGCTGCACTTCGAGAACTCCGTCTGCGTCTCCTGCGGCACCGCGCTCGGCTTCTCGCGCTCCGAGCGCGCGATCGTGCCGCTCGACGACACCGGCCGGTACGTCGATCCCGCGGGGCTGGTCTGGCACGTCTGCGCCAACCTGAACCTCAGCGGCTGCACCTGGCTGGCGCCGGTGGAGGGCGCGTCCTGCTTCGCGTGCGGCCTGACCCGGACCCGCCCGAGCGACCACGACCTCGAGGGGTTGGCGAACTACCCGCTTGCCGAGCAGGCCAAGAGGCACCTGGTCTTCGAGCTCGACGGGCTCGGCTTCCCCGTGGTCGGCAAGGACCCCGCGACGGGCGGCGACGAGGAGAACGGCCTCGCCTTCGACCTGCTCTCCTCCAGCAACGGCGAGGACGTGACGATCGGCCACGAGAACGGCGTCGTCACCATCGACCTCGCCGAGTCCGACGACGCCTACCGCGAGAAGATCCGCGCCCAGCTGGCCGAGCCCTACCGGACGA
Source organism: Nocardioides ginsengisegetis (assembly GCF_014138045.1). NCBI lineage: Bacteria > Bacillati > Actinomycetota > Actinomycetes > Propionibacteriales > Nocardioidaceae > Nocardioides > Nocardioides ginsengisegetis. Next base: position 257,768 of record NZ_JACGXA010000003.1, read on the forward strand.
TGCTCGGCCACTTCCGGCACGAGGTCGGGCACTACTACGAGTGGCAGCTGGTCCGCGGCGACGAGCGGTTCACCCGCTGCCGGGAGCTGTTCGGCGACGAGTCGATCGACTACGCGGCCGAGCTCCAGCGGCACTACGAGCAGGGCCCGCCCGACGGCTGGGAGCAGTCGCACATCTCGACGTACGCGACGATGCACCCCTTCGAGGACTTCGCGGAGACCTGGGCGCACTACCTGCACATCTGCGACACCATCGAGACCGCCGGCGAGTACGGCCTGACCGCGGTGTCCTCGCCCGCGCTGTTCTCGTCGTTTCGCGACCTCGTCGTGGGCATCTGGGTGCCGCTGTCGATCGCGCTGAACATGATCAATCGCAGCATGGGCAAGGACGACCTCTACCCGTTCGTGATCCCCGCGCCGGTGCTCGACAAGCTCGACTTCGTGGCCTCGCTCGCCGACCGCCCGGACAGCCCGTAGCCGTCAGCGCGGGTGCAGGAAGCCCCGGACCTTCGGGGTGCCGCGCCGCGTCCAGCGGAGGTGCGCGGCGTACAGCGACCGCTTCGGGTGCATGCCGCGCGACCGGTTGATGTGGAACGACGGCGGGCAGGGCAGGTGGCCCCAGCACGTCCAGCCGTGGAAGAACACCAGCGGCTGCTCGTGCTTGCGGGTCACCACGTCGGCGCCGCCCGGGCCGCAGACGCCCATGCGGGAGCGGCGCAGGAGCAGGTGTGGGCGGCGGTGGCCCCAGTGGAGCAGGCGGTGCGACCGGCGCCAGGTGGTCCGGTAGTGGCACCCGCCGTAGAAGCCCTCGGACGTGAACAGCACGAAGTGCTGGTGGCGACGGACCAGGACGGGGTTCTCGATGATGCCGCGGGCGCGGACCAGCTGGCGGCTGTGCGCGTGCCGGGCCACCCGGGCGCCACGGCTGGTCAGCCGGACGATCCGGATGCTCGAGGGGTAGCCCTGCGTCTTGTAGAGCAGGTAGCGGCTGCCGCCGGCGCCGCGGAAGCCGGAGGGGTCGATGACGCCGGAGCGCGGCATGTGCCGGCCGCGGTGCCGCAGCTGGTCCCACGCCCGCGGGGCGTCGGCCCCGCGCGGGCAGACGAGCGGACGTCGGCCGACGGAGCGGAACGTGCCGAGCGCGCTGTGCGAGGTGGCCACGCCGATGCAGCGGGCGCCGCGGCCGAGGCCGCGGACCGGGGCGGAGTAGTAGAGCAGCCAGCGATGCCGGACCTTGACCATGTCGGAGGCCCAGATCTCCTGGTTCACGCTCCAGCGGGGCAGCTTGAGCATGGCGCGGCGCCGCATCGTCCACGGGCCGGTCGGGCTGGTGGCGGTCGCACGTGGGGCGCCGCGGCCGGTCGACACGGCGACGTACCCCCCGCCGTACCGCGTCACCGACGGGTCGGCGAAGCCGCGCTGGTGCAGCAGCGGATGGGCGCGCAGCGGGCGTTCGGTGGAGGGTCGCGCGCTCGCGCCGGACTCCAGCCCGGTGGCGAGGAGTGCCGCCAGGATGATGATGATCGTCGTCGCCAGAAGTGCACGACGGGCCGGAACGGCCCCGTTCCCCCACTGCATGTGCTGCCGTCCCAAGAGTGTTGCTGTGCTGATGCCGAGGGCAGAAGGATCCCCCGAGACGGACCGGCTGTCGCGCGAATCGCCGAGTCGAGACAATGGTGTGACCAACGGGCGGAGGAGGGGGGTACGTCGATGGGTGCTGGCCACGGCCATGCCCACGGTTCGGGGCACGCCGCCGGTCGCGCCGAGGACCGCGGCCGGCTCCGGCTCGTGCTCGCGATCACCCTCGCCGTGCTGGTCGTCGAGCTCGTGGGTGCCTGGGTCGCGGGCTCGCTCGCGCTGCTCGCCGACGCCGGCCACCTCGCCACCGACGCGGCCGCCATCGTGCTCGCGCTGGGCGCCTCACTGGTGGCGACGCTGCCGGGCGGGCCGCGCTCGACGTTCGGCTACCACCGCGCCGAGATCCTGGCCGCGCAGCTCAACGCCCTGGTCCTGCTGGGGGTCTGCGGCTACCTCGCGTACGCCGGGGTTGCCCGTCTCGTCGACCCGCAGACCGTCCGGGCCGGCCCGATGATGGCCTTCGCCGCGGTCGGGCTGGTCGCCAACGGCGTCGCGATGTCGATCCTCGCCGGGTCGACCACCGGCTCGCTCAACCTGCGCGGCGCGGCCACCGAGGTCCTCGCCGACCTCGTCGGGTCGGCGCTGGTGCTGGCCGCGGGCGCGGTCATCTGGTTCACCGGCTTCCAGCGCGCCGACCCGCTCGCCTCGCTGTTCATCGCGGTGCTGATCCTGCCCCGCTCGGTCGGGCTGCTCCGGGAGTCCACGTCGGTGCTCCTCGAGATCGCCCCGGCCGGGCTCGACCTCGCCGACGTACGCCGCCACCTGCTCGAGGTGCCCGGTGTTGTCGACGTCCACGACCTGCACGCCTGGACGATCACCAGCGGGATGCCCAGCCTGTCGGCCCACGTGACCGTCACCGACGCGGCCCTGGACGAGCACGGGGTCGGCGCGATCCTGGACCGGCTCTGCCACTGCACCGCGGAGGTGTTCGACGTCCGGCACGCGACCTTCCAGGTCGAGCCGGTGAGCCACCGGGAGCACGAGGACCTCGGCGAGGCCCACTGACGCGCTCGTGTCGGCGGTCGGGGATCATCGTCCGGTGCGCGTTCTCGAGACCAACTACCTGGTGCCGGACGGGCCCTTCCTGCTCCTGCTGGTGGTGCCGCTGGTCTTCCTCCTGATCCTGCCGCTGGGCCAGGCCCTGCACCGCGGCCGGCTCGGCTGGGCCGTGGCGATCGTGCTGCTCTCGCCGTGGGCCGGGATCTGCTGGTGGCTGTTCGGGCGGCGGAAGGCCGTCTCGACTTCGTGACCGGTGTGGCGCCCGGTCGCCGTCCGTGCGGGGTGGAATCATCGGCGTCGTGGGTGACATGGACTGCGACAACTGCGGCGCGACGATGCGGTGGGAGACCTCCCACTCGCGGTGCGACCGCTGCGGCTACATCCGTCCGTGCTGCGAAGGCGCCCCTGTGACCGCGAGCTGCGTGGTCCCGAGCGCCCAGTAGGCCTTCGCCTCGATACCCGTTGAGTCGGCGCAACTGCCTGCGGGACTGGCGCCCGCGCGCGTAGCCGACCGTCTCCCGGCGTCCAGGACCTCCGCTTCGCTCCGGCCGCTGCGCGGCGGCTTCGCCGTCCTTGACCCCGGGACCCGGACGGTCGGCTGTGCGGCGCGCTGTCGGCACGGGCTCCGCCCGCGCCGCCCGCATGCGCGGACGCACACCACCGTTGGTTGAGGTGTGAGCGAGCGTCAGCGAGCGAGCCTCGAAACCCGGTGAGTCGAGGATCGACGCTGATCGAAAACAATTGCGAATAGTGTCTCCTATGGTGGAATATCCGCTGGTCAGCGAGGTCTGACTGTCGGTGGGCTCTGGTTGAGTCAGGTCATGGAGCAGCCGACGACTTCCCTGACCACACCCGCGGGTGTGGTCGCGGACGCGGGCGGGCTGCTGGCCTCGCTGGGTGAGGTGTTGTGGGCCGCGCGAGGCTCGCACGAGCTGGTCGGGACGCTGGAGGAGCTGGAGACAGTGCGGTCGCAGCTGGCGGCGGTGGAGCTGGCGGTGCTGGCCGAGATCGACGCCCGGGAGGTGGCCAAGACCGAGCTGGGCTGGGGCTCCACGGCCGACTGGTTCACCCACCTGGCGGGGCTGTCCCGACGTGAGGGTCACCGGATGCTCCGGCACGCGGTCGCGCTGGCCGAGCGGCCCGCGACCCGGGCCGCGCTGGTCCAGGGAGCGGTGTCCCCGGAGCAGGTCGGGGTGGTGCTCGACGCGGTGGACAAGCTCCCGACGGCCGAGTCGGTCCGGGCCCGGGGTGAGGCGTTCCTGCTGGAAGAGGCGGGGCGGCTGAACGCGACCGACCTGGCGAGGGCCGCGCGGCACCTGGTCGAGGTCGCCGACCCCGAGAGGGCCGAGCGTGAGGCCGAGCGGGCGCTGGACCGCGACGACCGGGCCGCGCACCTGGGCCGGTTCCTGGCGATCACCGAGGACGGCGCGGGCGGGGTCCGGCTCAAGGGCCGCGGGACCGTGGAGGATGCGGCGGTGATCCGGGCGGCGCTGCTGCCGTTGACCACCCCGGCCCCGGCCATGGACACAGGGATGGACCCCGAGACGTGTGAGGAGGGCCGGGATCCCCGTGACCACGGCGCCCGGATGTGGGACGCCCTCGTCCAGACCGCCCAGCACGCGCTGGACACCGACCTGCCGCCGGAGTGCCACGGCGCCCGGCCCCGGGTCGCGGTCACCACCCGCCTGGACGTGCTCCGCGGCCGGATCGACTGGGCCACCCTCGGCACGAGCGGAGCCGCGACCACCGAGGACGGTCTCGAGCTCGCCCCCTCGGTCGTCCGGCGGCTCGCCTGCGACGCCGACATCATCCCGGTCGCCCTGGGCGGCAAGGGCGAGGTCCTCGACGTGGGCCGGACCTGCCGGCTGGTCACCCCGGCGATCTGGCGAGCCTTGGTCTGCCGGGACCGGCACTGCGTCTTCCCGGGCTGCACTCGTCCGCCGGTGATGTGCCACGCCCACCACATCGTGCACTGGGCCGACCACGGCCCGACCTGTCTGGCCAATCTCGTGTTGTTGTGCGGCCACCACCACCGCGTCATCCACCACACCCCCTGGCAGGTCCGGCTCAACCCCCACGACGGCAAACCCGAGTTCCTCCCACCACCCAGACGCGGCCGACCGGCAGTCGAGTGGATCCGGAACAGACCCAGGCGGGAGTGAGCGTCAGCCCTGCGCCGCGAGCCGCACGTGCGTGTTGGCCGAGCCGTAGCCGTCGTACCCACCTCGGCGCTCGAGCAGCTCGACGTAGAAGCCGGTCTCCAGCCACGCCGTGTAGGCGTGCAGCAGCTCACCGCCGTGCGCGTCGCGGTCGTAGAGCAGGCCGTGCTCGCGCAGCGACGCGAGCAGCTCCGGCGCCAGGGCGAAGCGGGCGTCGAGGTCGACGTAGTAGTTGTCCGGGACCGGCATCATCGGCACGCCGTTGGACCGCAGCGCCCGTACGCCGGCGGCGACGTCTTCACACCCGAACGCCACCTGCGTGACGCCCAGCCGCGGCGCCGACCCCGCCCGCACGTCCTCGACGTTGAGCACGACCCGCAGGTCGCCCTCGGCCGGTCGCAGCGCGCGGCTGCGCAGCCGGCCCTGCGGCTCCATGAACTCCTCGACGGCCCCGGGCGTGAGGTCGAGGACGGTGCGCAGGAAGCCGATCTCCTCGTTGAGCTGGGTGGCAGGCACACCGATCCCGACGTGGTCGATGCCGCGCCAACCGTCAGGGGCGGCACCCGTGGGCTCGAAGTCGTGCTGCCAGTCGTCCTCCCCGGCCGCCGCGCTGACGAAGACGTGCAGCCCGGAGGGAGAGGTGATGCCGGGAAGCAGCGCCTCGCCCGTGCCACGGGTCCGGTCGACCTCTGGCCAGAGCAGCGCCTTGGCGCGGGCGGCTACGGCCTCGACGGGCGGGGCGACGACACCGAGCGCGCAGGTGCCGGCGGGCTGGGAGCCCGACTCGTTGACGACGACGTGCGCGTCGCCGTGGCGCCACCAGGTCACCGGCTTGGTGCGGTGCCGGCCGGCCACCGTGAAGCCCAGCCCGGTGAGCAGGTTGGGCACGACGGGGGACGCCGAGGCGATCTCGAGGAAGGCGGCGTCGACCCGCGGCGCGGGCGGCGGTGCGGCAGCAACCATTCGCGCGGCGGGTTTGGTTGCCAGCTCACCGCTCACCTGGTCCTCGAGGAACAGCAGCGACCGCATCGCGTCGCGGGCAGTCTCGACGGGGTCCGTCTCACGCACCACGTCGCTGAACACCTCCAGGGACAGCGGGCCGTCGTAGCCGGCGGCGAGGGTGGCGGCGACGACGCCGGTGACGTCGAGCGTGCCCTGCCCGGGGAAGCAGCGAAAGTGTCGGCTCCACTCGAGCACGTCCATGTCGAGCAGCGGCGCGTCCGCGACCTGGAGGAAGCCGATGCGGTCGCCCGGGATCCCGGCCAGCGCCGATCCGTCGTCGCCGCGCGCGAGCATGTGGAAGGTGTCGACCGCCAGCGTCACCGCCGGGTGGTCCGCCGCCACGACCGCGTCCCACGACTGGCCGACCCGGTGGACGTGACGCCCCCAGGCGAGCGCCTCGAAGGCGATCGTCACGCCGTGCTCGGCGGCCAGGACGCCGAGTCCGTGCAGCTGCGACGCCAGCAGGTCGGGGTCGGCCGGCGCGTCCGGCAGCACGGTCGAGCAGACCAGGACGGTCGAGGTGCCGAGCTCGTCCATCACGCCGAGCTTGGTGCGGAAGCGATGCAGCGCGGCGTCGTACGCCGTGGGGTCGATGCCCGCGACGTCGCGCACCGGCTGGAACAGGTCGATGGTCAGCCCCAGGTCGGCGCAGCGGGCCGCGACCTGGCGCGGGCTGAGACAAGAGGCGATCAGGTCGTTGTCGAAGACCTCGATCCCGTCGAAGCCCGCCGCCGCGGCCGCCGCGAGCTTGTCCTCCAGCCGCCCGCTCAGCGAGACCGTCGCGATGCCCCGGCGCATCAGGCCGCCGTGCCCGTCAGCTCGGCGAAGTGCCGGGCGATCCGCTCGGCGTCGGGCACCCTGCCGGTGAAGTACTCGAACGCCCCCACTGCCTGGTGCACCGCCATCCCGCCTCCGGGCACGACCCGGCAGCCCCGCTCGCGGGCCAGCCGGACCAGCTCGGTCTCGAGGGGGAAGTAGACGACGTCGGAGACCCACAGGCCGTCGTGGACGAGCCGCCCCGGCACGGCCATCCCGGGGTGTCCGAGCATCCCGATCGGCGTCGCGTTGACCAGGCCCTGCGCCTCGGCGAGCGCCCGCTCGAGGTCGCGCACGGCGGTGACCCGCTCGTCGCCGAACCGCTTCGCGAGGCGTACGGCGCACGCGTCGGCGCGCTCCGGGTCGCTGTCGAGGACGGCGACGTGCTCGGCCCCCTGCTCGAGCAGCCCGTAGCCGACCGCCACGCCCGCGCCGCCGGCGCCGACCAGGACGGCCCGGTCCTCGACCCGGTCGGGCAGCACCTGGCGGAAGGCCCTGCCGTAGCCGGACCAGTCGGTGTTGCGTCCGAGCATGCGGCCGTCGCGGAACACCACGGTGTTGACGGCGCCGAGGTCGGCCGCGTCGTCGGACAGCTCGTCGAGCAGCGGCACGACCGCCTGCTTGAACGGGTGCGTGACGTTGAGGCCGTCGAAGCCGAGCCGCCGCGCCCACGTCAGCAGCTCGGGCAGGTCGTCGGCACCGAAGCCCATCCGGTCGGCGTCGAGCAGCCGGTAGCTCAGGTGCAGGCCGCTCTCGCGGCCCTCGCGCTCCTGCATGGCCGGGGTCAGCGAGGCGCCGATGCCCTGGCCGACGAGGCCGAGGAGGTAGCTGTGCCGCTCAGGCGCGGGCGAGGTCATGGAGCTGCCTTTCGGAGCAGAGGGAGGAGCAGAGGGCGGCGACGTGGCGGACGGCGTAGGCGTAGCCGTCCGGCCCGCAGCCGGCGATGACGGCGTCGGCGACGCCCGAGACGTACGACGTGTGCCGGAACGGCTCGCGCGCGTGGACGTTGGTGAGGTGCACCTCGACGACCGGCCCGGGGACCGTGGCGAGGGCGTCCCGCAGGGCGACGGAGGTGTGGGTCAGCCCGGCGGCGTTGACGACGACGCCGGCCGACCCCCGGGCGGCCTGCACCTGGTCGACCAGGACGCCCTCGTGGTTGGTCTGGTGGAACTCCACCCGGTGGCCCAGCCCGGCCGCCGTGCGGTGGCAGAGCTCCTCGACGTCGGCCAGCGTGGCCGTGCCGTAGAGGCCGGGCTCGCGGGTGCCGAGCAGGTTGAGGTTGGGTCCGTTGAGGACCGTGATGGTGCCCATGACGACGACCGGCGGCCGGGTCAGAGCGCCGGGACGGCGACGCGGGCGTCGACGGGCGCCGTACGCCGGCCGATGTCGCGGGTCGCGATCCGGTGGGTGTTGCTCGGCCCGGACAGGACCGCGATCGCCGAGACGACGCAGGCGCCGGCGGCGAACGCCGCGACCTTCCACCAGTTGCCGGCCTCACCGGCCATGATCCAGCCGGCGATCGTGGGCGTGAAGCCGGCCAGGGCGAAGCCGAACTGCGTGCCCACCGCCATCCCGGAGAGGCGGACGCTGGTGGGGAAGTACTCCGCGTAGGTCGCGGGCCACACCGCGTTGGGCATCGAGTAGACGACGCCGGCCAGCGCGACGCCGAGCAGGAAGACGAGCGGGGTGTTGCCGGTGGAGATCGCGCCGAGGAACGCCGTGACGAGGACGGCGGTGCCGATGAGGCCGGTGACGAAGACCGGCTTGCGGCCGATCCGGTCCGAGAGCCGCGCCCAGAAGGGGATGGTGCCGATCGCGACCAGGTTGGCGACGATCGCGAGCCAGAGCATGGCGGTCGAGCTGATGCCGACGCCGTAGTCGTCGGAGGTGGCGAAGTTCAGCGCGAAGACCTGGAAGGTCGTGTTGACCATGGCGATGAAGGCGGCGAAGAAGACCCGCAGCACGCCGCGCCAGTGGTGGCGGAAGAGCAGCCCGAGCGGGGTGTGCGACGCGGCGGTGGTGATGTCGGACCGCTGGTCGGTCGCGGACTGGGCCTCGAACTCGGGGGTCTCGTCCAGGCTGCGGCGGATCTTGAGGCCGGCGAAGACCACGATCGCGCTGACCCAGAAGGGGATCCGCCAGCCCCAGGCGAGCAGCTGGTCCTCGGACAGCACGGCCGCGAGCGGCAGGAACACCGCCGGCGCCAGCACCTGCCCGCCCTGCGTGCCGCTGAGGGTGAAGCTGGTGAAGAACCCGCGCCGGTCGTCGGGCGCGTGCTCGAAGGACATCGAGTTGGCGCCGGCCTGCTCGCCCGCGGCGGAGAGGCCCTGGAGCAGGCGGAGCAGGACGAGCAGGGCCGGGGCCAGCAGCCCGACCTGCTTGTACGTCGGGAGGCAGCCGACGAGGAACGTCGAGATGCCCATCAGGAGCAGGGTGCCGACCATGACCTTCTTGCGGCCGAGCCGGTCGCCGACGTGGCCCATGAAGAACGAGCCGATCGGGCGGGCGACGTACGCGACGCCGAAGGTGGCGAAGGCGGCGATGGTCGCGGCGGAGTCGTTGCCCTCCGGGAAGAAGACCTTGGGGAAGACCAGCGCGGCCGCGGTGCCGTAGATCGCCAGGTCGTAGTACTCCAGGGCGCTGCCGCTCCAGGCGGCGAGGGCCGCCTTGCCGGGCGTGCGGCGGCGCGACGGCTCGAGGCCGGCCTGCTGGTGGTCCGTGGTGGTCATGGCACCTGTCCTTCGATGGTCACCCTGCTCTGCCAGGGGGGATGCCGTCGAGTGTTGGAGTGGCCGCCGTCACATGGCAAGCGTTTGCCATTATTTGCCACACTGGGGCCATGAGGCACCTCCGATGACGTCCGGACAGCCCCGGCGGCGGGCCACGATCACCGACGTGGCCGAGGCGGCCGGCGTGGCCGCGTCCACGGTGTCGCGTGCGTTCACCCGTCCCGGACGCGTCAACCACGCGACCCGCGAGCACGTGCTGGCGGTCGCCGAGGAGCTCGGCTACACCCCGAACCCCGCGGCCCGCGCGCTGGAGTCCGGCCGCACCAACACCCTCGGCCTGCTCGTCCCCGACATCACCAACCCCTACTTCGCGGGCGTGATCAAGGGCGCCGAGCGGGCGGCCACCGCGGCCGGCCTGACGCTGGTGCTGGGTGACACACAGGAGAACCCCGCCACCGAGGAGCAGCTCGTACGACGCCTCGGCCCGGCCGTGGACGGCTTCGTGCTCAGCGCCTCGCGGCTGCCCGATGACGAGCTGCGCCGGGCGGCCGAGCTCTGCCCGATCGCACTGATCAACCGGGCCACCCCGGGCGTCGCGTGCATCGTGGCCGACTACGACACCGGCACCCGCCAGATCGTCGACCACCTCGCGAGCCTGGGACACCGGGGCTTCGTCTTCCTCGGCGGACCGCCGGAGTCCTGGTCCGGCGCCCGTCGCTGGTCGGGGCTGCGGGCTGCGGCCCAGGCCCACGGCATGGTCGCGACCCGGTTCGGGCCGTACGCACCGACCCTGGCCGGCGGCCCGGCGGCTGCCGATGCGGTGCTCGCCTCGGAGGCCACGGCCGTCGTGGCGCACAACGACATGCTCGCCATCGGCGTGATGCGCCGGCTGGCGGAGCGGGGCGTCGACGTGCCCGGCCAGGTGAGCGTCGTGGGGTTCGACGACATCTTCGGCGCCGACTTCTGCAACCCCGCCCTCACGACGCTGGCCGAGCGCACCGAGGACGCCGGCTCCCGCGCGATCGAGGCGCTGGTGCAGCAGACGCACGCGCGGATCGAGCATCCGGCTGCGCGGGTGCTGCCGACGCAGCTCGTGGTGCGGGCCTCGACGGGCCGGGTCAGGCGCGCGTCGCCGCGGCGTCGAGCTTGACCAGGGTCTCCTCGATGGCGCGCTGGTTCTTCGCCGGGTAGCCCAGCAGCCGGAACGCCAGCCGCCCGGCCGCGGGGTAGCGGCTGTCGTCCCAGGTCTCGGTGACGCGGGTGCCGCCCTCGACGGGCTCGAGCTCGTAGCGCCAGCGGTGCAGCCCGACGTGGCGCCACGCGATCAGCCGGCCCTCCTCGAACTCCACCACCCGGTTGCGGATCCGGTAGGGCACCCCGCGGTGCATGTCCATCCCGAAGCGGGCGCCCAGGCTCAACCGTTCGGGACCCGAGATCGAGGCGAGGACGGTGCCGGAGCCGTCGATCAGCGGGTGCTGCCGCGGGTCGGCGAGGATCGCGAAGATCGCCTCGGGCGGGGCCGCGATGGTGGTGCTGGCCTGGACGGTGCTCATGCCCCGACGGTAGCCGCCGGGGATCAGCCGGTCGGCGGGGCCGTCGGCGACTCGGTGGGGAAGTCGCCGCCGCCGTCCTTCGACGGGGTGGTGGCGGGCAGGAACAGGGCGGTGCCGTCGTAGAGCAGGACGCCGCCCCAGTCGTTGAGCGCCATCGGCGCGCCGCCGGTGTCGCCCGCGACGTCCTCGCCGGTGACCCCGTCGAGCACCACGCCCTGGCCCGAGTCGAGCAACCCGTAGACCAGGTTGCCGCGGACCGCCGTCACGATCGGCGCGAACCGGTTGGCCGTGGGCAGCGACCACACACGCCGGTTGGTCGCGAGGTCCCAGCCGACCACCCGGTCGGCGTCGCCCTGGTCGTTGTCGGCCAGCGTGCAGACGGTGACGGTGCCGGTGGTCGGCGTGCAGGACCAGTCCCAGGCGGTGGCCGGGACGGGCCTGGACGGCGTGCCGTCGGCCAGTCGGAGCCGGGTGACGGTGGCGTCGGGGAAGACGTTGTCGTCGCGGGCGATGGTCACCGTGTCGTCGGTGGTGCCCACGGCGGTGGCGCCGAGCGTGCCGGGCAGGGCGGCCCACTGGCGTCGGCCGGTCCGCAGGTCGAGCGCCTCGACGCGTCCGGCCACCTCGGTCGTGCCGGTGTCGACGACGACCAGGTCGTCGGTCGCGGTGAGGACCTGGGCGGGACGGGCCTGCCAGGGGCGGGCCCGGTTGGCCAGGTCGACCACGACGGCCGTGTGGCTGCTGCCGGCGCCCGGCACCCACGAGTCCAGCACGACGCGGTCGCCCTCGACTCCGGCGATTCGGGCAGTCGCGTCGCTCGCGGAGCCGCCGGGGTCCTGCGGCAGGGTGGCCGTGACGGTCTCGGCGATCTCGCCGGTCTCGAGGTCGAAGCGCTGCACGGCGTAGTGCTCCCGGCCGACCGCGGTGCCCGACCCGGCGTCGGTCGAGACCTCCAGCGTGTAGCCCACGCCCGCCGGCGGGTCGGTCCACAGGTCGGTGAAGCGGTCCTCGGCCGCCGACAGGGAGTACGCCGTGTCGAGGTCGGGCAGCGATCGCGCGACGACCGTCGAGTCGGTCATCGTCAGCACGACGTCACGGCCGACCGCAGCGGTGCGCACGCCCTCCTCGGGGAAGCGCCGCTGGTCCTTCTCGGCGAAGGCGATCGGCGCGCTCGTCGGCGAGGCCGAGGCCACCGGGCCGGTCGGGCTCACCGAGGGGCCACCGGGCCGGGGCCGTGCGGCCGGGTCCTTGACCAGGCTGCAGCCGGACAGTCCGCTCGACAGGCCGCACGACAGGGCGAGCGCCACGAGCGATGTACCGATCAGGGAACGGGTGCGCAGGGTCCTGCTCGCCACCGCTCCACTCCCTTGCTGCTCGCTCGCTGCTCGCCGTGCTGTGCCGGGCCAACGATAGGGGCCAACGATAGGGGGAGGACGCCGGATTGGCGGCCCGACCGGGACCCCCGGTAGGTTGGGCGGTGCACGATGTGGTGCCGATCACAGCAGCTTTCGAGACGCTGGGGTGTCACGTCGTGACGCCCTCAATCAGTTGGACCGGGCACGACGGCGGACCACCCCCTCGCCCGTCACCCCCGGTTCCTGCGGCATGCGGAGACCCCGCGGAGCCGGTGACCTCGAAGGAGAGCACGTGACCCAGCAGCCAGGCTTCGGCCCCGACCTGGTGGAGGTCTTCGGACCCTCCCAGCGTGACGGTGGCCCCGACCTCGTCCAGCTCCTGACGCCGGAAGGCGAACGGGTTCACCACCCGGAGTTCGACCACGACTTCTCCGCCGAGGACCTGCGCGGCTTCTACCGCGACATGGTCCTGACCCGGCGGATCGACACCGAGGCCACCGCGCTGCAGCGCCACGGCGAGCTCGGCATCTGGGCCCAGCTGCTCGGCCAGGAGGCCGCGCAGATCGGCGCCGGCCGCGCGCTGCGCCCGCAGGACTACGTCTTCCCGACCTACCGCGAGCACGGCGTCGCCTACTGCCGCGGCGTCGACCCGCTCAACCTGCTGGGCCTCTTCCGCGGTGTCGACCACGGCGCGTGGAACCCCAACGACAACAACTTCGGCCTCTACACGATCGTGATCGGCGCGCAGGCGCTGCACGCGACCGGCTATGCCATGGGCATCCAGCGCGACGGCGACGTCGGCACCGGCGACCCCGAGCGCGACGCGGCCGTGATCGCCCACTTCGGCGACGGGGCCTCCTCGCAGGGCGACGTCAACGAGGCGTTCATCTTCGCGGCGTCCTACAACGCTCCGGTCGTGTTCTTCTGCCAGAACAACCAGTGGGCGATCTCCGAGCCCATCGAGCGCCAGACCCGCATCCCGCTCTACCAGCGCGCCCTGGGCTTCGGCTTCCCGGGCGTCCGCGTCGACGGCAACGACGTGCTGGCGACGTACGCCGTCACGCAGGCCGCGCTCCAGCGCGCCCGCGACGGCCAGGGCCCCACGCTGGTCGAGGCCTACACCTACCGCATGGGTGCGCACACCACGACCGACGACCCGACCCGCTACCGGCTCAGCGACGACGTGGAGCACTGGAAGCTCAAGGACCCGATCGCCCGCGTCGAGGTCTACCTCAAGCGCAACGGCCTGGCCGACGACGCGTTCTTCGACGGGGTGAAGCAGGAGGCCGACGAGCTCGGCCACCACCTGCGCGAGGGCTGCAAGGCCCTGCCCGACCCCAAGCCGATGAGCATGTTCGACCACGTCTACGCCGAGGAGACCGAGGAGCTGCGCGTGCAGCGCGAGGGCTACGCGGCGTACCTCGAGACCTTCGAAGGAGCGCACTCCTGATGAGCACCAAGATCACGCTCGCCAAGGGCCTCAACATGGGGCTGCGCAAGGCGATGGAGGACGACCCCAAGGTCCTCATCATGGGTGAGGACGTCGGCAAGCTCGGCGGCGTCTTCCGGATCACCGACGGCCTGCAGAAGGACTTCGGCGAGGACCGCGTCATCGACAGCCCGCTCGCGGAGTCCGGCATCGTCGGCACTGCAGTCGGCATGGCGCTGCGCGGCTACCGCCCGGTGGTGGAGATCCAGTTCGACGGCTTCGTCTACCCCGCCTACGACCAGATCGTGTGCCAGGTCGCGAAGATGCACTACCGCTCCAAGGGCCGCTCGAAGATGCCGATGGTCATCCGCATCCCGTTCGGCGGTGGCATCGGCGCGGTCGAGCACCACTCGGAGTCGCCCGAGGCGCAGTTCGCCCACACGCCCGGCCTCAAGGTCGTCGCGTGCTCCAACCCGGTCGACGGCTACTGGATGATCCAGCAGGCCATCGCCTCCGACGACCCGGTGATCTTCCTCGAGCCCAAGCGGCAGTACCACGCCGACAAGATGGACCTCGACGAGTCCGTGCAGCCCGAGCCGCTGTTCACCTCGCGCGTGGTCAAGCAGGGCACCGACGCCACCGTGCTGGCCTACGGCCCGATGGTGAAGACCGCGCTCAAGGCCGCCGAGGCCGCCGCGGGCGAGGGCAAGTCGCTGGAGGTCATCGACCTGCGCACGCTGTCCCCGCTGGACATGGGTCCGGTCTTCGAGTCGGTGCGTCGCACGGGCCGCGCGATCATCACCCACGAGGCGCACGTCAACCTCGGCATGGGTGCCGAGGTGTCGGCCCGGATCACCGAGGAGTGCTTCTACTCCCTGGAGGCGCCGGTGCTGCGCGTCGGCGGCTTCGACACGCCGTACCCCGCCTCGCGGATCGAGGAGGACTTCCTCCCCGACCTCGACCGGGTGCTGGACGCCGTCGACCGCTCGCTGGCCTACTGAGGAGCCCTGCATGTCTGAGTTCAAGCTGCCCGACGTCGGCGAAGGCCTGACCGAGGCCGAGATCGTGGCCTGGAAGGTCAAGGTCGGCGACGTCGTCGCGATCAACGACATCATCGTCGAGATCGAGACCGCCAAGTCGCTGGTCGAGCTGCCGTCGCCGTTCGCCGGCACGGTGCTCGAGCTGATGGTGCCCGAGGGCGAGATGGTCCCGGTCGGCACGCCGATCATCTCGATCGGCGACCCGAACGCCGCTGCCGCGGCGCCGGCCGCCCCAGCCCCGGCCGCGAGCACCCCGGCACCCGAGATGGAGATCGACCTGTCCAACCCCGCCGCCAGCGGTGGTGGCGAGGGCGAGAGCCTGGTCGGCCGCAACAAGGCCGACCGCGGCCCGATCCGTCGTGCCCGCAAGGGCTCGGCGTCGCCCGCGACCGAGGCCGGCGCCAACACCCAGCTGCAGCTGCAGGGCGCCTTCGCGCCCGGTGGCGCGCAGAGCGACGAGGTCATCGCCGCCGACGAGACGCCGGTCCCGGCCACCTCGGCCCGGACCCCGGAGCCGGCGAGCGAGTTCGTGCCGGCCGCCGCGACCACCCCGGGTGCCGTGCGTGCGCTGGCCAAGCCGCCGGTGCGCAAGCTGGCCAAGGACCTCGGCGTCGACCTCGCCTCGCTGGTCGCCAGCGGTCCGGGCGGCACCATCACGCGTGGCGACGTCGAGGCGGCCGCCTCGGGCGCGACGTCATACGCGTCGGCTGCCCCGGCAGCCACCTCGCATGACGTCCGGCCCGGCCAGCGGGAGACCCGCGAGCCGATCAAGGGCGTGCGCAAGATGATGGCGCAGGCGATGAGCCAGTCGGCCTTCACCAGCCCGCACGTCACCGAGTGGATCACCGTCGACGTGACGGCCACGATGGAGTTCGTCGACCGGCTGAAGAAGCGGCGCGAGTTCAAGGACGTCAAGGTCAGCCCGCTGCTCGTGCTGTCGCGTGCGGTGATCCTGGCGATGCGCCGTACTCCTGAGATCAACTCGTTCTGGGACGACGCGGCGCAGGAGGTCGTGCTCAAGCACTACGTCAACCTCGGCATCGCGGCCGCGACCCCGCGCGGGCTCGTCGTCCCGAACGTCAAGGACGCCGACAGCCAGTCGCTGCTGGAGCTGGCGGGCTCGCTCAACCAGCTCACGGCCACGGCCCGCGAGGGCAAGACCCAGCCGGCCGAGATGAGCGGCGGCACGTTCACGATCACCAACGTCGGCGTCTTCGGCGTCGACGCGGGCACGCCGATCATCAACCCCGGGGAGTCGGCGATCCTGTGCTTCGGCGCGGTCCGCAAGCAGCCGTGGGTGGTGGACGACGAGATCGTCGCCCGCCAGATCACCACGCTGGCGCTGTCCTTCGACCACCGCCACATCGACGGCGAGAAGGGCTCGCGCTTCCTCGCCGACGTGGCCGGCATCCTCGAGGACCCCGCCTCCGCCCTGCTGTTCTGAGGTCGAGTCGGCGCAACTGCCCGGCAGTTGCGCCGACTCGTCGCCTGTGGACGGGGCGAGGCATGGGACCCCTCGCGCGGGGTAGAACGAGGGCGTGACCACCGGCTACCCAGCGCTCGGGGAACTCCTGGGGCCCTACCGGGTCGGCCGTCGCCTCGGGGGCGGCGGCATGGGGGTCGTGTTCGCGGCGACCGACGCGATCCTGCGCCGGCCGGTGGCGCTCAAGGTGATCTCCCCGCACCTGGCCGACGACCCCGGCTTCCGCGCGCGGTTCACCCGCGAGGCGCAGGCGCAGGCGTCGCTGGACTCCGAGCACGTGGTGCGGGTCTTCGCCCACGGTGAGTCCGGAGGCCGGCTGTGGATCGCGACGCAGCTCGTCCCCGACGGCGACCTCGGACACCTGCTCCACGCCCACGGGGCACCCCCGGTGCGGACCGCGCTCGACCTGATCGCCCAGGTGGCGTCCGGCCTCGCCGACGCCCACGCCGCCGGGCTGGTGCACCGCGACATCAAGCCGGCCAACGTGCTGCTCCGGCGGCGCGAGGGCCACGTGGATGCCTACCTCGCCGACTTCGGGATCGCGCGCCTCGTCGGCGACGGGTCCTCGGCGACCGTGCACACGGTCGGCACCCCGGCCTGGATGGCGCCCGAGCTCCACACCGGCGGCACGGCCGGCGTCGCCAGCGACGTCTACTCCCTGGGCTGCCTGCTCTGGGCGACCCTCACCGCGAGGGCGCCGTACTCCGGCACGTCGGACTTCCAGGTCGTCACCGCCCACCGCGAGCAGCCGGTGCCGCAGCTCCCGGGCACGGGACCGCTGGTCGAGGCCGTCAACGCCGTGCTGCGGTCCGCCATGGCCAAGCGGCCGGACGACCGCTTCCCGTCGGCCACCGCGATGCGCGACGCGCTCCGGGCGGCCGTGGCGCTGCCCGACGCTGCGCCCGCCCCCTCCCGACGTACGACGATCGTCGCGGCGGCCGCCGTCGCGCTCCTGCTCGTGGGCGGGGGAGGTGTCGCCTGGGCCGCGTCGCGCGGGGACGGGCCGACGAGACCGCCGCCGACCGGCCCCAGCGCTTCCGTGTCCCCGGCCGCAGACCGCACGGCAGAGCAGCGGGCGACCGCCGGGCTCGCGCAGGCGCTGGCCGCCCGCGGCGACGTGACGCCCGCCCAGGCGCGGTGCGTGGCCCGCGACGTGCTCCGGCGGGTCGGGCTGGGGGAGATGGCGGCCGATGGTCTGTTCGACGCGCGGATGAACTACCTCGACCGGGACCTCGCGCCGTTCCCAGCCGTCGCGGCGGCGGTCGTCAGGGCGACGGTCGCCTGCCGCTGACCGGGGACCCGGCGGGCTCGAGGGGGTGCAGCAGGGCGTCGGTGCCGCCGTCGACGAACAGCACCGACCCGACGACCAGGCTGGCGGCGTCGGAGAGCAGGAAGGCGATCGCGGCCGCGACCTCGTCGGGGCGACCCGGGCGCCCGATCGCGGAGGGGTAGGCGTCGGCGAACGCCCCCAGCACCGGGTCCTCGCGCAGCCGGTCGGTCATCGGGGTGGCGACCAGGCCGGGGGCGACGGCGTTGAGCCGGATCCCCGCCCCGATCCAGTCGGGGGTGACGCCTGCGCGCCGCGCCCAGTGCGCCAGCGCCGCCTTGGTGGCCGGGTAGACCTCGACCGCCTCGACGCCGGCGGCCACCTCGCGGGCACGGCTCTCGTCGCCGGCCAGGCAGGCCTGCGCGACGTCGCCGCTCCAGCCGGGCTGGGCGGTGATCGAGTTCGACGACAGCACCACGACCGACGCGCCGGGCCGCATCAGCTCCCGCAGCCCGGTCAGCACCTCGACGGCGCCGAAGTAGTTCACGGACACGACCAGCTGCGGGTCGACGCCGGTGAGCCCGGCGATCCCCGCGCACGGCACGCAGCCGTCGAGGGCGTCAGTCAGCGCAGCGATGCCGGATACCGCCGCGGCCCGACCCGACGCCGACGACAGGTCGGCCAGCACGTCGATCCCCGACCCGGCGACGTCGACGGTCAGCACCCGGTGGCCCTGCGCGCGGAGCAGTGCGGTCGTGGCTGCCCCGATGCCGGACGCAGCGCCCGTGACGACGTAGGTCTTCACGGCGGGCTCAGATGTAGCGGGCCGCACGGTCGGCAGGCGACCCGGGCCCGGCCTCGAGCAGCGCGGCCAGCTCGTGCTCGAGCACCGACCCGACCCGCTGGCAGAAGGCCTCGGGCTCGTCCGCGGCGTCGGGCAGCTCGGCGACGATCCGGTCCACGATGCCGAGCTCGGCCAGGTCGAGCGCCCGCACCCGCTGCTGCCGCGCCATCTCGGGGGCGTGGTCGAGGTCGCGGTGCACGATCGCGCTCGCCCCCTCCGGCGGCAGCGGCGAGAGCCAGGCGTGCTGGGCCGCGACGACCCGGTCGGCCGGCAGGAACGCCAGCGCCCCGCCACCGTTGCCCTCGCCGAGCATCAGGCACAGGGTCGGGGCGTCGAGGGTGACCAGGTCGGCCAGGCTGCGCGCGATCTCGCCGGCCAGGCCGCCGTTCTCCGCCTCGGGGGAGAGCGCCGCGCCCTGCGTGTCGATGACCGTCACGAGCGGCAGCCCCAGCTCGGACGCGAGGCGCATCCCGCGCCGCGCCTCGCGCAGCGCCTCGGGCCCCATCGGGTGGTCCGCGGTCTGGCCTCGCCGGTCCTGGCCGAGGAACACGCACGGCGCCTCGCCGAAGCGCACCAGCGCGATCAGCAGGCCGGGGTCGTGCTCGCCCTGCCCGGTGCCGTTGAGGGGTACGACGTCGGTGGCGGCGTACTTGAGGAGACGACGTACGCCGGGCCGGTCGGGGCGGCGCGAGCGCGTGACGGCGTCCCACGTCTCGACGTCGGGGAGCGGCGTCAGCGGCACCGGCGCCGGGACCGGCTTGATGCCGTGCCGGGGCGCCAGCAGGATCGTCAGCGCGCGGTCGAGGATGCCGGCGATCTCCTCGGGCGGGACGACGGCGTCGATGATGCCGCGCGCGTAGAGGTTCTCCGACGTCTGCACGTCCGCGGGGAACTCCTTGCCGTAGAGCGCGGAGTAGACACGCGGGCCCAGGAAGCCGACCAGCGCGCCGGGCTCGGCGACCGTGACGTGGCCGAGCGAGCCCCACGACGCCATCACGCCGCCGGTCGTGGGGTGCCGCAGGTAGACGAGGTAGGGGAGGCCCGCGGCCTTGTGCGCCGCGACGGCCGCGGAGATCCGGACCATCTGGACGAACGCCGGCGTTCCCTCCTGCATGCGGGTGCCGCCGCTGACGGGCGCGGCGAGCAGCGGCAGGCCCTCGACGGTCGCCCGCTCGATGGCGGCCACGAGCCGGTCGGCCGACGCGCGCCCGATCGACCCGGCCAGGAAGCCGAACTCGCCGACGACCACGGCCACACGGCGGCCGTGCATCAGGCCCTCGCCGGACAGCACGGACTCATCGACGCCGCTCTTCTCCGCGGCTGCGGCCAGCTCCGCGAGGTACTCCTCCGACAGCCCCGACCGCAAGGGCGGGACGTCCCACGAACTCCAGGAGCCCGCGTCGAGGACCAGGCCGATGAGCTCTGCTGCGTTGAGTCGATGCGTCACGCGGGCAGGCTATGCCCTGCCTCGTGCCAGGCGGCGAGGACCTCGAGCTCGTCCTCCCGGCTGACACCGGTGACGGTCGCGTCGGGGTGGGCCCGCAGCCAGGCCAGCGTGTCGCGGGCGGTGTCGGCGACCGGCCGCGGCCGGAGCCCGGCGTCGAGGGAGGGCTGGACGTCGTGCGCCAGCATGCCGTCGTACTCCGGGCGCGGCAGCCACAGCGGCACCGCCTGCGGGCCGGCCCACGGCGCGACCTCGCGGTCGGCCAGGAACTCCTGCGGCACCCAGGTCCACGCGGGCGCCACGCCCGCGCCCTGCGCCGTCGCGGCCAGCACGTCCTCGATCCGCATGGTCGGCCCGACGCCGTCGTACACGCCCTCGGTGCGGGCCTCGCAGGAGTCCACGACCCACTCCGCCAGGTCGCGTACGTCGATCACCTGGACCGCGTCGTCCGGCGAGCCCGGCGCGAGCACCTCGTCGCCGTCGGAGACCGCGCCGAGCCGGGCCGGCCAGTAGGTGAACCGGCCCGTGGGGTCGCCGGGGCCGACGATCAGCCCGGGCCGGACCACCATCGCGGACGCGACCCCGTCGAGCACGATCTCCTCGCACGCGACCTTCATCGGACCGTAGGCCTCGCCGTCGACGGAGAGGTCCACGTCCTCGTGGATCGGCTCGCGCAGCGGGAGCGTGCCGGGACGACCCCCGGGTGTCGACTCGTCCTCGTAGACGTTGACGGTGGACACGAAGACCCAGTGGGCACGCGGGAAGCGCGCCACCGCGGCACGGACCCACGACGGGTGCCGGGCCACGTCGACGACCGCGTCGAAGTCGCCCAGCTCGTCGGGCAGCCCCGCGGCCCGGTCGGTCACGACGTGCCGCGCGCCGAACGGCACCGACCCCGACGAGCCGCGGCACGCGCACGTGACCTCGTGGCCGCGGCGGACCGCGTCCTCGGCGACCGCACGCGACAGGAACACCGACCCACCCAGCACCAGGAGCTTCATGGGTTCAGCCGACTACGGCGCCGACCGGACCGCAAGGGTGTTCGCCCAGAGCACAGATCCAACAAGAGACGGGGCGGCGTCAGGTGCGGGGCGGGGACTTCCGGCCGAGCAGCCACGCGTCGAAGAACGGCTGCAGGTCGCGCCCGGTCTGCTGCGACCACCACGACGTGATGTCGTCGTAGCCCGCGTTGCCGTCCTCGTGCACGGTCGGCCACTTCCGCACGAGCCGCCAGAACTCGTCGTCGCCCAGCCGCTTGCGCAGTTCGTCCCACATCAGCGCGGGGCCGTAGTAGATGTTGCCCTCGCCGAACGTCGCCGGGTCGTAGTCGGCCGGCGGCCCGGACTCGCGGCGCATCTGCGGCTCGATGCTGCCCCACTCGGCCATCAGCGACGCGACCGACCGATGGTCGTGCTCGGCCTCCCACAACCCCTGCAGGTAGAGCGCCATCCCCTCGCTCATCCACACGTCGCGCCAGTCGCGCGGGGTGACCTCGTCGCCGTACCACTGGTGCACGATCTCGTGCACGAGCACCTGCGGCGCGGTCGTGTAGTCGGTCCGCCCGAGCGTGATCATCGACTGCGTCTCCATGCCCGACCGCGAGTCGACGAGCAGGATGCCGAGGCTGGAGAAGGGGTAGGGCCCGAGCTTGCCCTCCACCCAGTCGACGGCCGGGGCGGTCGACCGGAGCCCCTTGATCGTGTACGCCGCGCCCCGCGGGGTCCAGTAGGTGATCGGCACGCCGCTGGTCGAGCGGTCCTTGGTCTCCTGGAAGTCGCCGATCGCGATCGTGACGAGGTACGACGACGCCGGCTCGTCGAGGTGCCAGCGCGTGATGCTGGTGCCGTCCTGCTGGTCGCGCGAGTCCAGCGTGCCGTTGGCGACGCCCATCATCGGCTCGGGGGCCGCGATCGTGAAGGAGTAGAGCGCCTTGTCGGCCGGCTGGTCGTTGACGGCGTACCAGCTGTAGGCGCCGAAGGGCTCCTGCATCGTCCAGGCGGCGTGGTCGGTCGTCGTCGTCCAGCCGAGCGTGCTGAAGTCGCCCCGGGTCGTGGGGGCGCTGACCGGCCGCGGGGAGCCGGCGTAGGAGATCACCATCGTGTAGCGCCGGTCGGCCCGCGTGTCGAGGTGCACCACGAGGTCCTTGCCGGGGTGGTCGAAGTCCGCGTCCGCACCGTCCACCGTCACCGACGAGACGGTCAGCGCCTGGCCGAGGTCGAGCTGGACGTGGTCGCCGGTCGCGGTCGCCCGGAAGACCAGCGTCTCCACCGCGGTCAGGGTGTCGCTCGCGGGCGTCCACGCCAGGTCGAGGTCGTAGTGCAGCGCGTCGACCGACGGGTCGCCCACATCGGGGTAGACCCGGTCCTCGACCGGCTCGCTCACGGCGGCGTCGAGGGACGGGTCGTCGGTCGCGACGGTCGTCTCGCTCCCGACCGGCTCGACGGCCCGGGAGGCCGAGGACGAGGCGGAGACCGGCGACGGGTCGGCCTTCGGGGAGGAGGAGTCGCACGCGGCGAGCGACGTCCAGGCCAGGGCGAGGGCGACGACCCCGCCGGCGAGCCTCATTCGACGCCGCCGCGCAGCAGCGGCCGGGCGAGCCTGCGGCCGTGGTGGATCTGGGCCTTCACGGTGCCGAGCGGCGCGCCGACCTGCTCGGCGATCTCCTCGTAGGACATGCCGTAGACGTCGCGCAGGATCAGGGGCTCCACGAACTGCGGGTGGTCGCGCTCGATGGTCTCCATCGCCTCGAGCAGGTCGAGGCGGGTGCCGGCGATGACGCTGGTGGTGCGCGGGTCGGGCCGGTCCATCGGTCCGGTCGCGGCGTGCGGGTCGGCGGGCACGGCCTGGTTCTTCATCCGGCGGTAGGTCGACCTGGCGGAGTTGACCGCCACCACGTGCATCCAGGTGGTGAACCGCCCCCGGCCGCCCCACGAGCCGATCTTGGCGGCGATGTTGATCAGCGCCTCCTGGCAGGCGTCCTCGGCGTCGGGGGTGTAGGGGAGCACCCCGCGGCAGACGTTGAGCGCCCGCGGCCGGATCGCGCCGAGCAGCACCTCGAGCGCGTCGCGGTCGCCGTCCCGGGCGCGCCGCGCCAGCTCGTCGATCTCGTCAGCAGTGCGTGCCTCCACGCCGTTCTCCCCCGATTCGTGGGCCCCGAAGCCCCCTGTCGCAACAACCCGAAGATAGTCCAGAACGCGTAGGACCCGGCCGGGGCCGGGTCCTACGGTTCGGTCACGATTCCGGGGCTACTTCACCTCGGACCGCATCAGCATCGTGAGGCCGACGGCCAGCGGCGCGACCAGCCAGATGAGTCCGCTGGTGCCGAGCTGGCCCCACTGCTCGCCGGTCATGGTGCCGTTGAAGAGCTGGCCCTGGGCGAAGTTGAAGTCGACCCACGGCTGCAGGTCGTGGAACCACGCCTGCCCGTTGGCCAGCAGCATCGCCAGCGTCGGGAGCACGAAGCCGTAGACGAAGTAGCCCACGATCGCGCCCGCCGAGTTGCGGATCACCACGCCGAGCATGAAGCCGATCAGCAGGCCCAGGACGTTGCCGAGGACGATGAACGCGAGCGTCCGCGGCCCGTCGTCCCAGACGGTGTCGACGCCGGCGATCGCCGACCCGACGACGTTGCCGACCGCGCCGATGACCATGGCGACCAGCATCGAGCCGACGCCCACCGCCACGGCGACGACCGCCTTGGCGGCGATCACCCGGCCGCGGTGCGGCACGAGCGTGAACGTCGTCAGGCCGCTGCGCTGGCTCCACTCGCTGGTCACGGCGAGCACCGCCACCATCGGCAGGATCACCGCCATCGGGAAGCCGATCGCGCCGGCGAACGTGTCGTAGGTCAGCTCGTCGCGCGGCGCCCACAGCAGCACGGCGCCGGTGGCGAGCAGGGCGGTGATGCCGATGCTCGCGAGCAGCCAGAAGCCGGAGCGGGTGTCGAACGACTTGCGGGCCTCCACCGCGACGACCCGGGAGAACGGGATCGGCGCCGGAGGGGCGGTGCGGGTCACGGGCCGGCGGGCCAGGTCGCTGGTTGCTGCGGGGGTCATGGTGGTCATGCCGCCACTCCTTCTCGGGTTCCTTCTCGCTGGGTGTCCGCGGTGAGCTCGAGGAACATCTCCTCGAGCCCGGCGCCGTCGGCGCTGCGCAGCTCGCGCAGGGCGATGCCGGCCCGCAGGGCGACCTCGCCGACGAGGTCGGGGTCGGCGTCGGTGCGCAGGGCGTCGCCGCCGCTGGCGTGGTGGGTGATGCCGGAGGCGGTCAGCGCCCGCGACAGGTGGTCACGGTTCGCCGCCCGTACGACGGTGCCGGCCGCCTGCAGCAGCTCGGCCTTGGTCCCCTGGGCGACGATCCGGCCGTTGCCGATCACGACCAGGTCGTCGGCGATGACCTCGATCTCGTGCAGGAGGTGCGAGGACAGCAGGACGGTCGCGCCGCGGTCGGCGTACCCCCGGAGCAGGTCGCGCATCCACCGGATGCCGGCCGGGTCGAGGCCGTTGGCGGGCTCGTCGAGGATCAGCACCTCCGGCTCGCCGAGCAGCGCCGTGGCGATGCCGAGCCGCTGCCGCATGCCGAGGGAGTAGTGCCGGACGCGCCGGCCGGCCTCCTCGGGCGTCAGGCTGACGAGGTCGAGGATCTCGTCGACCCGGCTGGTCGGCAGGCCCATGGTGCGGGCGGCGACCGTGAGGATCTCCCGGCCGGTGCGGCCGGCGTGCTGCGCCGAGGCGTCGAGCAGCACGCCGACCTCGAGGCCGGGGTTGGGCAGGTCGGCGAAGCGCCGACCGCAGACCGTGGCGGTTCCCGAGGTGGCGGGCGTGAGCCCGACCAGGACGCGCATCGTCGTGGACTTGCCGGCACCGTTGGGGCCGAGGAACCCGGTGACGCGGCCCGGACGGGCCGTGAACGTCACGTCGTCGACGGCCGTGAAGCTGCCGTAGGTCCGGGTGAGGGAGTCGATGGAGATCATGTCGAGAAGACTCGCCCTCACCGTGCCGATCGCACATCGGGGAAGCCGCTGAACCCGACCCCGGTCGCACCCCCGAGACGCCCTCGGGGTCGACCCCGATCCGGCGACCACCGCCCCGGCCGGGCTTCTTGGCATGATGCCTCCGTGTCCATGCCCTCCCGCCTCGGTCGCTACGCCGTGCGCCGGCGCATCGGAGCGGGCGGCTTCGCCACGGTCTGGCTCGCCTACGACGAGCAGCTCGACTCCCCGGTGGCGATCAAGGTGCTCGCGGACAACTGGACCGAGGACCACCACGTGCGCGGCCGCTTCCTCGAGGAGGGCCGCTACCTGCGCAAGGTCGAGTCGCCCCACGTCGTGTCCGTCTACGACGCCGGCGAGCTCGAGGACGGCCGCCCCTACCTCGTGATGTCGTACGCCGACCAGGGCACCCTCGCGGACCGGCTCGACGTCGAGGGGCTCACCCCCGAGCAGGCGCTCGAGGTGATCCGCCAGGTCGGCGCCGGCCTCCAGGCCCTGCACGAGCGCAACATCCTGCACCGCGACGTCAAGCCGGCCAACGTCCTCTTCCGCACCGTCGAGGCCGGGTCCGGCACCGAGGTCCGGGCGATGATGGGCGACCTCGGGCTCGGCAAGGCGCTCGACATGTCCTCGCGGCTCACGATGATCGCCGGCACGCCGTCCTTCGTCGCGCCCGAGCAGGCGCAGGGCGAGAGCCTCGACGCCCGCGCCGACCAGTACTCCCTCGCCGCGCTCACCCACCTGCTCCTCGCCGGCCGGGCGCCCTACTCCCACGCGACGCTGGCCGCGGCCGCCGAGCCCGGCCCGCCCCCGTCGCTCTCGACGCCGGAGCGGCCCTTCCCGGCCGAGGTCGACGCCGTCGTACGCCGTGGCCTGGCCCCCGACCGCGAGGACCGTTGGCCCGACGTCCGGTCCTACGTCGAGGCGCTGACCGCCGCGCTCGGCCGGGAGGCCGCGGGCACGGCGCCGGCCCCGTGGCTGCCCGTCGACCCCGCGCTGACCCAGCCCGGTGCCCGGCCCTCGCCGCGCCCGGTCGCCGGCACGGTCCTGCCCGAGCCGCAGCCACCCGCGGAGCCCCGGCGCCGCGGCCGCACGGTCGCCGCGGCGCTCGTCGGCGCCGTCGCGCTGGCGGCCGGCGCCGCCGGTGGGTACGCCGCGGAGCAGCGTCGGGCCGACCGCGACGTGACGCTGGGCGACGACGGCGGCTCGCTGTTCGTGACCGTCCCGTCGACCTGGCACCGGGCGGTCGCCGACACCGGGTGGCGCTCGCCCCTCGACAAGACCCGGTACGCCGCCCTCTCGGTCGGGACGAGCCCCGACTGGACCGCCACGGCGTCGACCGCGCAGGGCGTCTTCCTCGGGATCCTCGCCGGCACCGAGCTGCCGAGCCAGGTGCCGCAGCATCCCGAGTGCCGGACCGCCCAGTCGCCGTACACCGACGAGGGCGATCTGGGCTCCTCGGTGACCGTCGTCTACACCGACTGCCCCGGCGGGGTCACCGTCGAGCGGGTCGTGCAGGTCGCGGACAACCGGCTGCTGTGGATCCAGGTGCGCAGCGCGACCCGGGCGACTGCCAACGCCGTGCTCGACTCCGTCGAGACCCGCGGCATCTGACGCCCGCTACTGCACGGGCGAGATGCTCCTGGACACCGTCGCCAGCAGGTCGTCGAGACCGGCCCGGTCGACGGACCGACCGACGACGGACATCTCGAACTTCGCCTCGGTCTCGCCGGGGATCGAGAACCACATGAACGTGTTGAAGCGCTGCGTGTTGCGGACGGCGTCGCGGTAGCTGAAGGACAGCAGGTCGGTCGTCTGGCCGATGATCTCGACGTCCTGGTAGCCGGCCTGCATCGCGGCCAGCTTCTGCGCGACCATCTGCTCCCGGGTCTTGTGCTCGCTGGCGATCTTGACGCGCAGGCTGTAGCCGCCGATCTCGGGCTCGCCGCGCGGCCGCCACCGGTACTCGTTGTCGTACTCCTCCGTGCGCACCCAGCCGCGCGGCGCCCGGTAGGTCCACTGGAAGCCCGGGCTGCCGATGACGTGCCGCTTGTAGGTCAGGCTCGGCAGCAGCGGCGGGTAGGGGATGTCGGCGGCAAACGGCCGCACCGGGTCGACCGGCAGCGAGGGGCTGCTCGCGGGCACCGGGCCGGCGTCGCGGAAGGTCACCGCCGTCGGCTCGCGGTGCTCTGCCCAGGCGTAGCCGCCGCCCACCCCGAGCAGGGCGAGGAGCAGCACCACCCCGAGTCCCCGTGCGCCCATGGCCGTCACCC
Source organism: Nocardioides ginsengisegetis (assembly GCF_014138045.1). Taxonomy (NCBI): domain Bacteria; kingdom Bacillati; phylum Actinomycetota; class Actinomycetes; order Propionibacteriales; family Nocardioidaceae; genus Nocardioides; species Nocardioides ginsengisegetis. The sequence goes on from NZ_JACGXA010000003.1 coordinate 284,788, forward strand.
TAAGGTCTGGCCCCTCCGTGAGTTGCGTCACCGCCCGCCGAGAGGATTGGGTGGCGCCATGACAACGTCGTCGGACCTCTTCGCCCAGCACCGTGACCGCCTCGACGCCGCCGTGGCGGCCTGCGCCACCCGTGGCTACTTCTCCGCCTTCGACGAGTCCCCCTCGCCGCGCGTGTACGGCGAGAACGCCGCCGCCGACGGTGTCGCGGCGTGGAAGTCCTGGCTCGACGGCGCCTTCCCGCTGAGCACGCCGGGCGCGGAGGGCACTGTGGCGACCGAGCGCTCGCCGTACGGCTTCGACCTGGGTGTCACCTACCCCCGCGTGACCCCGGCCGGCGTCGACGCGCTGCTGGTCGCCGCCGAGGCGGGCAAGAAGGCCTGGCGCGACGCCGGCCCCGAGGCCCGCACCGGGGTCTGCCTGGAGATCCTGGCGCGCCTGCACGGCCGGATCTTCGAGCTGGCCAACGCCGTCCAGCACACCAGCGGCCAGGCCTTCGTGATGGCCTTCCAGGCCGGCGGCGCGCACGCGCTCGACCGCGCGCTCGAGGCGATCGCCTACGCCTGGACCGAGATGACCCGCACCCCCGCCACCGCGCTGTGGGAGAAGCCCGGCCGTGGCGAGCCGCTGCGGATGGAGAAGACCTTCACCGTGGTGCCGCGCGGCGTCGCGCTGGTCATCGGCTGCAACACCTTCCCGACGTGGAACTCGTGGCCCGGCCTGTTCGCCTCGCTGGTCACCGGCAACCCGGTCGTCGTGAAGCCGCACGCCTCGGCCGTGCTGCCGCTCGCGATCACGGTGCAGGCCTGCCAGGAGGTGCTGGCGGAGGCCGGCTTCGACCCCAACCTGGTGACGCTGGCCGCCGAGGACCCCGCCGACAAGCTCGCGGCCGTCCTCGCCGTGCGGCCCGAGGTCAAGCTGATCGACTTCACCGGCGGCAACGCCTTCGGCGACTGGCTCGAGGCCAATGCCCGCCAGGCCACGGTCTTCACCGAGAAGGCCGGCGTCAACACCGTCGTCATCGACTCCACGTCCGACTTCCGGGCGATGTGCCAGAACCTCGCGTTCTCGTTCTCCCTCTACTCCGGCCAGATGTGCACGGCCCCGCAGAACGTCTACCTCCCCGAGTCCGGCATCGCGACCGACGACGGCGTGAAGACGCCCGCCGAGGTCGGCGCCGGCATCGAGGCGGCCCTCGGCAAGCTGCTCGGCGACGACGCCCGGGCGGTCGAGCTGCTCGGCGGCGTGGTCAACGCCGGCGTGCTCGAGCGGCTCGAGCAGGTGGGCGCCCGCGGCGACGTGCTGGTCGCCTCGCGCACGGTCACCCACCCGGCGTACGCCGACGCGACGGTGCGCACCCCCACGCTCGTGCAGCTGTCGGCCAAGGATGCGGACGTCTACGAGTCCGAGTGCTTCGGCCCGGTGGCCTACCTGATCACCACGTCCTCCACCGAGGAGTCGATCGACCTCTTCCGCGACACCGTGCAGCGCCACGGCGCGATGACGGCGGCGGTCTACGCGACCTCCGAGCCGGTCATCGCATCGATGCGCGACGCGGCCCTCGACGCGGGGGTGGCCCTCTCGGAGAACCTCCTCGGCGGCGTCTTCGTCAACCAGTCCGCGGCCTACTCCGACTTCCACGGCACCGGCGCCAACCCGGCGGCCAACGCGTCCTACACCGACGGCGCGTACGTCGCCTCCCGCTTCCGGGTGGTGCAGTCCCGCCGCCACGTCTGACGGACGATGAGTATTTCTCCTCGGGCGGGTCTGTCGTATCCGTAGCCCCGTGTTCGTGGAGGGGGTGAGACCCCGACACCGAGGAGACCTGCGATGACCGACCTGAAGAGCCGCTGGCTGGCGCTCTACGTGCTCTGCCTGGGCGACCTGATGATCGTGCTGGACTCCAGCATCGTCAACGTCGCGCTGCCCTCCATCCAGACCGACCTCGGCTTCTCGCCGTCGGCGCTGGCGTGGGTGGTCAACGCCTACCTGCTGACCTTCGGCGGCTTCCTGCTGCTGTCGGGCCGGCTGGGCGACCTGTTCGGCAACAAGAGGGTCTTCACCCTCGGCGTCGTGTCGTTCACGGTCGCCTCGATCGCTTGCGGCCTCGCGCCGTCGTCGGGGCTGCTGGTCGCCGGCCGGGCGATCCAGGGGCTCGGCGGCGCCGCGGTGTCCGCGGTCGCGCTGAGCCTGATCATGGGCCTGTTCTCCGACCCGGGCGAGCGGGCCAAGGCAATGGGCTTCTTCGGGTTCGTGATGTCGGGCGGCGGCGCGGTCGGCGTGCTGCTGGGCGGCGTGCTCACCGGCCTCTTCTCGTGGCACTGGATCTTCCTGGTCAACGTCCCGGTCGGCGTCGCGGTCTGGTTCGCCGCCCAGCGGGTGCTGCCCGGCGACGACGTCGCCGAGGGCCAGGGCCGGCTCGACGTGGCCGGTGCCGTGCTGGTGACGGCCGCGCTGATGCTGTCGGTCTACGGCATCGTCGGCGGCAACGAGGCCGGCTGGACCTCCGGCCGCACGCTCGGGGTGCTCGGCGCCAGCGCCGCCCTGCTCGCCGCGTTCGTCGGGTGGGAGGCGCGCGCCGCGAGCCCGCTCGTCCCGCTGCGGCTGTTCGCGCTCCGCAACGTCTCGATCTCCCAGGTCGTCGGCGTGCTCTGGGCGGCCGCGATGTTCGCGTGGTTCTTCCTCGCGGCCCTCTACCTCCAGCGCGTGCTGGGCTACGAAGCCCTCGAGGTCGGCCTGGCCTTCCTGCCGACCAGCGTGGTGATGGCGTTCTGCTCGCTCAAGGTCTCCGACCGCGCCGTCATGCGGTTCGGCATCCGCCGCCCGCTCACCGTCGGCCTCGGCCTGGCCGCCGCCAGCCTCGCGCTGTTCTCCCGGGCGCCCGTCGACGGCTCGTACGCCGTGGACGTGCTGCCCTCGATGATCCTGCTCGGCATCGGCGCCGGCATCGCCTTCAACCCGGTGCTCCTGGCCGCGATGGGTGACGTCGAGCCGCATGAGTCCGGCCTGGCGTCGGGGGTCGTCAACACCAGCTTCATGATGGGCGGCGCGCTCGGCCTCGCGATCCTGGTGAGCCTCTCCGACCACCGCACGGGCTCGCTGCTGGCCGGTGGGGCGGACCCGGTCGAGGCGCTCAACGGCGGCTACCACTGGGCGTTCGCGGCCGGTGCCGTCTTCGCGCTGCTGGCCGCCGCGATCGGCGGCGGGCTGCTGCGGCCGCGCCCGATGCAGATGCCCCACGAGGTGGAGACCGTCCCCGCTCACGAGGACCCCCTCCCCGACCCGGTCTGACCTCTCGCCGGGCGTTAGCGTGCGGGACGTGACGATGATCCGGAACGCCCGCCTCGTCCCGCTCGCGCCGGGAGAGGTCGCCCCCGACCAGCCCCTCGACGTCCTCGTCGAGGGCGGCTCGGTGACCGCCGTCGGGACCGCGCTCGACAGACCTGCCGGCGTCGAGGAGATCGACGCCGCCGGCCGCTGGATCGCTCCCGGCCTCTGGGACCAGCACGTCCACCTCGCCCAGTGGACCCTGGCCTCGCAGCGGCTCGACCTGGCCTTCGCGCGCTCGCCCGAGGACGCCACCCGGATGGTCGCCGAGCGGGTCGCTGAGTACCCCGAGCTCCCCGTCATCGGCTGGGGCCACCGCAGCGGCGGTTGGGAGCGCGACGTCACCGTCTCCGAGCTCGACGCGGTCTCCGGCGACACCCCCGTCGTGCTGATCAGCGGCGACGGCCACCACGCCTGGCTCAACACGATCGCGCTGATGCACCTGGCGATGCCGGTGCGCGACAGCGTGGTCCGGGAGGCCGAGTGGTTCGCGGCGTACGCCCGTCTGTCCACGCTCGTCGGCGACGACGGCACCTCGCCCGAGGCCTACCGCCGCACGCTCGACCACGCCGCGACGATGGGCGTCGTCGGCATCGTCGACTTCGAGTTCAGCGGTGGCGTGCCGGAGTGGCAGCACCGCTGGGCCAACGGCTGCGACCTGCTGAGCATCCGGATGGCGACCTACGCCGACACCCTCGAGGACATCATCGGGCGGGGCCTGCGCACCGGCGACGCGCTGCCCGGCTGCGACGACCGGCTCACCATGGGGCCGCTCAAGATCATCAGCGACGGCTCCCTCAACACCCGCACGGCGTGGTGCTGTCAGCCCTACGCCGACGCCCACCGCCTGGAGTACCCCTGCGGCCAGCCCAACCTGTCGGGCGCCGAGCTGCGGACTCTGCTCGCCCGCGCGCACGCGTCGGGCCTCGAGATCGCCACCCACGCGATCGGTGACGCGGCTGTCGCCGAGGCGCTCGCGTCGTATGCCGACACGGGTGCCCGTGGCTCCATCGAGCACGCCCAGCTCGTCGGCCGCGACGACGTGCGCGAGATGGCTCGGCTCGGCATCCGCGCCAGCATCCAGCCCGCCCACCTGCTCGATGACCGCGACCTCACCGAGAAGATCTGGGGCGACCGGTCGGCGCGCTCGTTCGCCTTCCGCTGGATGCTCGACGACGGGGTGGAGCTCGCGATGGGCTCCGACGCGCCCGTCTCGCCGCTCGACCCGTGGCTGGCCGTCTCCTCGGCCGTCCACCGCAGCGCCGACGAGCGCGTCGCCTGGCACCCCGAGCACGCCCTCACCCCCCGCGAGGCCCTGGCCGCCTCGGTCGACGGCCAGCCCATGGTCCGCGTCGGCTCCCGCGGTGACCTGGTCCTCCTCGACGCCGACCCGCTGGCCGACCTCGGTGACTCGGCGAAGACCGGCGCCGCCCTCCGTGACATGTCCGTCGCCCTCACCCTCGTCGCCGGCGCGACGGTCCACTCCGCCCTCTAGCGCGAGAGGGCACTCAGGGGCAGTCTCATCGCGCCGAGCGGGCACTCAGGGGCAGTCTCATCGCGCCGAGAGGGCACTCAGGGGCAGTCTCATCGCGCCGAGAGGGCACTGAGAGTGCCCCCAACTGCCCTCTCGCGCCGTTGGGAGTGCCCCCAACTGCCCTCTCGCGCCGTTGGGAGTGCCCCCAACTGCCCTCTCGCGCTACTTGAGCGCTGCCAGCACCAGCTCGGCGGCCTTCTGCTGCTCGGCCTCGAACGGGTGGAAGGCCAGGGCGGCCTGCGGATCCGTCTGCGCACCGTTGATCCAGGGATCCTTCGCGCAGATGTCGTGGCCGGCGGTGGCGGCGAACAGGTCGACGTACTCCGCGTCACCGGCGGCCGCGGTGGCCTTCCTGATCGTGGTGACGAGGTCCTCGAGGACGCCGCGCGCGTAGGCCACGTCGCCGTCGGCGAGCGGCAGCAGGTCGGGGCAGGTGCCGTGGGCCGGCAGGATCTGCGGGTAGCCGACGACCAGCACCTTCGCCTGGGGCGAGCGGTCGTGGATGCCCTTGACGATCGCGGTCACGTGCCCGCCGATCTGCTGCACGGCCGCGCGCAGCTGGTCCTTCCCGCCTGCGGTGAGCTTGTCCCGGCACGGTGAGCCGTGCGGGTCCTTGCTGGTGACCTGGGAGCACGCGCCCACCATCGTGGCGAACAGGTTGGCGTCGTTGCCGCCGATGCCGATCGTCACGAGGTCGGTGTCCTCGGTCAGGGCGTCGAACTGCGCCGGCACCAGCCCGGTGTTGGTCTTCTGCACGCCGATCATCGACTCGCTCGACGCCCCGCTGCAGCTCACGTCCGTGAGTGAGGTGCCCGGGAGGGCCGCAGCGACCAGCGCCGGGTAGTTGTTGGTCGAGCGCAGGCAGCCGTTGGAGGTGTCGGTGTCCGGCACGAGCGGCGCGGCCGTGTAGGAGTCGCCGAGGGCGACGTACGTCGGGAACTGCGCGTCGACCTGCGTGGTGACCGAGGCGCTGGGCGTGGCCGAGGTCGAGTCGGCGGAGGGCGATCCGGTGGTGGCGTCCGACGAGCAGCCGGCCAGGGCGAGGGTCGCGAGCGCGGCCACGAGGACGGTGCGGAGGGGGGACGTCATGTCCAGCACGCTACGGCCCACGACCATGCCGGACCGCCACGCCCCGCCTCCCGTGTGACCGAGACGTCGTTCGTGGGGTACGACTGTGCTGTGACCGACCACCACCTGCCCCCCGACGCCCCGCCTCCGGGCGACTCCGAGCTCAGGAGCGACGAGGCGGTGGACGAGGCCATGCCCACCGAGCCGGGGCAGAAGAAGGATTCGACCTTCACGGTCCTGGTCGCGCTGGTCGCCAACGGACTGCTGGCCCTGGCCAAGACGGTCGCGGCCTTCCTCACCGGCTCGGCGTCGATGGGGGCGGAGGCCGCGCACTCGTGGGCCGACACCGGCAACGAGGTCTTCCTGCTGATCGCCGAGAAGCGCGGCGAGCGGCCCCGCGACGACAAGCACCCGCGCGGCTACGGCCGGGCGACCTACGTGTGGTCGCTGGTCGCGGCGTTCGGGCTGTTCTCGGCCGGCGCGGTCGTCTCGATCTGGCACGGCGTGAGCGAGCTGTTCGCCGAGCCGAGCGAGGTGAGCTACACCGTCAACTACGTCGTCCTGGGGCTCGCATTCCTGCTCGAGGGCTCGTCGTTCATCCAGGCCAGCCGCCAGCTCAAGGGCGAGGCCAGCAGCTGGGGGCTGCACCCGCTCAGCTACATCGACCGGACCTCCAACCCCACCCTGCGGGCGGTCTTCTTCGAGGACTTCGCAGCCCTGCTCGGGCTGGTCCTGGCCGGTGCCGGCATCGCGCTGCACCAGCTGACCGGCCAGGCGGCGTACGACGCGGTGGGCTCGATCGCGGTCGGCCTGCTGCTGGCGTTCGTGGCGGTCTACCTGATGCGCCGCAACATGCAGTACCTCCTCGGCCAGACCCTCGGCTCGGAGATGTGGTCGCGGGTCCTCGCGGCCCTGCTGGCCCACGACGCGATCGAGCGGATCACCTACCTGCACGTGGAGTACGTCGGTCCCCAGAAGGTGTTCGTCGTGGCGGCCGTCGACCTTACCGGCGACGACCGCGAGCCCACGCTCGCGCAGCGGCTCCGGCAGGTCGAGCTCGACATCGAGCGCAACGACCTGATCGAGGACGCCGTGCTGACCCTCTCGCTCCCCGAGGACCCCTCGCTCAGCCCTGACCCGCCGCCGGCCGGCTGACCCGGTCCGCACCGAGCACCAGCACGAGCTGCAGCACGGTGTCCGGGTCGTCGAGGCGGTCGCCGTACAGGTCGCGGAGCTGGCCCATGCGGTAGCGGACCGTCTGCGCGTGCACGAACAGCTCCTCGGCGACCTCCTCCCGGCGACCCTGGTGCAGCAGCCAGGACCGCAGGGTGTCCGCGAGCTTCTCGGCCGTGCCGGGGCGCAGCCCCTCGAGGGGGGCCAGCACCTGGGCACGGAGGTCGGCGAGCGCGGCCGGGTCGGCACCGAGCACGAGCCGGGGGAGGTGAGCCTCGGTGTCGTCGGGGAGCCCGAGCGCGTGCGCACGCAGCGCCCGGTCGTACGACGCCCGCACCTCCAGCCAGGGCCGGGGAGGACCCGCGATGCCGCCGCGGCCCCGCAGCGTGCGCAGCAGCACGCCCCGCGCGCGGCCGTGCGCGTCGGGGACCAGCAGCAGCGCGAGCTCCTCGAGCCCGGGCAGGTCGCCGGCCCGCAGGGTCGCGGGGGAGAGGGAGGCGAGGACCGAGCGGACCTGCGACTCCGGCAGCAGCACCGCGGTCAGCGTGGTCGGTGGGACCCAGTCGGCGCGCTCGGCGGCGTCGACCACGGTCTCGGTGGCGGAGTCGTTCAGCAGGTGGTGGGCGACCCGCTCGAGCAGCCGCTGCCGCACCCGGCCCGTGGTCGCGAGCTCGTCGGTGTGCCCGGCGACGCTGGCCGCGGACAGCTCGTCGATGTAGGCGAAGACCAGCTCGGCGAAGTCGACCAGCGTCTCCGGCTGGACCCCGTTGGCCACCGCCGCCGTCGACATCTCGCGCCACGACACCCGGGCGCCGATCCGGTAGGCCGCCAGCAGCGCCTCGGTCGTCCGGCCGCTGCGGGCCTCGCCCCGGCCGAGCTGGTAGGCGCCCTCGACGGCCGGCGCGGCCGGCGTGCGGGGGTCCGAGCCGCGGCGGCCCGAGGCCAACGAGAGGAAGCCGCCGAGCGCGAGCTGCACCGCGTTCCGGATGTTCTCGCCCATCGGCCCGGACAGGGCACCCTCGTAGCTGGGGACCTCCTCGATGATGGCCGCGACGGTGGCCTCGGCGACCGCCGGCAGGCGGGAGCGCATGTCGGCCACCGCCTCGGGGGACAGGGTCAGCCCGTGACCGGCGGTGCGGCGGGGAGTCGCTCGGGGCATTTTTGTCTCCTGCGAACAAATGTGACGCGGACTTTCACGTTCCTCGCACATGAGTTTACGCCCGAGGTGCAGGAGACTGATCCCATGAGCACCGTTCTCCCCCGCGCCGCGGCTCCCGTCCCGTTCGGACGCAGCCTGCGCGACGGCGTACGCCGGCTCGCCGAGGCCGCGGTGACCCCGCTCGAGCTCGGCGACGTGCTGGACGTCTTCCACCCGCTCCGCAAGGGCGCCGACCTGCGCGGCCGGATCGTGTCCGTGACCGCCGAGACCGCCGACGCCGCCACCCTGGTGATCAAGCCGGGCAAGGACTGGGCCGGCCACGTGCCCGGCCAGTACGTCCGCATCGGCATCGACGTTGACGGCGTCCGCCTCTGGCGCACCTACTCGCTGACCCACGGCCCCCGTGCCGACCGCTGCATCAGCATCACGGTCAAGGGCATCCCCGACGGCGTGGTCTCCAACCACCTCGTGCGGAAGGTCCGCCCCGGCCAGATGATCCAGCTGGGCCAGGCTGCCGGCGACTTCGTGCTCGCCGACCCGATGCCCGCCAAGCTCCTGATGGTCACCGCGGGATCGGGCATCACCCCGGTCATCGGCATGCTGCGCGGCCTCTTCGCCCGCTCCGAGCGGATCACTGCCGACATCGTGGTCCTGCACTCCGCGCTCTCGCGGGCCGAGGTGATCTTCGGCGACGAGCTCCGCCAGTACGCCGCCGAGGGCCGCCTGCGCCTCGTCGAGCTGCACACCGACACCCACGGGATGCTCGACGTCGACGACCTCGACACGATCGTCCCCGACCTCGCCGAGCGGGTGACCTACGCCTGCGGCCCGGTCGGGTTGCTCGACGCGCTCGAGGCGCACCACGAGCCCAAGGGCCTGCCGCTGCACATCGAGCGCTTCCGGGCGCCGATGGTCGCCAACGCCAACGATGGGCAGAGCGGCGGCACGCTCTCGTTCACGAAGTCCGGCACCGTCGTCGAGGCCGACGGCGCCACCCCGATCCTCGACGCGGCCGAGTCGGCCGGCGTCCTGATGCCCAGCGGTTGCCGGATGGGCGTCTGCTTCGGCTGCGTCCTGCCGCTCCGCGAGGGCGCCGTACGCGACCTGCGCAACGGCCAGCTCACGATCGCCGCCCCGGGCGACGGCGTGATCATCCAGACCTGCATCAGCGCGGCCGCCGGCCCCTGCCACATCGACAACTGACTCCTCGACCCCCCCCGAGAGGAACCACCATGACCGCCCTGCAGAAGAAGTCCGACAACCCGATCGCCCACCTCACCCCCGAGGACATCGAGCAGCTCGGCGTCGAGCTCGACGCGATCCGCCAGGACGTGCTCGACGCGCGCGGCGCCAGCGACGCGGCGTACATCCGCAAGGTGATCAGCGTCCAGCGCAAGCTGGAGCTCGGCAGCCGCGCCGTCCTCCTGGCGAGCGTCTTCCCGCCGGCCTGGGTCGTCGGCACCGCCGGCCTCTCGGTCGCGAAGATCCTCGAGAACATGGAGATCGGCCACAACATCCTCCACGGCCAGTGGGACTGGATGCGCGACCCCAAGATCCACTCCACGACGTGGGAGTGGGACATGGCGACGCCGGCCAAGCAGTGGCAGCACTCGCACAACGAGCTGCACCACACCTACACGAACGTCATCGGCAAGGACAACGACCTCGGCTACGGCATCATGCGCGTCGACGAGGACCAGCCCTGGCACCCGTTCTTCCTCGTCCAGCCGTTCTGGAACTTCGTCAACGCCTGCTTCTTCGAGTACGGCATCGCGGCCTACGACCTCGAGCTCGGCGCCAACATCAAGCGCAAGAAGACCAAGGACCCCGAGTTCAAGGCCCGGGTCAGCCAGGTGCTGAGGAAGATCCGCAACCAGGCGACCAAGGACTACGTCGTCCACCCGGCGCTGTCGTTGCCGACCGGCTCGTTCCTGCCCACCCTGGCCGCCAACTTCACCGCCAACGTGGTCCGCAACCTGTGGAGCCACTCGATCATCATGTGCGGCCACTTCCCCGAGGGCGTCGAGACGTTCGAGAAGCGCTCGATCGAGGGCGAGACCCGCGGCGAGTGGTACGTCCGCCAGATGCTCGGCTCGGCCAACATCTCCGGCTCCAAGGCCATGCACCTCATGAGCGGCAACCTGTCCCACCAGATCGAGCACCACCTGTTCCCGGACCTGCCGTCCAACCGGTACGCCGAGATCGCGCCGAAGGTGAAGGACCTCTTCGACAAGTACGGCCTGAACTACCACGCCGCGCCGTTCCCGAAGCAGGTCGCGTCCGCCTGGCACAAGGTGATCCGCCTGTCGCTGCCCAACGGCTGGCTGGCCACGACCAACGCCAAGAACGTCGTGCCGCAGACCAAGCTGCTCTACAAGATGACCACCGGTGGCGCCAAGGTCCGTCGGGCCGCGCAGGCCCGCCTCAACCAGCAGGCGCGCCGGGCCGCGGAGGCCAAGGCCGCCTGACACCCTGCGTTTGGAGGAGCCATCGACTGGGCACGAACTGTCCTGCGACTGCTCGCTCGGACTCCGACCGGCAGCGCACGACCCATCAACCCAACGGACGGAGTCTCACCATGCTGTGGACCATCTTGATCGTGCTGGCCATCATCGCCCTCGTGCTCTTCATCCTCGGCCGCGTCCGGCGCTGACCTCTGGCCTGCCGGGATAGTCCCCAACGCAGTTGTCGTGGAATGACCCCGCGGACAGCAATTGCGTTGGGGACTATCCCGACGAGTCCGGGTCGATGAGGGCGTCCGGGTCGAGCCGCGGCGGCACGGCGGCGAGCGCCGCCTGCACCAGTGCGACGCGGGCCCGCAGCAGCACCGCCCGGCGTACGCGCCCCAGGTCGTCGGTCGCCACCGACTCGACCGTGGCCAGCACCTCCCGGTCTGTGTACGACGGCCGCGTGCCGGGAGCGACCTTCACGTCGGGGAGCGCGACCAGCACCGGGAGCACCTGGTCGCCCAGCCCGCTCAGCAGCTGGTAGCGCTGGGCGCGGTCCATCGACTCCCACAGCTCGTCGACGTCCCGCTTGCCGCGGCGCACGTCCCGCCGGGTTGCGAGGACCGACTTCGCCGCGCCGGCCATCGCCTGGGTCATCTCGTTCTCGGTGAAGCGCACGCGCCCAGCATCCCAGCCGCTCAGCCGAGGGCGGCGGACACCACCTCGCGGGCCTCGGCCTGCACCTCGGCGAGGTGGTCGGCCCCGCGGAACGACTCGGCGTAGATCTTGTAGACGTCCTCGGTGCCCGACGGCCGGGCGGCGAACCACGCCGACTCCGTGGTCACCTTGAGGCCGCCGATCTTCGCGCCGTTGCCGGGCGCCTCGGTGAGCTTGGCGGTGATCTCCTCGCCGGCCAGCGACGTAGCGGTCACGTCGGAGGGCGACAGCGCGCCGAGCTTGGCCTTCTGCTCCCGGTTGGCGGGTGCGTCGATGCGGGCGTACGCCGGGTCGCCGTGCTCGGCGACCAGGTCGGCGTAGTGCTGCGAGGGGGACTTGCCCGTGGTGGCGAGTATCTCCGAGGCCAGCAACGCCAGGATGATCCCGTCCTTGTCGGTGGTCCAGGTCGAGCCGTCGCGGCGCAGGAAGGAGGCGCCCGCCGACTCCTCGCCCCCGAAGCCGAACGAGCCGTCGATCAGGCCGGGCACGAACCACTTGAAGCCGACCGGCACCTCCACCAGCGGCTTGCCGAGCCCGGCCGCGACCCGGTCGATCATCGAGGACGACACCAGCGTCTTGCCGATCCGCGCCGTGTCCGGCCAGTCGGGGCGGGCACCGCCGAAGAGGTAGCCGATCGCGACGGCGAGGAAGTGGTTGGGGTTCATCAGCCCGGCGTCCGGGGTGACGATGCCGTGGCGGTCGGAGTCGGCGTCGTTGCCGGTCGCGATGTCGTACTCGTCCTTGCGCCGGATCAGCGAGGCCATGGCGCTGGGCGAGGAGCAGTCCATCCGGATCTTGCCGTCCCAGTCGAGCGTCATGAAGCGCCACGTCGGGTCGACCAGCGGGTTGACCACGGTCAGGTCGAGGCCGTGCCGCTCGGCGATCTCGCCCCAGTAGTCCACCGCCGCGCCACCGAGGGGGTCGGCGCCGATCCGGACGCCGGCGTTCTTGATCGCCCCGATGTCGAGCACGTTCGGCAGGTCGTCGACGTACGTCCCCAGGAAGTCGTACGGCGCCGCCGCGGCCCGGGCGCGCCCGAACGGGATCCGGCGCACCCCGGCCAGCCCGCCGGCGATCAGCTCGTTGGCGCGCCGGGCGATCACCGACGTCGCGTCGGTGTCGGCGGGGCCGCCGTGCGGCGGGTTGTACTTGAAGCCGCCGTCGGTCGGCGGGTTGTGCGAGGGGGTGACGACGATGCCGTCGGCGAGCCCGGTGGTCCGGCCGGCGTTGGCGCGCAGGATGGCGTGGGAGACAGCCGGAGTCGGCGTCCAGCCGTCGCGGTCGTCGACGAGCACGGTCACGTCGTTGGCGGCCAGGACCTCCAGGGCGGTCGCCCACGCGGGCTCCGACAGCCCGTGGGTGTCGCGGCCGATGAACAGCGGGCCGTCGTACCCCTGCTCGCGCCGGTAGTCGCAGATCGCCTGCGTGGTGGCGAGGATGTGCGTCTCGTTGAAGGACGTCTTCAGCGACGTGCCACGGTGCCCGCTGGTGCCGAAGGCGACCTGCTGGTCGACGTCCTCGGGGTCGGGCACGCCGGTGTAGTAGGCCGTCACCAGGTGCGCGACGTCGACGAGGTCGGAGGGTTCGGCGAGCTGTCCAGCGCGTGAGTCGGCCATGGCCGACATCATGCCGCGAACCGGGGGCCACGTCTCCGCGACGGTGAGTGGAACCTGTGACGCGGTCGACAGGCGCTCGGGCGGGCTTCCCGACGTACAGTGGAAAGACCCCCGGAACCCCCTGACGCGGATCAGTCCGTGTCGTTCCGGGGCGATCGCCCCCCATCACCCGACCCGGTCCCGGTCGGCAGGAGACACCTCCACGATGCCTGCTTCCGCCATGCCTGACACCCTCGAACGTCCCACCGCCCCGCACGCCGAGCCCGCGGGCCACCACCGCCCGCGCCTGGGCGCCGTGATCAAGCGGGTCTCCCTGAGCCTGCTCATCGCCTGTGTGATCCCGGCCGCACTGTTCTACGCGGTGTTCGCGACCTTCGGCGTGTGGACCGCGATCATCGTCTCGCTGCTGTGGTCCTACGGCGCCATCGCGTGGCGCAAGCTCACCGGGCGGCGGACCTCCGGGCTGCTGTTCCTGACCGCGGCCCTGATCACCAGCCGCACGGTGATCAGCCTGATGGCGCACAGCACCTTCTTCTACTTCCTCCAGCCGATCATCAGCGACGGCGTCGTCGCCACGGCGTTCCTGCTCTCCCTGGTCACGGCCCGCCCGATGGTCGCGCGGCTCGCCGGCGATTTCTACCCGCTGGACCACGAGCTGTCGATGCGCCCGCGCATCCAGCGACTGTTCCGGGACCTGACCCTCCTGTGGGCGCTGCTCGCGCTGGGCAAGGCGCTGATGACGCTGTGGCTGCTGCAGTCGCAGTCGCTGGAGACCTTCATCCTGGTCAAGAGCGTCACGGTGCTCCTGATCAACATGTCCGCCGCCGCCGCGACCATCGCGCTGGCCGTGGTGGTCGCCCGCAAGGAGGGCCTGCTCGGCCACCACGCCGAGCCCGCGCTGGCCCGCGCCTGAGCCGTACCTGAGGCCCGCCGGGGCACAATGCGGGCGTGACCGGCACCGCGCACTACCTCGCGTTCGGCGCCGGGCTGGCCGCGATGACGGCCCTCACCCTCGGCATCGGCCGGTGGGCGCGCACCGGGCTGGGCTGGTTCCCCCTGTGGGCGCTGCTGCGCGCCGTGGTCCAGCTCACCGTGATCGCCCTGCTGCTGCGCGGGATCCTCGCGGTGCCGTGGACGGTCGCCGGCTTCGTGGTCCTGATGCTCAGCACCGCCTCGTGGACCTCGATGGGGCGGCTCCGCGAGCTGCACCGCGGTCGTCGTACGGCGGTCGCGGGCGTGCTCACCGGAGCGCTGCTCACCCTCGTCACGATCTTCGCCCTGCACCTCGTCGACCTCGAGGTGCGCTACGTCGTGGCCGTCGGCGGCATCATCATCGGCAACTCCATGAGCGCGGCCACCCTGGCGGGCCGCAACTTCCTGCGCGGCTCCCGCGCCCGCAAGGACGAGATCGAGGCCTGGCTCTCGCTGGGGGCGACCCCCAGCCGGGCGCACGAGGAGATCGGTCAGGAGGCGGTCCGCGAGTCGCTGCTCCCGACCCTCGACCAGACCAAGTCCACCGGCCTGGTCACCCTGCCCGGCGCCTTCGTCGGCGCCCTCTTCGGCGGCGCCAGCCCCGCGGAGGCGGCGCAGTTCCAGCTCGTCGTGCTGGCCGGCATCGCGCTGACGATGACCGTCACGGGCGTCGTCGTGACCCGCCTGGCCGGCCGCACGCCGTACGTCCCTCTCGTCGTCGACGGCCGCACCGCGTGAGCCCCGCCACGCGTCACCGTCGGTTCACCTGAGCCACCCCGCTCCGTCACCGCGCCTCGCTTGGGTCGGGGCCATGACACCTCGGATCATCAGCGCCAGCCTCGTCGCCCTCGTCGGCGCGACCCTGCCCTTCGTCGGCACCTCGACCGCCACGGCGACCGACAAGCCGCCGGTCCAGCAGGTCGCGACGCCCCAGGTCATCGGCCACCGCGGCGCGCCCGGCTACCGCCCCGAGCACACCCTCGCCGGCTACCGCCTCGCGATCTCGATGGGCGCCGACTACATCGAGCCCGACCTCGTCTCGACCAAGGACGGCGTCCTCGTCGCCCGCCACGAGAACGACATCACCGGCACCACCGACGTCGCGGACCACCCGGAGTTCGCCGACCGCAAGACGACCAAGACGATCGACGGCCAGAAGATCACCGGCTGGTTCACCGAGGACTTCACCTTCGCCGAGCTCG